>CAXBHO010000008.1:0-61301 GCA_963975485.1 uncultured Balneola sp. | reverse complement strand
AAGAGGTAATGGTTTTTTGAAGCTGGAGCTTCAGGACTGCATTCCGAACGAGGACGTTCGGAACGAGTTTAAGCTGGAGCTTCAGGACTGCATTCCGAACGAGGACGTTCGGAACGAGTTTAAGAGGTAATGGTTTTTTGAAGCTGGAGCCTGCCTGTCGGCAGACAGGCTTCAGGACTGCATTCCGAACGAGGACGTTCGGAACGAGTTTAAATTTAGAATATTAACTCAATCACTTATTCACTTAACAACTAATCTACTTTTTTTTCTTCTTCTTGCCTACGGTTTTTTCTTCCTTCTCTTCTTTTTCCTCAGCTTTGGTCTCTTCTGTATTCTCTTCTTCCTCGTCCTCATCTTCGTCTTCCGTGATTTCGATCACTTCCGCATCCACTGAAAAATCATCTTCGTCCTCATCAATTTCTTTTTCAACGAGAATTTGATAATCATTGATGAACATGGCGAACATTCCAATCGCTGAAATTACCGGAGCCATAGCTCCAACTAAAGCCGCACCACCAACGCCGAATGCCAACTGAGTTTGAAAGACCACTTCGCCTTCTTTGTTCTTGATGATAAGCTTTCGGGCGCTTCCTTCTTTAATCATTTCCCGGATAGAACTAATCACTTCGTTCACTCCGCCTTGAATCTCTTCATACACGCGCTTAGCCTTTGATTTTGCTTCTTCTTTCTTCATGATATGTGTGATTTATGAAAATTTTTGTAAGGAATTGCTTCCGAACTTGTCTTACTACGTAGAACAATAATAAAAGATACAGAATAATATTATGCTAGCACGAGTATTTTGTGCATCCACCGTTGGTGTTGATGCGCGCATCATAGACGTAGAAACTCATCACACTAATGGAATGCCAAAATTCTTTTTGGTAGGATTGCCGGACAGAGCTGTGAGTGAATCCCGAGATCGTGTAGAAGCGGCGATCAGGAACACAGGTTCTTTCTACCCATTGGGTAGAATTACGGTGAACCTTGCGCCGGCTGATTTGCCCAAAGAAGGAAACGCTTTTGATCTGCCCATTGCAATTGGTTTGCTTAGGATGTCGGGACAAATCTACACCGAGAAACTCGAAGAATCGGTAATGTTAGGAGAATTATCACTGGATGGAAAAATTCGCCCAATTAAAGGAGTTCTTCCTGTTGCAGTGGAAGCTAAAAAGCAGGGATTTAAATACTTAGTGGTTCCAAAGGAAAATGGTGCAGAAGCAGCGGTAGTTGAAGGAATTGAGATTTTTGCTTTTGATCACCTGAATCAGGTAAAAGATTGGTTAGAAAACCGAGGATCCATGGAGCCACTAGAAGTTGATGTGAAATCATATTTCAATCAAAACGGACAATCTAAGATTATGGATTTCTGTGATGTTCGTGGACAAGAAAATGTAAAACGGGGTTTGGAAATTGCAGCAGCCGGTGGACATAATGCCATCATGGTTGGTCCTCCAGGGTCAGGTAAAACAATGATGGCGAGAAGAATTCCCACGATTCTACCACCACTTTCTTTAGAAGAAGCATTGGAGACCACAAAAATTCATTCTGTTTCCGGAATTTTAGACGGAGGAAAAGCTTTGATAACCTCTCGTCCGTTTCGGGCTCCGCATCACACGGTTTCCGATGTAGCTTTGGTAGGTGGCGGAAGTATGCCCATGCCGGGAGAAATTTCGATGTCGCATAACGGAGTATTATTTCTGGATGAACTTCCCGAATTCAAAAGAAGTGCACTGGAAGTGATGCGGCAACCGTTGGAAGATGGTTTTGTTTCTATTTCCAGAGCTAGAATGAGCGTGACTTATCCAAGCAGAGTGATGTTGGTGGCGTCTATGAATCCTTCGCCATCGGGAGATTGGTACGATCCGCAGGATATGAACGGCGCTTCTTCATTAGCTATGCAACGGTATCTGGGAAAAATAAGCGGACCGCTTTTAGATCGAATTGATTTGCATATCGAAGTAAACAAAGTGAGTTACGATGAGCTTTCTGGGAAAGCGAAAGGGGAATCATCAGGAGATATAAGAACCCGAGTTGTAAAAGCCAGAGATGTGCAAACCAAACGATTCTTTGGATTAAAATCCGTGTATTCAAACGCACAAATGAACACCAGAATGGTACGTAAAGTATGCAAGCTAGATGAGGCGAGTTCAGAAATACTGAAGAAAGCAATTACTTCACTGGGCTTATCAGCCAGAGCATACGACCGAATTTTGAAAGTTTCCAGAACTATAGCTGATCTGGATCATTCCGAAAATATCCAATCGAACCACATCGCAGAAGCTATTCAATATCGAAGCCTGGATAGAGAAGGGTGGCTGGGGTGAACAAATTCCAATGTTCAATTTCCAAATAACAAATATCTTTTTGGAAATTGATATTTGCTTATTGGGATTTGTATTACTTCGCATGTTTATGCGGTGCGAATGATGAAACATTTTAATTATTTAGAAGTTAGTGGATGTAACAAGGTAATGTGTACTAAAGAAAACAAGAATGAGAAAGGTGGCAGTTATGAAAAGTGAAAGATATACTTATTCCAAAAGTGGACTTGTGTTTATACTGCCAATTATGATCATTTTTATTTATTTACTGTTAACGATGTAACAGTTGATTTCAGTTAATTAAATGGATAAGCTTTCAGCCCTTTTAACTATTAAAATTAAAGCGCTGAACTCTTGTCAATATTTGCAGAAATAGCATTTCCAACCGCTGTCCGAAAAACATTTACGTACGAGGTTCCCATAGCCATTCAGAATACTCTTGAAACAGGAATGCGTGTTTGGGTTCCTTTTCGCTCACATTTTGCGATTGGAGTTGTAGTGGTTATTCATAATGAGAAGCCCACATTCAAAACCAAAAAAGTCCGTAAAGTATTAGACACTGAACCCATTCTTTCGGAAGAGTTATTGAAATTGACAGAATGGATTCATCGGTTTTACTTTTGCAGTTGGGGAGAAGTAATACAGGCGGCGTTACCTGCGGGATTAAATTTTGTATCTCGAAAGAGATTGAAAATTGGGGATTCAAAAGGTTTAGGAATCAGAACAGATGATGAACAAGAGATCTTTGATGACATTAAATCCGATGATTCTCTAACCCTCGATTCAGCTAAAAAGAGATACAATGGCACTTCACTAAACAAAGTATTCAAAAAGTTGTTGAAAGCAGGACTAATTGAAGTTTGGGAAGAACCGAATATCAAAGTTACGGTAAAAACAGAACGAGCCTGGGATTGGGCTGATGGAAAAAGCAGTTCGTCAGCAATAGAATTCTTAGAAACCCAAGACAAAAGCTATAAATGGACGGAAGCATTGGAAATCTTTGCTTCAAAAGAAGTTCCTATCAGAAATTCAGACACAGACAAACTTGGAATTACAAGCTACTCCATCAATAAGCTAAAAGAAGAAAACTGGATTCAACCTATAGAAGTTGAAGCTAAACCCGAAACGCTGAATTTGCCGTTTGATCCCGTCTCCATCAAAGAATTGAATGAAGAGCAGAAATCGGTGTTTGATACTATTGAGAAGTCGATCACTAAAAAAGAGTTTGCAAACTTTTTGCTAAAAGGAATCACCGGTAGCGGGAAGACGGAAGTGTATATCCATGCGCTGCAAAAAGTATTAGAAAGTGGTAGGGGAGGAATTGTGTTAGTACCCGAAATAGCACTTACTCCGCAAACAGTTTCCCGATTCTATCGAATATTCGGAGAACAAGTTGCTGTGCTGCATAGCAGGATGAATGAAAGAGAAAGACTGGACTCCTGGAAGAAGTTACAATCCGGTGAAAAGAAAATCGCCATAGGTCCGAGATCAGCGATTTTTTCGCCCGTTCAGGATCTTGGGATTATAATTTTAGATGAAGAGCATGACAATTCGTATAAACAGATTGATCCTGCTCCCAGATATCATGCCAGAGAAGTTGCAATTGTCAGAGCAACTATGGCAAACTCTGTGGTTATTATGGGTTCGGCAACGCCAAGTATGCAAGCATTGGAAATGACCAGCAAGGGAAAAGCTATTTTGCTTGAGTTAAAGAAAAGGCACGAAACTGCAAAACTTCCGGATGTTGAGATCATAGATTTAAAGCAATATACAGGCGCTATGAAAGGAGATCTGGCAGTTCCTCTTTTCATGGCAATGGAAAAAGCTCTGGAGAAAAAAGAACAAATTATTCTTTTATATAATAGAAGAGGATTTGCGAATTATTTGCAGTGCGAAACTTGTGGGCATATTCCACAAAGTCCCGAATGTTCAGTAAGCCTGACTTATCACAAAAGAAAAAATCAATTGATCTGTCACTATTCCGGATATTCCCGAAAAGCAGATAAAAATTGCGAAAAATGTGGCTCTGACCATATATCTGAGCAAGGTTCCGGGACTCAAAAAATTGAGGAGCAGCTGGAAGGTCTATTTCCTGATGCAAAGGTTTTGAGATTTGACAGGGACTCTACCTCTAGAAAAGGGGCGCATGAAAAAATCCTGGATTCATTCGGCGCAGGAGAAGCTGATATTTTAGTGGGGACTCAACTGGTTGCTAAGGGTTTAGATTTCCCAAACGTGACTGTAGTTGGGGTGACGGATGCAGATACCGAACTGGCGTTTCCATCTTTTCAATCTTCGGAGAGAATGTTTCAATTATTAAGCCAAGTAGCCGGTCGTTCAGGGCGAGGAAGTAAGCTGGGAAAAGTATTCATTCAAACTCGTCAGCCTGATAATGAAGCGTTGAAATTTGCGCAAAAACATGATTATGATGGATTTGCTAAAAGTGAACTTAATTATCGGGAGCCTTTATATTATCCGCCTTACTCCAGATTGATCAAATTTGTGTTAAAAGGAAAGAGGGAAGCGCAGGTTGAAAATGCATCGTACAAGTTGAAGCAGGTAATACGGAAATTAGTTCCTGATATTCCCGTACTAGGTCCTTCTCCCGCAGCAATTTTATGGATGAATAAATATTTTCATTGGGAAGTACTGCTGAAATTGCCTGTAAACAGAGGTGGAAAATTTAATGAAAAACTCCTTGAAAAGATTATGGAAGTGTATGAGTATGAATCCCAAATTAGCAATGCAGTGGTTAGGATAAACATAAATGTGGGTGCAATTAGATAGGTTTTGAAGCCATAGAGGTTTAAAGTTCAAGTATTAGTAAACATTAAAAAACTTATTTCTTAATGCATGCTCAAAATTGGGCATTAAAAGAAACGAAAATTCGCCGCCCCGAAGATCTGCTACGGGCAATTTTTACCCAGCCATTTACCAAAGTTAGTCATTTAACAGATGCAGGAATCTATGCAGAAAATACCGCCAGAAATTATTTAACGAAGCTTGTTGAAATAAGGTTGTTAGAAAAAAGAGAAATTAGCGGAAAGTATTATTACTTAAATACTGAATTGAAGCGGATTTTGGCTTATTAAGGTAAGCTCTAGTGTTGCTACCATAATGAAAATATAGCAATGATTAAGTTATCAGCTTTGCATATAATTTGGCTTAAGTTATTGGTTATTCTGCCACAGGCACGCCTTTGGCGGTTAATGGGTAAAATGAGTTAAGTTTCTCATTTTCTGGCCTAAATAACTACTATAGCAATTAACGACACTAGACACCTAATATCAAAAAGTTTTTCCTAGTGAAAGCCCAGCGCTAATGCTTAAGTTTTTGTTTATATTTTCAATGTAAGGTGTTAAACTGATCCTAAAGAATTTTCCAGTTTTTGAATCTAAAGACTTTAGACCAATAGAAGATGTTAAGTAAATGTTTGAATCTGTTTTTAAAAATACCAGTGTAGAACCAAAACCAGTTTCTAATAATGTATTTTTATTAATTTTTAGATGGTAGTTGAGAAGAATTGGTAGAGTAACATGAGGCCCAAAAGAAATAAAACCAGAACCCACATTAGGAAAATACGAACCTCCAATACGTACTGATAGGTTTTGTTCGAAAGACCTTTCATAATTAACTGAATAGAAGAGGCCATTTCCAAACAATTCTAAATAGATAGAATTTCTATTGTACTCAATTTCTATACTCTCTTGTGTCTTTAAATTCTGAGAGTATATATGAGTACTTGTAAGAGGCATAACTAATAATAAGAGAAAAAACCTTTGTTCATGTTTTTCTAAAATTTAGAGAATTTATTGTTTAGTGAGAGTTTTTTCAATTAAATTACCACTGAAAGGGATTTTAATTTTTTTGTATAGCCTTAAATCTTTATTTGTATTATTCAAAACTTTCCATTCCCAACGCTCTTTCAGGAATGATAACGGAAGTCTCAAAAAGATTATTCTTGGTTTCAATCAATACTTCCTGCCCATCTATTTTTAACTTAATTTGTAACTGATCTCCTAACTCAGGTTCAAAATCTCCATCCTCATTCAATTGAGTATAGTCCAACTGAAACTATAGAGAACACTAAGTTTTTGAATATCAATAACCGTATTCAATCCAAAGGGCTGATGCTTCTTTGGCAATTTGTTTAGTATCAGGAGATTTAATGCCAGTTTCCTCATTTATACACTTTAGTAATTCAATCTTAGAATTATCAAACTCGCCTAATCTGTAGTAACTTTCTGCTTTAAGTAAATGAGGAGCTAATAAATCCGGATAATAAAAAAGTACTCTATCAGCTTTTTCTATAGCTTTTTTAAATTTACCAGCCTGATTATAAGCCACGCTTTCAGTTAATGGAATATTTTTATCTAAGAATGTTTCAGTTGCCTTATCAAGAAAGTATAAACCACGCCTGGAATTATTATTATGTACAAGTGCCGCCCCATAATGGAAATACAACTCTCCATATTCAATATATTTTAAACTTTTTTCAAAGTACGGGATGGACAATGAGAACATAGCTGATTCGGAATATCTCATTCCTTTTTTCCAGTAGTATCTTCCCATAATATTTTTATAAACTACAAAAGATGAAAAAACCATTAGTATAATTAAAAAGGGGATAGTTATGTACGTCTTAAGTTTAATTTGAAAAATCTTTTTTCTATTAGACAAACCAACTAAAAAATAGAAAAGGACTAATTGAGGCGTGAAATGAAAGATACTGTCGATCAATGCATGTACTACAAGTATTACACTCAACCCCAATAGAATCAAATCTTTTTCACTTTTACCATTCTTTAAATTGCTAAACAAATTCACAAAGTGAGAAATGGTTATAGCAATAAATATTCCCCCGCCAATAATTCCTCCTTCTATAAAACCTTGAAGAAATTCATTGTGCGGGCTTCTGATAAATGCAGCTTTTGAAGATGGAAAGTCAGGATTTTCTGTTAGGAATCGTCCCTGATAATCCAAAAATTCATTCCCAAAATTTCCGATTCCAATACCCGTGAGAAAATTGTCTTTCAGCATTTGAAGGCTGATTTGCCAAATATATAACCGACCTGTTGTGGAATTGATATCAATTAAAGAAAGCAGGAGTCCTGCAATAAGAATAAAGATTCCTATAGAAACATAAGGAAGAATAGTTCTTTTTCTTTTTACCAAATAAATAACCACAAGAGAAGCCAAAACTGCCAGCACAGCTCCTCTGGACTTAGATAAAATCAGGCAAACCGTTATTATCGTAATTCCAATGAGCGGAACCCACTTTTTTTGTGAGTTTTTTGCAACAAATATCCCACTCAATAATGATAACCCCAACCAGTTCCCAAAAGCATTTGGTGAACCAAAAGTACCGATAACCGTAGTTTTAATTGCCTGATCTGTTACACTTAGTGATTGAAAAAATTGAAAAAAACCAATTATGCTTAAAATCAATCCGGACATAAACAGCGTATAGCATAGCCTGTTCACTACTCGTTCGATAGTATTGGTTCTCATCACATAGCCTGTTTTATAGATCACAAATAATGAAACGAGAACAAGCAGGGTAATTTCAATATTTTTTATTGGGTGTGGATGGCTTGCTACTAAATAGATAATTCTCAGCAACATAAGTACTCCAATAAAGTCAAGTCTAAAAGAGTCATTCAATGGACTTTTAAACTTGAAATTCAAGATAAATATGATTGGAATAATCACACATCCTGCTATAATAAGTACCAGATTTTTAGGTGTATGAAAAGGATCGTAAAGTAGATCAGTGGATAGAAAAACTATTCCAAATAAAAAGACCAGAAAAGCAGTTAGCGCTCTCTGGTCTTTGTTTACTAAACTATTTACCGTTTTAAGCAATTATTTAATCAAAGTGATTTTATTCATAAACTTTTTGCTCCCTAAAAAGGCTCGTACTATATAAATACCACTGGCTAAATTGGAAGCATCGAAATTAATGGAATGCGTACCTGATGTGTAGTTTTTTTCAGCGATAGTAGAAACCAATCTTCCACCCACATCAAATATCTCTATTTTAACAAACGAATTATCAGGCAAATCAAAAGAAATATTAGTTGATGGATTAAATGGATTTGGATAGGCTTCGTTTAAATCGAATGTGGCAGGTAGTTCTGTATCAGCATTTTCCTCCAAACTTGGATCTTTTACCTTGACATCTTTATCTAAGAGAGGCTCTAATCCAGCTTGATGTCTTAAATCCTCTCTTAAGAAAGAATAATCTACTGGAATGTATAGACCTTTTCTGATATCCTGATCAGGCTCCAAAGTTTCAATTTCATCCAACACATTTAATGCTTCTTTATAGGATTCTAACTCTACATTGGCATTGAGTTTTAAAGATAACAATGAGCGTTTTAGATCCTGATTTACAGCTGTAGGTAAAAGCTCATCAATTCCCTGAATGCTTTCTTTAAATTTATCCTCATTAAATAGCATTTCAAGTTCTACCAATTCTAAATATCCATTGATTAAATGGTTGTTCCGGGGATTTCCTGTTTCTCTATTAATTATAAGTTCATTAGAGTTGGCCTGAACGCTTTGGTTTTGTTTTAACAATGAAAATAATCTTGAAAATTCATTCTTTTCATGCCGCAAGTTTTCTTTGTCTTTGGATGCGATTGCATTCATTTTTCTGATGTAAGAGATTTTTCTGAGTATATTCGGCTCGCTTACCATTCTTGATCTCATATCTGAAAACATAGTTTTAAACTTTAATGTACGTCCCTGATTTTCAGACTTTTCCACCGAAGCTTTTAAAACGGGCGCCGATGTAATCTGGTTAAGCACATTCAACATTGGACCCGGTTCTGAGTAATCCATAGAAGTTGGATAACTGGAGGGATTTAAACCTGTTGTTGGATCGGAAGACAAATAACCTGCGGTATTAACATCTCCGTAAAACATTGAAGACATAGGTGAGTTAGTTCCCCAGTAATTCCCAATTGCGAGAGTAGTAGGACTTACTTGGTTTTCTCCCTCGGAAGTTAATGACGATTTGTAGATATATTTACCATTAAATTGATAGTTATTAATAGGGTCAGAGATATTATTATTTCCTCTCGATAAATAGTAATAGTGACCAAATGACAATGTAGCATCGGAATAGGCATAGACTTCATCAGAGTCATTTTTAAAAATTCTACTACTAGATAGTTCAACATATGCATCAGTTGGCACTGAAATTCCATAGCCGCCGTTATATTCAATAACCGAACTAGAAATATCAACAGCTTGATTTGGTCCAATAATAATTATCCCATGCCCTCCATTATTGGAAATTCTTGATTTGTAAATATTAGTCCAAGTATTATTTAATATTAACCCATTCCCATTATTATTTTCAATGGAAACATCTTCAATGGTAAAAGTGCCTACCTTTTTTAGATACAGACCAGCATAATCACTGTCTCTGAATGTGGAATTTTTTATGTAACTATTACCATGTGAAATTTTTTCAAAGTGTGCGTTTTTATAACCGCCTTCAAAAATTACCCATTCCAATTGTATGTTATCACCGCCATAGTTATTGTTAAATTCAACCTGATCATATTGAACATTGGGATTATTTGGATCGGTACTTTTGAAAACGATCGGATTTGCCTGGGTTCCTATTGCTGAAACGGAACCGGTAAACTTTATTTTGCTGTTTGCTCCCATTGTAATTTTAGTTCCAGGTTGAATTGTAATCGCTTGATTGAATTCTACAATCTCATTATTTCCTATTGAAGAATTTCCAGAAATGACAAGTTGATTGCTTGAATTTAACTCTCCGATTGCGTCACCAACAACTGTATAATCGATGCGCTTACTATTCATATTTGGAACGGTGAAATATTCTAAAGCTGTACCATTTGATTTATAAGCCCTGGCATCCCAGTATTTCATTTCAAATACAAATCCCTGTTTATCTACAGAAATGATCTCAAAATCTTTGTCATAAATTTCATAGAACTGAGTTGCGTTAACAGGTGATATATCTGTACCTGTCGAGGAATTTCTAATCCAAACATCAGGTATAGAGGTATAAATTTTATCAAACTCAATTCTTCCTCGATAAGTGCCAATACCTGCTTTAATCGATTGTGTATTGCTTCTGTTTTGAGAACTTACAAAGCTACGATATGCTTGTTTGAGGCTATAATTTCTATCGGTGCTTGTATTACTAATGGTTTGGATTTCAGAACTTGTCTTACTTTCTCTTGAAATATCATTATTTTCGATATAATCTAATGCCACTTTTGCATCTAGCCAACCATACCCGGATTTATTGTCTTTACCTGGATCCTCAATGTCAAAAGCAGTTCTGCGAAGAATGTTTTGAATATCATCATAATTAAGAGATTGATTTGCTTCCGTTAATAAAGATACAACCCCTGCAACTATAGCAGCCGAAGCTTGAGTACTATTAAAATCATTGTTATACGCAGTGAAGCCATCACCGGAAAGTGTCATGATATTTGATGCATAAGCCACTACATCTATAAACGGAGACTCTCCAGCTTCAGTCCAGTATGTTTTTGTATTTGATGAATTAATGGTTGCTCCACCCACACCTATAACATATTGATCAAACGAAAACGGAATTAAAATCGAACTTGGATTTTTACCATTGTACTTGTCACCTACTGGTGCAATCAATTTGGCATCACCAGAACCAGCTGCTGCATTAGCAAGTTTTTTCCTAAAAAGCTCTAAATTTGAAGGTGGTGTAGGTGTATTACCATTCGTTATCGCATTCCATAAACTGGTCCCCATCGAAACCATAGCATCAATAAATTGTTGCCGATATATCTCATCAGGTGTTTGTACTTTAGGACCCTCATGAATCATTCTTAAATCATTGACGTTAAATCCGCCGCTATATTGTAGCGAAAAAATTCTTTCTATTTTGGAGGTCGGTACCCCAAAAGTAAATAAATGAATGTCCATATTATCCTGCATTGCCACATCAAGCATTGCGTTCATATTTTCAATACTAAAATTATAATCAACATTTTCGGCTTCGAATATGTAAAAATTATTAGTTGCAGAGCTCAGATCAGTATCAATAAAATTGTAGGATTTTATAGTTGAGTTCCAGTTTATTCCTGCCATACCAATAGAATTATTAGTATTGGCCCCAATGATCCCTACCAATTCGGTAGCAAATCCTTTGGTTGGGTCGAACCAAGTCGAGGAAGGATTAAGGTAACGTGCACCTTGCAGATCTTCATGCGAAGATGAAAATCCAGTTGCAGAATGAATAGCGATACGCGTTGAACTACTACCTGTGTAAGAATTCCAAACCTGATCAATATTGTGGGCAGTGATATAATTCTGCTGGTTAATTTTTGGATCATTAGTTTGTGAAAGTGCAGTTAAGCTCACAAAACAAAAAATAGAAGTTAAAATTAAATTTTTCATGGTAAGGATGGTGTTATTTTATCAATTAATGAAATCTTGCAACTTCAATGGGTTTTGAGTAGAAAAATCAGGAAAAACGGGAACGGAATCCGGCAAATTCGGCCATAACGGTTCAATTACGTGATTTTCAAAATTATATTTATATGGGATATATTTTGCACCAGGGGCTTTATGAGTATCCCTGTTAAAAATGAAGTAATTCTTTCCTCTTACCCACGAAACTTCATGTCCTCCTAATTCAGTTAGTTGTTTTATATCTGTTCCGGTTTTGTCATACTGAAAAAGTTGCCAGGCATTTTCAACAAAACGAGGAATAATTATTTCAGGTCCATTAGGATTTGGAATAGCTATGTCTGTATATCTTCTTAATGAATCACTGTCCGTGTCAAAAGTAGTTAACCAATGAAATTCGTCATTTTCAATATCGTATAATCCTTTATTCGAGCTCAATCTTGTAAGATTATACTGTGTACCTACAATCCATTTATCGTTATTTCCTAAAATAGTCCCTTCAAGTAATATTTTGTAAGGGCCTAAAACTGATGAATCAGATGTATTTAACGAATAAGTACCTCTTTCATATTCCTGTTGGTATGCTTTGCCGTTAACAGCTATTAACAGTTTTTCTCCATCTGCAAACCACCCAGAAGTTGTTTCAGCGTATTTATCAAAAAATAACTCATCCTTACTGTTCCATAATTTCAACTCATTATTTTCTAAGTTAAGCGTAAAAACGTACGTATAAGGAGATGTAAAAGGATTATAAGAAAAAGCAATTTTAGTCCCATCAGGATGCCATGAGATGGGACTAACATCATAAGCAATGCATATCGGTTCGGAACCATCAGCATTCATTATCCAAAGCTGCCGTGTAGGATCATTTTCGTTTGGTGTTTTTTCTCGGATAAGGGCAATTTTTTCTCCGTCAGGGCTTGGGCTAATCCAGTACAGATGTTCGGTATTTGGCAGTAATGCTCCACCATATTCTCCTTCCTTGAAATATGGTTCCGTCATTGGTTCTGGAGGAAGGCCTTCAACACCACAATTATTATATGAAAACAACAATACCAATAAGTGAAAATGTATAAACAAATTTCTCATTTCCTTAAATTTATGTATTAAAGTAGGTTAAAATATTATTTGTTATTAATAACGTATCTGAATTTTTACCAAGTACTCTAGCTTCAATGGTAATATGATTATCCCTAGTACGAATAGAATTTTGATAACCAGATAAGAACCAAATAAACTCTAAATTAGCATTGGTACTATCTTTAACTATGCATGTAAAAGTGACCATTTCTCCCAGTTTTACCGGGTTGGGAGATATTTTTACTTCAAGAATTTCCGTGACAAATTCCACCGGAGGATCATCGTCGCTTATGACCCAACTGCAACCGGAGAGTAATAACAGCATAAAAATAGCGAGTGTTTTCATATCTTTTCTATTCAGACCAAAAATATAGCTTAGCTTCAAAAGAACTCATTCTATCACCTGATACTCAAAAGTAGTGGTAACAGAGTTGTCATCCCCATCCGTATCAAATATAACTATGGATCCACCATTTGCGCCTAAAGTTCTGGCTTCAACAGTAATTGTGTTTTCTAGTGTTTTCATTACTCCTTGATAACCGGAAACAGCCCAATTGAATTCTAAATTAGGATCGGTGCTGTCTTTAACCACGCACGTAAAAGTGACCATTTCTCCCAGTTTTACAGGGTTAGGGGATACTTTCACCTCAAGGATTTCTGTGACAAATTCCACCGGAGGATCATCGTCGCTTATGACCCAACCGCAACCGGAGAGTAATAACAGCATAAAAATAGCGAGTGTTTTCATATCTCTCAAATTTTAAGATTCAACTAAATATAGGGTGAATAAGAATAAATTAGTGTTATGAGTTTTGGCAAGGTCATTCATTCTATAACAGAATATTCAAAATCAAAACTAACAGAAGTTTTAACCCCAGTAGTATCAACAACACGTACAATATTAGAGTTTTTACCTAAGGTTATTGCTTTCACAGTAATAGTATTTTCCACTGTACGTGTAACTCCCTGATATCCTGATATTGCCCAGGCAAACTCTAAATTAGGATCGGTGCTGTCTTTAATCACGCACGTAAAAGTAACCATATCTCCCAGTTTTACCGGGTTGGGCGATACTTTTACTTCAAGAATTTCCGTGACAAATTCCACGGGTGGATCATCATCAGTTATCGTCCAATCACAACTTGTTAGTAATAATGGTAAAAGGAAAATTAATTTATTCATCTTCTTTAGTTTTAACTTATTATCAATATAATCATTTAATTGAAAATTAATTACCTAAAGTACTTGCTTTACAGTACTTCCCTTTATTGGAGTATCTATTTCCTTATAATTACTAATACTCTCATTAAGATTTAGAATAGCCTTCCACTCTACATTCAGCACTCTTTCAGGAATTATAACTGATGTTTCAAACACATTTTTTTCTGATTCAATTAACATTTCAGATAAAACTTCCTGTCCATCTATTTTCAACTTAATTTGTAACTGATCTCCTAAATCGGAGGCGAAATTGCCTTTTTCAATCAGATTGCTGCAATCCAGCTGAAACCGGAGTACCCTGCTGGTATTATCAAAGTAGCTAAATCCGGTCTTTTTTTCAGAAGCAGGGAGAGCGCGATTTGCAATTTTTTCCCATCCGTCATTCAATCTCACTTCATCTCTGTTGGATAAAATTCTGTATTTATATTCCACATTTTTTTCTGGTATTGGAATGGTTGCAGCATACACAAACTCTCGGGATGTTTTTTGTAGCGGAATTCCTCTTGGATCCCAGTTTATAAATGATCCAGTAACTACTACAATATCACCCGAGTCCGGCTCAAAAAAACCAAGTACATGCTGGTTGGACATACCAACTGTAAACATAGCGTCCCGGGTTTTCACAACCGGATTAAGATCGTCAAAAATGAGTGTAGGTTTTTCAATAATTAAATCTCCGATTACGTGTTTACGATTCGATATAGATTCCCATCCGGTATTCAACAACTTGCTTTGATTTTCAGATTTAATGTAGAACTTATATTCAAGAGTATCAGAAACCTGTGTTGTTACATCTTCGAGATTCACCAAGTGATTTACATTTATTCCATATTCCCATTCATTGTTCGAAGCTTCGAGAGGATGAGAGGTAGTACTCCAGTCATTAAAGTTTCCGGATATAAAAATACTATCTCCTTGTTCAGGTTCAAACATGCCGGCTCCCATTTCATTGGCGAGATCCACTGTAATATCAAAGTCTCTTGATTGCTCTGAACAAGTAAGCGAACTTATTAACATGAAAAAAACCACCGCATAAAAACTAATTTTCCGATACATATTTGTAATATTCGTGTTCCTGATCATAAATGTAATTCCAATGTGTGGAATACGGAATTTCTTCATAATCCACAATGAAGTTGTTTTTTCTGAGTAACTCTACAAACTTTCTGGTTCGGCTTATCGGGGAATCCGCATCGTTCAAACCATGTCGAATGAACCATTCTAAGTCCGGGTAATTTATTTTTATATAACTTATTAGCTGTTGCATTTCAATTTCACTATCCGGCACATAAGGGCTAATAATGCCAATAGAGTTAAGTTTTACATCTATTATTTTTAATAATTCAAACAATGAAATAGCACCTTTAGACCATACTAATATATTTAACTCTTTAATTTCTCGATAGCTTTTCAGTTCTTTTGCAATCAAAGGGATTTCTTCAACTGCTTCCCCTAAATAATTTTTGATACCTCTGCCATGTGTCATTATCAGTACAAGATTATTACTAATGCTGGACGCAATTCTATTGGTTGTAGTAGCATGACTTCCGCCTTCGTAGCTATACCAATAATCACTGTCTTTATCGTATTCGCCATGCATAATTATTACGGCTTTTTTGGAAATGGAGCCGGAGGGTGAAAATAACGTGTAGGTTTGTATGGACTGATCAAATTCTGACCTATATCCCAAAACATTAAAACCATGAGATATCTTTTTCTCATTTTGGTATTCCAGGACGTCTCGTAACGCCTCTGCAAGCAGCCTGGTGGACGATTCTTTCCCTTTCTCATAAAGAACTTTGAAACCATTCTTTTTTGCCCAAAGAAGCTCATCGTCTTTCTTTAAATCATCAGAGAGTTTGTTGTAATATTCTTCTACAAATCGTTTCGAAAAAATAGGGATTTCTTCTTTAAAAAGTATCTTTGTATTGTTTTTAATTTCGATTGTAAATAACCCAATTCCAGAGAAGGTAGTGGGAACATTAATTTCCTCAGGAATATCTTTTCCTACAAATAATTGATCGAAAATTGTTGTTTGTTGACCATCTTTATCAGTTTGATGAAGAGAAATATGAACGTTATTAAAAGAATCTATTTCAGAACGAGGATCAATGTTAAGATGTAAGTTTTCGCCGGAACCAATAATTACAGTCTCTAAAATGTCATTATATATATCATCGATTTTGCTCCTGATAATACTTTCAAGTTTATCAGGATTTTGAAGCTTTCTATATAGCCCCCAACCACCACCACCTTGGCTAACTTTATACACAATTGTATTCCAGCCCTCACGAAACTCTACTTGCACCAAATCATCATTTATTCGAAGTCCTCTCCATTTATTTCTCGAATAAATCTCTTGGCTATTTACCCAAATTTTTATTCCATCATCTGAACCTAATGAAAGTAGTCGTGAAATTTCTTTTTCCTCATATACATACTCAATTACATAGACTACTCTATTAATATTTGGAGAAAGAAAGTTCTTGAAATTAAGTACTGAATCAAAAGAAGCTACTGAGCGCCAGTTGATATTTGTATTCTTAGTTAGTTCAGTTTCGGTTATAAGATCAGGATGTTGAAGAGTAATTTTGTCAATAGAAAAATGATTTGTGTAAAAACCTTCATCGTTTTTATCATGGATTTGCTTAGTTCCATCATCAATAACTCTGTTTTGAAAAGTTTCAGAAACAAAAGCTTTGTTTTTTGGAGTTGTATTCCTACAAGATGAAATAAAAATTCCAAAGAGGATTAAAATAGAATAGAGAAATATGTTGTTGTTAATTGTCAAAGCTATAAACCAAATTCTGTGTATTATAAAATTATGAATAAGTTTGAATTAAGTATTTTAATCTAAAATAAACAAGTAGATAAAATTAATAAAAGGGTAAGAAAAAATTTTAAACACATAGAACACGGAGTTTGCAGAAAGAAAATTGTTGATAAAAAATTCTGACAGGCTACGACAATTCATGACTGACGCTACACTAGTGTTGCTACCATAAAGAAAATATGGCAATAATTTAATTATCAGCTTTGCATATAATTTGGCTTAAGTTATTGGTTATTCTGCCACAGGCACGCCTTTGGCGGTTAATGGGTAAAATGAGTTAAGTTTCTCATTTTCTGGCCTAAATAACTACTATAGCAATTAACGACACTAGACACCTAATATCAAAAAGTTTTTCCTAGTGAAAGCCCAGCGCTAATGCTTAAGTTTTTGTTTATATTTTCAATGTAAGGTGTTAAACTGATCCTAAAGAATTTTCCAGTTTTTGAATCTAAAGACTTTAGACCAATAGAATAGCTTGTTATTCTACTTTTTAATCTCTTTGGGTTTAATTCTTCGGGGCTGTCTTCTCCTTACTAAGGAGAAGGACTTGTTGATTTTATAAAATGCTATTTGAAAGCTTCAAGCCTATCTTTGTGAAGGAGAGGAACGAATATTGAATATCCAACAAGGAATGTTGAATGATGAACTTAGGACTTTATTACTTCACCAACACCATTCTTTGAGTTAAAGTAGAAGTTGGTGTTCTAAGCTGATATAAATAAATACCGCTGGCTAAGTTGCTGGCTTCAAATTTAACGGAGTGTGTTCCTGATGTAAGACTACCATCAATCAAAGTTTGTACTTTTTGTCCCAGCATATTGTACACTGTGAGTTGTACTTTGCTCGATGTAGGAAGTACAAAAGAAATATTAGTGGAAGGATTAAACGGGTTTGGATAGTTCTGATTCAATGCAAAGGTTTTAGGAGAATCAGAGTTTGTTTCGTTTGAAACAGGCATGGTTCCGTTTTCCCATCCGGGAGTTCCGCCTAATCGTGAAGAAGCCATCCAGTTTTCTGCTACAGTATTGTCGCTAGTTGGGTCGGTAAGCTCTAGCGTTGAACCGTCTCCGTCAGCTTCTACCGGCCAAGGCAATTTGTCGTTATATGTAAGCGCATCAACAAGCCCGCCATCAGCATTAAATAATCTTACCTCTTCACCGGAGGCAGAAAGATTAAAGGAAAAATCACCTACAAAGTTTCTGGCTTGGGGATTTACAGATTTTAGTTTTGTAGAATCATCTGCTATTACAATATAACCCTGAGCTTCCAGAATTGTATTGTCAGGAATAATAAAAGCATTTGAATCTATATCATCTTTGAACATCCAGCCTGAAATATCAACGGCTTCATCCATAGTATTAAAGATTTCCACCCAATCGCCCGTGGCAAAATTATCCGATGAATTATAGTTGATCTCATTGATAACAAGAACTTCAGTAATCTCATCAAACTGTGCTTGAATATTGACAGGTGCATCAGTTAAAGGAATAGTAAGAACCTGAGAGCCAGCTTGTGATTCGCCATTTACAATCCAAGAAGCAATTTGAAAACCGGATTCAGGGCGAGCTTGTAAAGTCAGGTCTGTTCCCTGAAAATAAATACCACTCCACGAAGATTGCGAAACATCAGGATGAATAGAATTTAATTGAACAGATCCATTTGCTGATGAAGCCAGAGTTACGCTAACGGTATCAGTTTGTAGCGTATCATTGAATTCGGCATAAAGGTAATCACGGATATCAAGAACATAATCCTCAGTGATATTTCTGATGTATTCCATGTTATAATTAGTGGGTCCACCAATGTCATACCAGCCATCAGTCCATCGTGTAATATCGCGAGGCATTTCAGGATTTATAGCAGTATCAATAGAATCAATTAAGCTCATCATATAATCAGGGCGGAATGATGTATTTAAAAGATCAGCAAACCGCGTTAAGAAAATCTTACGGTATTGCTCATTTTCCATCATTCTGCCAAAGATATTGTAACCGCTAATATTAGCTGATAAGAATTTTTTAAGAGAACTGAAGTATTCCGCAGGCTCATCTCCGAGGTTTTTCCACCAGTCAAAATCATATGAAATATAGTGCCATTTTCCGCCTTCCTGACGGGGTCTCCAGTACCGAATGTTATTAGGATCACCATGAGAAGTGTACACCTGATAGATCCAGTGATCCGTAAAACTTTCAAAATCGATTGCTGATTCAGCATATTCAAAGAATGCCTGTCCTTGCAAACTTTCATCATTGAATTTATTAATCAAAGCATCGTAAGCTTCTGAATCACCATCGGTAACATTGTCGAAATCTTTGATCATGTCGATGTCTTTAAATCCATACCGGGATTCTACAAAGTCATCGTTCTTACGTTCGTAGATATTATAAATACCCCAGTATTTACCATTTATATAAAGTATGGCTGGCTTGTAAGCCTGCATTGCATTTTTGTGTCCCCATTCTAAGTTAATGGTTCTCAATAATTCATTTAAAAGTCGTGAACGTTCTTCGGCTCCGGCTCTTAATACAAATCCGTCATATTCATTGTAATCATTCTCAGGAAAAAGAGGGTAGGTTAATCGGTCGAGCCCAAACTCGTCATTGTTGTTGATTACAAATGATTTTTTTAGAAATCCTTTGCTGAAATTCCCTCCAATTTCAGCTTCAGCCATAAATTCAAATTCCGGATTTCCAAATTTGTTTAAATACTCAATATTTAATGGGTACTGATAATCTTCCCAGAAATTAGCTCCAAAGAAAGGAAACCGGCCGTTAGTTTCAGATGAATCTCCGATCACATACATTCCCTTATCATAATCGAATAAAGAGTCGGGTTCCATCACAAAAGAAACTACAGGAATGGTGTGTTGTTCTTCAAATAAATAGCTATTTGTAATAGTTTTGCTTGGCTGTTTTCCTGATTCGATAGCAATAGCACGAATAACTGTTGTAGTATCAATTTCAATGGGAGCGGTATAAAGTGTGGAACTAGCAGTAGGAACTTTTCCTCCGGTCTCATATCTGATTTCAGCATTCCCCGTAACTGAAAGCCCGACTGTAAGTGTGCCTGAATAAAATCCTGTTTCAATAGAAAATGAAGGAGCATCTGAAACTTGGGTTAATGTACTTCCATTGTTAGTAGCATTAGGAGTTGGATTCAGAAAAGTAAACGAACCAATGCCATCAGTTTGACGCCCTAAAGAAATATCCGTGGTTTGCTCACCAAAAGAAAGAGAATCGATGACGGTAGTACCGTTTGAGTTTGTTAAAGAAATAAATTCACCACCGGCGCTTAATTTGAAATCTACATGATGCGCTCCCTGCTCAGAATCATTATCTAACCAAATGAGCAAATACCCATTGGCATTAATAGTGGTTTGCGCACTGGATGTATTAGGAATCTGCCACTTCGTGAGGTTGTCGGGATCATCCGATAAATATAAACCCGCAAGATTTACAGAAACATTACCTGCATTATAGATCTCAATCCAATCGTCAAAATCGCCTTCATTATCTGCAATGACGGTAGCATTTGAAGCCATAATTTCATTGATGGAAAGCTGACCGTAAGCCGAGGAAGAGATGATGGCAACCAGAAGCAGTGTTGCAAGGAAGTAACGAATGTTCATATAGTCGAAATTAATTAATTGAGTAAATGAATCCGAAATGAAGGACTCTCTCTATTTATTACCGATGAATATAGTAATAAATATAAGTTTCAAATAATGAAAAGATGTTATGTAGACTGTTTTCGCATTAGAATCCCATAATACTATTGTAGTTTCAGTCATGAATTGTCGCAGCCCCGTCAACCTGAGTTAGAAAAGCTATGTCAAATCTATTGGAATAAGGAACAGATCGATGAACTCAATGCTTGGCTGAAAGTGAGAAATAAAAACGTCCTCAAGTCAGACAAGGGGTTGCAACCCCTTGTCTGACTTGAGAAGGTGGCGTTATTTCTAGCCTAAGTTAGAAGCTGCCGAGGGCATCACTTTGTGGAAACTCAGGTTTCTTGTGAAGCTTTTAACGCACCAAGTCTCCAGCGACCGTTTGTAATTGACACGGCACTAGTTTGAAAGCATCCAATCAGAGATGTAATTCAGGAAACCATCAACGAATTTCTTGTCTAAAAAAGGATATTCCGTAGCTAATCCCGTATTTGCTTTTTGGAACAGATGATTGGCATTATCAAAAACCTTAATTTCATAGTCAGTTCCCGATTTTTCCAAAGCTTCTCTTATTTTTGCCTGATTTTGAGAAATTGTAACCTGAGTATCTTTGTTGCCAAATAGCACTAAGGTTGGAACCTGTAGATTTTCTAAATCTTTAGTGGGCACGTAGAACAACAATGATTTTATTTGTGGAGAGCTATATATCTGTGTTAATTGCTCGGTTTGAGTATTAACCATAGCATCAATATCGGGAATGCCGCTTTTTTCATTATCGGGCAGGTTATTCAAAACATCTGTATAGGCTTTGGTATAGCCTGCTTTGGCAGTGGCAATATCACCATCAAAAGCTATTGCTTTCATTAATTGTTCACGAGCATCAATTTCTTTTTCCACCAAAGTCTGTTCTACAGGAGAAGCTGAATAAGCAAACTCTACTTGATAACGCAGAATTTCGCTTAATGATGGAGCCGTTGATCCCATCAAAATGAGTTGTTTAACATCTTTATTTTCGGCGGCTACTTTGCCTGCAACAACTCCGCCCTGACTATGACCTAAAACGGCAAAACCGCTAAAACTGGCTTTTTCTGATCTCTTGAAATGAGAAATAATTGCCTCAACATCGGATGCAAGATCATCTAAAGTTGCATTACCAAAATTTCCGGTAGATTTTCCTACTCCTCTGTCATCATACCTGAAACTTGGAATCCCGTTATCAGCCAAATGCTGAGCTATGATTGAGAATATTTTGAACTCATATATTTCTGAATCTCTATTCTGAGCACCGCTTCCCGAACTCATAATTAGAAGAGGGGCTTTTATCTTTCCATCTGGTAACGTTAGTGTGCCGCCAATTGTGATATCTCCATTTTGAATAATAAGATCGGTTTCGTTGGCAGGTTTCTCGGGATCTTTTGTTGATAACGATGTTCTTTCAACTGAAAACGGCTTGGTTGGTCCGCCCTGAGAATAGTCTCCCGATATTTTAGTTTTGGTGTCAAAACTCCCGGTAAAAGTTCCGGTTATTTGTCCGGCGCTAAAAGTTAAAGAAACAGAATCTCCGGTTTGGAAAATAGGATTTAGTTGTAAGCCAAGTGCTCCTTGTTGGGGAATGGTGAGTGTACCGGAATAGCCATCTGCCGCCTTATCGATCTTAAAGATAATTTTAAGCTGACCTCCGGGAGCAGTAATTCCACCTTCCCAAATCCCTTGTAAAGAATTTTGACTCATAGCCTGAGATGCAAATAATATGATTAAGACAAAAGTAGAAAGAAAAGTTCTCATTCTGAGTCCTCATTAAGTTGTTGAAGCTTATTAAAAATTATGTAGGAATAGATTAAAGGAATAACAGCTAACACAATAACTGATCCAACGATTATAAAGAGTGAACCTTTTAAGGCAGATATAAAAGCAGAAGCCATTATGAATAAACCACCAATGATCCAAAGTTTGCTTGCAAAACGATGTGTCTTTTTCCAAACTTCAGGGTTTTCTAAGGTCCATGGAGTTCGGATGCCGATAAAATAATTGGGTTTTATTGAATTCATATAATTACCAGTTACTATGATTAAGATGCCAACTCCGATAAACACAAATTGACCAATGTCTGTATCCATATTAAATGTTTTCATCATCACTAAAGCATAAACGCCAACAAGGAACAGTGAAATTACTATTCGGATTGCAGCAATAGGTTTTTGAGCATTGTCTTTTCTTTTTTTTGGGTCTATTGCAGGAATAATTAATAGAAAGAAATAAGTAATAACCGCTATACAGGGAAGTAGAAAAGCATTAATCCACTTTGGCCCATAATCATCGGCTTCTCCCGCAGCATTAAAATGTGTAGGAACTATATCAGGTATATCGTTCCAAAGTATAAAAGAAGCTACAAATGGAGCTATCAAAATGAGGAGCACATACCATTCTTTTTTGAGTGTGTTTTTGATATTCATGGCATTATTTTGAATTCATTAATTTGAAAAGCCATTGGGTGGCTTCTTCTAAAGCTGTTGTATCCAGTGAATAGACTATGAACTGACCATCTCTTTCAGATGTAACTAATGCTGCATTCTTTAGAAGATCCAAATGATGAGAAATACTGGGTTTTGAAATGTCAAAAGCTTCTGCAATTTCACCGGCTGATAAATCTTTCTCCTTCAAAAGATCTAAGATCTGTCGTCTGGTTGAGTCGTTTAATGCTTTGAATAGGGTATTCACTTAGATAATTAGGTAACTGTCTAAATACAAAATAGCAAAATGAGTTAAATAAAAAAAGGATTCAAAAATTAATTTTGGGCTATTCCAATCACACCGCAGGCAATTCTTGCACCGGCATCACCAGAGGGTTGAGATGTGAAATCGTCTTCCCCTGCGTGAATAATAATACCTCTACCAATAACCTCTTCTAGAAAGATGTTATTATCAACATAACTTAGAGTAGTTGTTTGATCTTTACCTTCACTTGTAAGGTTTCCCATATCTCCAACATGGCGGTTTTCAGCGTCTTTTGAATTGTGTTCCATATTGTCAGGATTGAAATGCCCGCCAGCGGAAGAGCCGTCTGGTGCCGAACAGTCGCCGTATTGGTGAATATGGAATCCATGATTTCCTTTAGAAAGTCCGATTACTTGAACATCTATTTTAGTACCGGCTTCTGTTCTGCCAAAATTGATAGTTCCTGATACTTTACTATCCCCAACAGAATGTAAAACTGAAACAGCTTTATTGATCTTAGGACCATCGTATTCTTTAACGACCTCGATTCTTTCTGTTTTAGTACAGTTAAAAATTAGTGCAAGTGTGAATAGTATTAGAATATTCTTCATAATAGATAAATAGTTATTTAATCATTTAACAAAGAGAGTTATCACTTCATTCACCTTTTATTACAAGCTCTCTGAATTCTGCAATTCGATCAAGTTCAGCTTGAAGTTTTTTAAAAGTATCTGGATTGGAATGCTTGAATTTTTTAATCTTCTTTTTCTGGTTAAAATTTCTTACCAATTCATTAGCTCTTTTGAACATGGTTGAAGTAAATAAGCTTGTGAAGAAATAAACCAAAGCCCAAAGTAAAGGCACACCAACAGCAAGTAAAATCAAGGAAATAAAGAGATAGAATAAAGGGAACAAAAATAATCCTAATACAAATTTAATAGACACATCAAAAGCTTTGTCCTGAATTTTATTCTTGATGATATAACGTGCAGGTTGATATGGAATAATTCCATTCAACCAAACCAGAAAGTAAACCGGCGCAAGGAGAACTCTCTTCAACATTGGAAGCTTTACTTCTGCTAAAGTTCTTACACTCAATTTATTTTTTTCAGCTACTTCTAAAACATGTTCAGCGGCAGAAATCAATTCAGGAGTTTGAAGTTCTTCGGCGGTTTCAACCAAAGAATTCATGTACTCATTGTTTGAAAGCTTCGCTCTGTCATATTCCATTTCATCTAAAGCGATCTTAATCAAAGGATATTGATCCAACTTTGGGACATGCATAATCAATGGTTTCAGATTGTGTGAAGTTTGATTCTTTAGATCGTTAGCTGCCGCACGTTCATCTTTTTCGTATTGGTTTTTATAGTGAGATACTTTGATTGGATCTCCAAAAACAATGCGTACTTCATTTCTGGAGTTTTGATGATCACTATAATTCACTCCAACGGGTTGAACATAAAGATCGAGTTTCCAATCATTCTGGATTTCAGCATCAAAAGCGATTCTGGTGAAACCTTTACTAAATGGTCGAAGTCGCCGTTTTAAATCATGGTTAGCTTCTGCAAAAACAAGAATCGCTTCTCCATTTGTTAAATAGTTTACACAAGTTTGAAAGATTTCGTTATTCTTTTGTATTTCACTCATTCCATCTTGAACTCTATAAACCGGAAGGAGATTTAAAGATCTTAAAAACCAGTTCATAAATTTTGACCGGAAGGCTTTAGCGCGAGTTAAAAAAGAAGTGGTTTGGAATACCGTTGTTGTAACCAGCAAAGCATCCATAAAAGAATTTTGATGGTTTGGAACCAGCAATATTGGTTTGCCTTTTGGAATCTTGTGTTTATCTACAACCCGTATTTTTCTGTAAAAGAACTTGAGTCCGGTTCCTACCAAACCTAAACGAATAAAATTGTACCAAAGAAAATTTTTACGCATTAGATATCACGCGCTGAATTGATTTTTTACCAACAGACCAGTACCAAGACAAACTCATGCCAGCGAGAATATGCCAGATCGCCCACCAAGCAGTAATAAGTGCCATGCCGCCAAGTCCGTCAAAAAAGTTAAAAATTAAAAGTAAGCCAAGTCCTGAGTTTTGAATGCCGGTTTCTATTGAAATAGACCGACGATCCGGTTCCGGAAGTTTAAACAAAGTGGCAATTCCATAACCTGCTGCTAAAGCAACAGTATTATGGATGAATACCAAAAGCAGAACAAACTGCACATAAGCTATGAAATTATCAAAGTTCTTCATAAAGGCAACGATTACAAATCCGCCAAAGAAAATAACACCAAATCCTTTTATCCACGGACTTATTTTTTCAGCGAGTTTAGCTTTAAAATGCCGAACGATCATTCCCATAATAAGGGGCACTCCGAGAATCAAAACAATAATCTTAAAAACCTGCCAAAGGTCCAGGCTTATTTCCAGAAGAAGGGCATTGGTTGGCGCATACAAACTTGCCCAAAAAGTAAAATTTAACGGCGTCATCACAATAGCTAACAATGTTGCAATGGCTGTCATACTAACAGATAGAGCGGCATTTCCTTTTGCAAGAAGGGAGAAAAAATTTGAGATATTTCCACCGGGACACGCCGCAACCATAAACATACCTAAAGCAATACTTGGTGCCGGTTCTATCAGCCATACTAATACAAAAGTAAGAGAAGGCAAAAGAATAAATTGAGAAAAAGTACCAATTAGTGTCGATTTTGGATTTTTTGCGATATCCTTAAAATCTTGAACCGTGAGTTCCAAAGCCACACCGAACATAATAACAGCCAGTGATACGTTCATCACCATGAGGCTGTCATCCCCTAAATTTAACTGCAAAGCATCAATAGATTCTGTCATGCAAGGAATGTAAAAAAATAGTGGGTTTTATCTAGAAGGAATTTTGAAGAGTCATCTCGTGGCGAATACCCGAGATCTGGATTGTTTTAACATTCAAAATCTTCATTAAAGATCCAGATTCCTCCATGGGAGTGCCTTTGGCGCTACCTTCGCAGGAATGACCAACAAATAGGTGAATGTGATATAAATAAATTATTTATCCAAAAAACCTCTTCACTTTCAATAACTCCGCATTTAAAATAGCTCCGCCCGCCGCACCACGGATTGTATTATGTGCCATAGCCACAAAACTGATATCAAATACTTCTGATTTTCGAAGCCTTCCCATGTGTAATTGCATTCCATTTTCCTGGTCAGCGTGCAATCTGGGTTGCGGATATCGATCATCTTCATGAAGCTTTATTACTTCTTTTGGGGAAGAGGGAAGATCAAGATCTGCAATTGGGTTTTTCCAATTTTGAATAGCCTTTTTAACATCTTCGATTGAAGAAGGAGACTTTTGGAGTTTAACAGTCGCCGCAATCATGTGTCCGTTTATAGTAGGAACTCGTGTTGCAGTTGCACTTAATTTGATCTCAGGTTGAGATAATTTCCCATCTGAAAACGAAGCCAATAATTTCTGCGTTTCCGGTTTAATCTTGGGTTCTTCACCTGAAATAAAAGGCACTACATTTCCTAAAATATCTAAACTTGGAACGCCCGGATAACCCGCTCCGGAAACCGCCTGCATAGTAGTTAAAATCACAGTGTCAATTCCAAAAGCGTCGTGTAGTGGCTTTAAAGCAAGTGAAAGTGGAACCGCCACGCAATTTGGATTGGTTACGATCCAGCCTGAACCATCAATAGTAAATATTTGATTTTTTATGAGTGCAATATGATCAGGATTAACTTCAGGAACCAATAGCGGCACAGTTTCATCCATACGGAAATTCTTGGCATTGGAAATCACGGGAATTCCTGCTTTTGCGAATGCACCTTCAATATCTCCTGCTACTGATGCATCCAATCCTGAGAATACAAAATCTACATTTTTGAATTGATCGGGTTTGCAATTTGCAACAGTCATCTCAGCTACATAATCCGGTAAAGAAACATCTTCAATCCAATTTGTAGCTTGTTTATATTTCTTGCCTACAGATCGTTCTGACGCACCAAGAGCTTCGATTTTAAACCATGGATGGTTTTGAAGTAAACGAATAAATTTTTGTCCAACGGCGCCTGTTGCGCCTAGAATACCAACTTTCATGAGTTCAATTAAGAATGTTTCAATGATCGATTAAGAATTCAGAAAATACAATTCTTAATTGATTGATCTCAAAAAAGGTTAAAGTAAATTCATATCTTAAAGGTTTCAGAAAACTCACTTAAAAAAGAATTGTACATGTCGAACTTAGATAGTCTGGACAAAATCGTTTCGTTAGCAAAAGCACGCGGATTCATTTTTCAATCATCAGAAATTTATGGTGGATTAAGCGCTGTGTATGATTACGGGCCATTGGGTGTTGAGCTTAAGAATAACATCAGAAATACATGGTGGAAAGAAATGACGCAGCGGCACGACAATATTGTTGGGGTGGATGCTGCTATTTTTATGCATCCTAAAGTGTGGGAAGCCAGTGGTCACGTTGGTGGATTTAACGATCCGATGATTGACGATAAGCAATCCAAGAAGCGTTATCGTGCGGATATGCTGATCGAGCAGTACATCGCAAAGCTCGAAAAAGATGGCAAAGAAGACAAAGCGAAAGAGATTCAGGATTTGTTGGATACAACAGGAACCCGCAAGAGTTTAACGGAAGATCTTTATGATATTATCATGGAGAATGAAATTCGTTCTCCAGATTCAGGGGCTTTCGATTGGACCGAAGTTCGTCAGTTTAATCTGATGTTTAAGACACAATTTGGTTCTACATCTACAGAAGAAGATGGTGTGTACTTGAGACCCGAAACGGCGCAAGGAATTTTTGTGAATTATAAGAATGTGCTGGATACCGCCAGAGTTCAGGTTCCTTTTGGAATCGCACAAACCGGAAAGGCGTTCAGAAATGAAGTTGTCGCCCGACAATTTATATTCCGAATGAGAGAATTTGAGCAAATGGAAATGCAATACTTCGTTGAGCCGGGAACGGATGAAGCTGCTTATGAAGAATGGTTGGAAAAGAGATTAGCTTGGCATAAAAGTATTGGAATTAGAGAAGAGAATTTGAGGATTCATCCCCATCCAGAAGATAAACTTGCGCACTATGCAAGAGCTGCTGCCGATATTCAGTATAAGTATCCAATTGGCTGGCAGGAAGTGGAAGGGATTCATAATCGTTCAGATTTTGATCTTACTCAGCATCAGGAATTTTCCGGAAAGAAACTGGATTACTATGATCAGAAAAATCAAAAGAGATTTACTCCTTATGTGATTGAGACTTCGGTTGGATTGGACAGACTTACGTTAATGGTTCTTTGCGATGCGTATCGTGAGGAAGAAGTGGATGGAGACAGCAGAACGGTTCTGAAACTGGATCCAAGATTAGCTCCGGTTCAGGTTGGTGTTTTCCCATTGATCAAGAAGCCGGAATTACAGGAAATAGCTCATAAAATAGATGCAGATCTTCGGGAAGATTATTCTGTTCAGTACGATGAATCCGGTTCTATCGGGAAGCGTTATCGCAGATTGGATGAAGCAGGAACATCGTTTTGTATCACCGTAGATTTTGATGGATTGGAAGACAACACGGTTACTATCCGCTACCGCGATGATATGAGTCAGGAGCGCATTTCAGTTGACAAAGTAGCGGATGTGATCCGTGATGGGATTAAGAAATGGAAGGTTGGGGATTAATAATTTAAAGGACCACTTTCACTAATTGGGAAATGAGTACAGGTTTTTGGTAGATAATTTTTGTTTATATGATCTGTCAAAATATGTTCATGTCCTTCGTAAGATAAGTAGTAATTTTTAGGTTTTCTTCCAGTCCACCCTGTAAGCATTTCAATAAATATGCCAATCGCTGTTGAAGCTAAAACTCCATTCGACCACACTACTTGAGGACGTTTAGTTTTTTGTCCATAATTATTAGCCTCTATAGCCAGACTTTCTTCTGTCAAAAAACCATTACAAGTAAAACAAGGTTGGCCAGGAGCAGAAACTTGGACTTGACCATACATTATTGTCTCCTCTTTTCCTTGAGCTATACCCATTCCAATGTCAATTAAAGGGATAAAGTATCTTCTACAAAATAGTTCCAAATCTCTTCTCCCAATTACGGTATCAAGGCAAGCAAAAATTACATCGCAATCCCTAAAATCATCAATCAATTCCTCCCATTTTTTTGGTCCACCACTAATTAATGCTTTAGGATGAAGATTAATGATCACTTTTTTCGAAACATTAAATTTTAGTACTTTATTTTTTGCATCCTCTAACGTTGCACCTACTACTCGATTTAAATTACTGTCATCATCAATTTTTTCAGGATC
This sequence comes from uncultured Balneola sp., assembly GCA_963975485.1. Lineage (GTDB taxonomy): Bacteria > Bacteroidota > Rhodothermia > Balneolales > Balneolaceae > Balneola. The sequence continues at coordinate 31,692 of CAXBHO010000008.1, read as the reverse complement.
AGAAAGCGCATACTTTAAAAATCCAATATGAGCTAATTGCTGAATAATATGTGACCCACCACCACTTAATCCAACAATTCCAACTTTGATCCTTGAAATTAAATCCTCTGCATTATCACCAAGAAATGATTGTCTAGAATATCTATTGGCATTTCGATTAGTCAATTTTTCTTTAGGGAAGCTTAATTGTAAATCATTGCCAACAATACTTACTTGACTTGCCTTAATTAGTTTCTTTTTGTTTGGGCACAAAACTTTTGCATTAATTGATTGTTGACTTAATACTATCATTCCATGCACCTGACTTTTAGAATAACTCTGAACACTCTCAACAACTTTTGGAATACTAGTCTCATCAATTAAACTAAAATATGGAAAGCTCTTAGTTAATTCATGCATATGGATGTGGAATAATCCAACTTTATCAGAAAAAGCTTTTTGATATGCAAGTCTTATTGCTTCTCCATTTATTCTGGCACATGCCTGGTCTGTTCTAATGTAGTTATCATCCGTGATACTCAGATATTCATTAATAATTACAATCCAGGTGCCATTTGGGAGTTTCACACTTTTACCAAAACAAAAACCGGCTCTTTCAAGTGCAAATTCATGATCTCGAGATAAATCTAATTTTATCTTATTTACTAAAGCAGATGCTATTTTTATTATTACTTTTCCCATTTTTCAAATGCTTTTAAGTGAACCATTAACATCTCTATGTATGTCAATCCTTGCTGAGTTTTCCAAGACACAGCAAACCAGTTTTTATCCATCAAAACGATATTGCCATTCCAATTCCTACTTGGATCACATTCTTTAATTTTTTCAGAAACATAAAGTCTAGAATCATATCCATCTCTTCTATCAATACAGAGCAATGCATCTAGCTTCTCTGGAATTACTCCATCCGGTAATATTAAATCTTTTATAAAGATATAAGAAAAGCCTCCCTCTTTGAGAACCTCCAATTCAGGATAGACTTTTCTTAATCTTTCAATCCAATCACTATTAACTTCCATTAGGAATTATCTCCATGAGGAGGCTGACAATCAAAGATTTCACCACCTTTGATAGTCACTGAGCCATCATTAGGTAGATGAACTAATTTATCATTAATAATTTGTATGAGGATATAATCGAGATTAATACCTCCTACTTTTTTTATTTCAGAAACTTTTTGATTACCCCTATGTATTTTATAAGGTTTCTCTTTGATTTCAATTTCAACGAAATCTTTTCTGCCTTTCTCGGGTCTTTCTTTTTTTTCCTTTTTCATGATTTATGAATGAATTTCAATTTTAATTCAAAGCCAATATAAAATTATATGCTTGTTATGTCAAGCATTAATTTGAAATAAAAAGCACCATGAAAGCAGTGCTTGTTATTTTTAGCGTTTTTTGTATATTTGAGGACAATTTAAATTTAAAAAAAATATTTATGCCATCTACTCTAGGACAGGTTCTAAAAAATCAGCGTGAGATTAAAGATCTATCTTTGAGACAAGTTGAAACTTTAACAAAGGTTTCAAATGCATATCTAAGTCAATTAGAAAACAATAAAGTGAAAAACCCCTCTGTTGGAATTCTTCACAAATTATCTTCTTTTTATAACATAGAATTTGACAGCCTTCTAGTAGCTGCAGGTTTAATAAAAGGTGAAAAAGCTAAAGAGGTTAAATCTGCTTCTAGCTTTGCATTATCAAGTGATAATCTTACTGATGAAGAGCAAGAGGAGTTAATTGATTATTTAAAATATATACGTCAAAAAAAGAAGAAATAGTTATGGCATTACAGGAAGAAGAGATAGAAAAAGTGGCTTTTGATTTACTTAAACAGAGTAAATCATTTGGAGTTTTTCCAACACCCGTAAATCAAATTGTTTCTTACTCTGAACTAGAAACCCACGAGAGCAACGACTTGGTTACGTTATCTAAAAATTATTTAGGTAGAGCTAGCGAAACTCTAAAAAAAGCTGTAAGAAAAGTAAAAGGAGCTCTAGATAGAAAAGAAAAAATAATTTATTTAGATCCATCGCTTCATGTTTCCAGTAAGCGATTCGTGAAGCTTCATGAAGTCGGTCACGAAGCGATTCCTTGGCAAAAAGCATACTATGACTATCTTGAAGATGACGAACTGACAATATCTTTAGAACCTAATGATGAATTCGAGGCAGAAGCTAATTTTTTTGCTTCTGCTTCTCTTTTCCAGTTAGATCGTTTCGAAGAAGAATCGAATAAATTATCTCTTGAATTATTTTCAGCTATTGAGCTAGCAAGAAAATTTGGAGGTTCAATTCATGCTTCTCTTAGGAGATACGTTGAAAAATCAAGTAAAAGATGCTCACTTATAGTGCTAAAGAATCCAGACATAAACTCAATGAGTTGTAAAGTGAGGAATTACTTTCAATCTCCTTCTTTTACAAAAGAATTTGGACGGATTAGTTGGAGGTCATCACTCGATTTCAACTATTCCTTTGTTCAGGATTATGTTCTCAATCAACGAAAACCGAATCGAAATGGAAGTTTTTCACTAAAGTTAAATGGAAATGAAAAACATATATTTAACTATCATTACTTTAGTAATTCTTATAATGGATTTGTCTTAATTTTACCGATAGGGGAAACACAATCGTCTAGAACAAAAATTATACTAAAGTAGTAAGCTTTAGAAGTTATATGGAATCATTCGTTGAATTTTTTGAAAATATCCCCACCGCATTTCGAGCGGGATTGCTGATTGGCGGTATATTTTTATTCTGGATTATTGAAGGGGTTTTTCCGTTGTTTGAATTCGGATATAAGAAAATTCGTCATGCAGGAATTAACCTTTTTCTAAACGGACTTTTTTTACTTATCGGATTGGGATTTGCGGGATTGCTGGTTTGGTCGTCCGATCTGGTTACCAATGAAGGTTTTGGTGTTTTGCAATGGATAGAAATGTCACTTTGGGCTCAAGCGGTTGTTGGAGTTTTATTATTGGATTTCTTTGGCGCTTATCTGATTCACTGGATCGAGCATAAAGTGAAGTTCATGTGGCGTTTTCATTTGGTGCATCACAGCGATACAACCGTTGACGTAACCACAGGATTGCGACATCATCCGGGTGAAGCTGTTTTCCGAATGGTGTTTACTATTATTGGTGTGATCCTTGTCGGCGCTCCGATTTGGATCATCTTTTTATACCAAAGTATTTCGGCGCTTTTTGCACATCTGACTCATGCCAACATCAACATGCCAAGAAAAATAGATCGAGTTTTGTCATGGGTGTTTATCACTCCGTTGATGCATAAAGTTCATCATCATTATACACAGCCTTATACAGATACAAATTACGGGAATATCTTTTCAGTGTGGGATCGATTGTTTGGAACATTTGCGGAAGTGGATGAAACTACCGAATTGAAATATGGCATTGATACACATATGGATCCCAAAGAAAATGATAATCTGGGGAATTTATTGAAAATACCGTTTCAGAATTATCGTCCGCCGGTAGGATCTAAATTTGGGGAGGAAGAGAATGCGGCCACGAAAACACAAAAGTACGAAAATTGAATAATATGCTACGTTAATTTACAAATGGATTGATAATTTGTACAGAATAAATCTGCTGTTTATGTTGCAAATCTTCGGAGTAAAGTATAGAACATCCGGCTTCCAGTGCAGCAGCTATAATTAGTGAATCATAGAAAGAATATTTCCAGCGTTCGGAGATATTCATAGCTGAATGAATTAGTTCTTTGCTTGGGTTTACATCCCAAATTAATGCGAGTGAACGATCTATGAAAAGTTGGCAATCGCTCCATTTTATAGGAGATTTAAACTTTTTTGTAGCCACATTCACAAATTCCTGAACAACTTGATAGCTTATAGATGCTAAATCATTTGATATTCCCTCAATTATCAGGTCTTTAGCAACCCTTTGTTTTTTCAAGTCGTTTTTTTCGTAAGCATACACGATTATATTGGTATCGAGAAAATATCTATCGCTCATTCATTTCATCTCTCGTGTATTTGCCACCTGAATTTACATATTTTAGATCATCCATAAGCTCTTCAAATTCTTTTCGATAATCATTTTCTGAGGCATATCTTTTTAGCCAATCTCTGAATCGTTGATTGAGTGTAGTTTTCTCTTTGGCAGCTTTTAACCGAGCTTTTTCAATAAGTTTCTCATCTGCACTGAAAGTAATGTTTTTCATATTATGCGAAATTTGTGTACACGAATATAGTGTGATTTCTGAAATAATGCCATTTTAAGAACTTCACAGAAGCCGAATTCGATTGAAAACATTCATTTATGACGCTGACTTTTGCAGGGCCTGTCTTACACAATGCTTACCCGCAAGATGGAGTACTTTTCAAGAGTCCATCACCTCCGCCTTCCAGAGTTATACGGCGGACAGACCGACTTCGTCGAAATGATGGAAAAGCAGATACTTTTATGTGTTGCTCATCCATCTGTTGGATGAAATCCGGCTGATGGAATCCTGATTAAGATGTGAATTTTGTTCTATTCAAAAGCGGGCTTTCAAGTAAGATCTCATTTATGGAAGTTTTAGAAACCGGACAGAATGATCAAAATTTATTATTCACTTCCATATTTTCCTGAAAGTGCAACTTCTCATTAGTGAGATCAAAACAGCACAAATAGCCAAGCAGTGGATCTCTTGACACAACAGCTCCACAATCAATATCCAGATATTGATTGACTTCAAGATTGGCGAACTGCTCTTCAATATCAGATTTAGGAATCATTGTATGCCCATGAATGATGATTCTATCTCCAAGCCAGTCTTTATCAATGGAATGATACCAGTTTCTAACCCAAAGCAGATCTTTTTTGTTTTCCAAAGGATTCTCTCGATTGAAGTTTATTCCGGCATGAACAAGGATAAACTCATCTTCCATATAATAAAGAGGTAGTTTTTTACAGAATTGGAGGTATTCATCCGGAAATTCTCTCAGGTTTCTAATTCCGAAACTGTTCAATAGTTGTTCATCGGCATTGCTGTACCAACCTTTCAGGGTTTCTGCTTCATAATCATCAATAAGCATTTGCTCGTGATTTCCCCGAATTGCTACTACATTATAGTTTTCATCTTTTAGCTCCATAATCTTATCAATAACACCTTTCGAATCCGGTCCGCGATCTATATAATCCCCAACCAGATACAACTTATCCGATTTGCTGAAATTCATTGTATCCAGCAATGCTTCAAAAGTTGTGAGGCAACCGTGTATATCTCCGATAATTAATTTTCTACTCATACATTTACCATGAATTAAAAGTCGCAAAACCACTAAAACATAAAACGCTTTCGATGGATTCAATCAAACGACAAATTCAGTGTAATTTTCTCGGTGTATTTTCTGCGTTGATTTTGGATGATACTCGTTCGTAAATGATTTTGAAAACTTTGCTCTCGCTTTTGGGCTCCACTTAAATTCATACGCATCAATTTCGCCTTCTTTCTCTTCAATATAGTCGATTTCTTGTTGCGCATGATTTCTCCAAAAAAACTGATTCGCAAAAATACGATCGTATTCCAGTTTTTTATTTCTTTCACTTATTACAAAATTTTCCCAAACTACTTTAGCCCCCAATAAGTTCGGAGTGTTCTTTTAAATTTCAAACTAATACATTTGAGATATGAAATACAAGAAATGGACTTTAAAAGAGAAGGTAGAAATATTAGACTGATTTACCGATGCCAACTCAGAAAGTTTTGTAAACACTTCAACCGAATAATCTGGAATTTCATTTTGATTTTCGAGATCGCTTATAACAGATGTAAAGTCGTTTATAAATGCACTTGTCTTATTCTTGAACATTTTATAATGAGCAATGTTATAAAATTCTTCAAAAGCTAACGATTTGCCATCGACAAAAATATCAGACTTATCAAAGTTATACTCATCAACCATAGTTTGCTCTATATTTTTGAATATATATTGATAAGACTCATCTTTAGAAACATTATCAAAAGAGAGGTATGAACCTTTTTCTTCAGACTTTTTTAAAAGAAAGTTATAATTATCATCAAGTAAATCATTGTGAAGAGAACCTATATCTTCAAAATAGGTTGCTAATTCTTTGTCTACCAGTGTATTATCTTCAATTTTAGTATCAAAACAACCACTAAAAATTAGTGCAATTGAAAGTATTCCAAAAAAGAAAGTTATGGTTTTGTTACGGAATTGTGTGTGTGTGTGTGTGTGTTTAAATGGTTCATAATATGTACCTTTTGTTTTGTGTTTAGTTAAGCCCCCGAAATGGTGGCTTTACTTAAAAGAGAACTCCCAAACTTAAATGTTACACTGAACTTAAAAAAAACTAAATTAATTTCTACTACAAACTATTCCTCTCCGGATCTTCTTCAAAATCTCGGAATAATTTTACTCCTAAATAGAATAGTGGTGTGTCAAAAGAGTAATAAGAACTAAGCATTATATTCTGATACATGAAAACCTGTCTCATAAACGAGACAGGTTTAGTAAGATTTGAGTTAAAATTATAAATCAGAATTATTGTTTTCTTTTTTCCGGGATATTTTAATCCAACCTTTCTTTTCTGCCCATTTTACGGTACTGTCCCAAAAAGTGTGTAAAGCACATACTTGTTATTTTTAGTTTAAGTCAGAAGCTACCGAGAGCATCACTTTGTGGGAACTTAGTTGGCAGGCTTTATTTCGGAAAGCTTTCTCCTTAATTCTACTGGATTAAAAGGTTTGGTTACAAAATCGGACATACCTACAGCATAGACTTTCTCTTTAACCTCATTTAATGCCGCTGCAGTTAAAGCAATAATCGGAATATTTCTCACAGATGTATCGTCCAATTTCCGGATTAGAGAGGCTGCTTCATACCCGTCCATTTCAGGCATTTCAAGATCCATTAAAATTACATCAAACTCATTTTCCTTCAGTTCTTCCAGAACTTCAATTCCATTGCTTACTATTACACAATCGACTTTCCAGCGCTTTAAAAAGCTTTGCATCACTTTTTGGTTTACCAGATTATCTTCAGCAACTAGTACTTTTAAGTTTAAATCTTGTTCTTGTTCCATTTCTATTATCCCTGCAGCCGTATTTTCTTGACTATCAGATTTTCCAAATGTTAATTGAACGATGAACTCGCTCCCCTTTCCAACTTTGCTCGTAACTTTAATGATTCCACCTTGTAATTCAACTAATTTTTTGCTGATGCTCAGCCCAAGCCCTGTTCCACCATACAAACGCTTTGTAGTTCTATTTGCTTGTACAAAACTATCAAAAACTAATTCAAGGCGTTCTGCTTCAATTCCAATTCCGGTGTCAATTACTTTAAATTCAACATCTACTTCATCTTTTTTGTCAGTAAGGCACTTAATGTTGATTTTAACTGAACCCCTTTCTGTAAATTTTAAAGCGTTACTAACTAAGTTATTCAAAATCTGAATTAATTTTGCAGAATCACCATGTAAATATTTGGGTAGGTTTTCACCAATTTCAGTAACTAGATCAACTTTTTTGTTTTGCGCAGTTGTTTTAAAAGTCTCCGAAATAGTGCTTATGAGTTGCTTTAACTCAAAATCAGTAGATTCGAACTCAATTTTACCGGCATCAATTTTTGAGAAGTCTAAAATATCATCAATTAAGCTAAGTAACGTTTTTGCTGAAAAGTCTAGCACGTTTATGGATTCAAGCTGATCTTCTCTTGGGTTATCTTCTTTTAAGAAATAAGTCATTCCAAGAATAGCATTCATTGGTGTTCTTATTTCATGACTCATTGTTGCCAAAAAATCAGTCCGGGCTGTGGAGATTTTTTTCAGCTTTTCGCTAGTAAGCTCCAGCTTTTCGATATAGCTTTCTAACTCTTTTTGTTTTGCGCTTAGTTGTTTATTGAGCTCTTTTTCTTTTTCCAAGAACTCTCGGGTTACTTGCTCGGCTCTTTCTTTGGATTCTGAAAAAGTATTAAAAATGATCCAAGTCGTTACAAAAGCAGCGGCTATTACTCCCCATCGAATATAGTCAATGCTTTCGGGAGTAAGCGATACTCTATCAATGGCGATAAAATCAATTATAAAATAAGAGAGTACAGAAATAAAGATTGAAGTATTCCTAAGCTTCAAATGTTGATAATCCAAAAGAAGGATGGATAGCCCCATAGCCGGGATTAAGAAATATTGAATTTCTGCTTTCCCGTCAAAAATAGAACTCAATATGATGATTGCTATATCAACATAAAGAATAAGCAAAAACTTAGCTGTGTTCTCAAAACCCTGCTTAGAAAGCGTCGGGATTAGAACTAAAGCAATAGTTTCTGATGCGAAGAACCATGAAACCGACATGGATTCATCCAGGGCGAAAATCAATAAAAAGGAAAAACAGATAACCGCAATTGAGTAGGAAACAACGTCAAGAATTGGTAATCCAAATACTCCTTTACTCCCATCAGAAATAGAATCTGCTTGATGAGTGTTTGCTCCCGATAGACCTGTGAGTGAGAAGTTATTTGGCATGCTTATACTTTCTAAAGAAGTACGTTAATTATTTTACAGGGTTCAAGAGGTTTGTAATTTAGATTTATATGCCATCGCATATATCTTCATTTGTTTCACCATGGATACAAGTCCGTTTGCCCTGGTTGGGGATAAATGCTGTTGCATTCCAATTTTTGATATAAAGTCAGGATTTACTGCAAGTATGTCGTCGGGTTTTTGGTTGGAATAAAGCCTTACTACTAAAGAAACTAAGCCTTTTGTGATTGCAGCATCGCTATCTGCTTTGAAAACAATCTTGTCATTATCTAAAGAAGCAGTTAACCAAACCCGACTTTGACAACCCTTAACTAAATTTTCTTCAACCCTTTCTTCATCGGGCAATGGCTCCAGTTTATCACCATGTTTTATGATGTACTTATAACGCTCTGTCCAATCTTCGAAAAGGCTAAATTCTTTTATAATTTTTTCTTGTACTTCTTTTATATCCATAGATGGAAGATAAGAAAACAAACTCATTTTTTAAGAAAAAGCCCTGATTTCAATTACGCTTTTAGTTCTAACAAAGCGACTGATTTTACCACCTTTACATTATTATTCTTCTTATCTAACACTGGCTTAAATGATTGAACCATGGTAATGGTATCACCATTTTTCCCGATATACTCACATTTCTCAGAACATAAATTACCACCAAAAGCCTTTTTCAGGTTTTCTTTAATAAGTCCCTCGCTTTCTTCGGTGAGCATAGTCTCAATCCCTTTATCAAGAATTTCTTGCTGAGATAACCCCGTTATACTTCTAAATGATTCAGAGATAAAACTACAATAGACTTCGCCGTTTTTATTTTTCTTAAATTTTAACACAAATTCATCATGTTGTTCAAGCAAGTCTTCCAGATTCCCTGTTTTCTTTTTTAGGCTTTCAATAACTCTGTTTCTAAGAGATACATTATCAAAATGGATTCTAACTATTGTCTGATCGCTACTTACGAACCATCTTACATCCGCTTCCAGCATTAGCTTTTCATCTCTTTCGCTGTAAAACTCCCATGTGTATTGGTTTTCTAATTCAATAGAAGAATCAAAATCATCAAATAAGTTTTTTACTTCTTTGCGGTCTTTATCAACTACCAAGTCCCAAATTTTTACTTCTTTAAGCTGGTCAGCATCCACCCCTAAAATTTCTCTAAACGATTTATTACTTGATAAAATATTTCCTTGAACATCTAAATCAACAAAAGTTCTCTTAGAATCCTCTTCTAATTTTTCGAAATCGATATCTGTATCAAACAGTACTTTGCTTGTTTCTTGCCTTTCAGTAATGTCTCGTTGATATGAAACCCAGTGCGTTACTTCATTATTTTTATTTGTTAGCGGATGGATATCCCATTGATTTACAAATTCAGAACCATCTTTCTTGTAATTTACAGTATGTCCAAAAAATGCTTGGCCATCTATCAGGCGTTTTTTTAATCGATCCAACACATGTCGGTCTGTTTTTTCTCCCTGAAGAATTCTTGGCGTCTTACCTATAACTTCTTCCCTCGAGTATCCGGTCATTTTTGTAAACCCATCATTTACATAAATAATCTTAGGACCGGGCTTTTCTAAATCCAATTCTGTTATCAAAATTGAATCATAATCATGTTTTATGGAACTTTCTAGTAGTGAAAGATGCTTGGCTACATTGTCATGTTTACTTATAATCTCAGAAAAGAGTTTATGCAATTTAGATAGAGATGCTTCATCTTTACAGCAGGATTCGATTATTTTAAGAGATTGAGAATCAATTTTTCTCATTTCGATAGTATTTATTTTGCGTCTGTATTTTTAGTTCATAACTATTGAATACTTTTCATCATTCCATTTCTGGCAATTAAATCACTTATCTACTATCTTGATAGTAGAAAGAAATATTATGCACAAACTACTTTTCTGTTTCCTCTTATTAATTTTCGGAAGCTGTTCAATATTACCTCGCGAGAAAAATCTCTATAAACCTGAAATGGTTTCAGTTGAAGGAGGAACTTTTGAATTTGGAGATTTTTATAAAAATATAAATCCTGATGCAATCCCTGTTCATACGGTAAAGGTAGCAGATTATAAAATTGGAAAATTTGAAGTTACGTATGAACAATTTGATTACTTCGCAGCGCAAACAGGTTTAGAAAAACCTAAATCTGATCTAAAACTACGGGGGCAGAGAGCTGTTACTTATGTTGATTGGGATGAAGCTAAAGCCTTTTGCAATTATTATGGATATCGCTTACCAACCGAGATCGAATGGGAATATGCTGCGCGTTCAAGAGGAAAAGAGCACGTTTTGGCGGGAGCAACAACACTTGACTCCATTTATGTGGTGGCATTAACTAAGCATGAAAATAGAAACGAATCTATCAAAATTGGAACCAAAAAGCCCAACGATCTTGGTTTATATGATATGAGTGGGAATGTATTTGAATGGATCGGAGAGTATTACCAGTTTTATTCGATGCCGGAACGAAAGCACAGTTTAGATGAAGATGCAGTAAGAATTATACGTGGCGGAAGCTTTTATGAAAATGTTGCAGCAAATCGAACCTACTGGCGAACCGGAACTCTCAGGGAAATCCGATCAGAAGATATTGGGTTTAGATGTGCTGCCGATTAAAAAATTTGAGAAATAAAAAGGGGGCCGAAACCCCCTTTCCTCACTCATCGAAGCAGCAACTTAGCAATTGTCATAAGTTGCATGTTCGTTGTACCCTCGTAGATCTTACCGATCTTTGCATCACGGTAATATTTTTCTACGGGATATTCTTTAACAAAGCCATTTCCACCAAAAAGATCAATAGCCATTGAAGCTACACGCTCAGCAACTTCAGAAGAATAAAACTTAGCCATTGCTGCTTCTTTTAAAAAGGGCTGTCCGGTCATTTTTATACGTGCGGCGTTGTAAACCAATAAACGTGCTGTTTCAATATCTGTAGCCATTCGTGCTAATTGAAACTGAACTCCCTGAAATTCTGAGATCGTTTTCCCGAATTGCTTACGTTCTTGGATATATCCTAAAGCAGCGTCAAAAGCACCTTGAGCAATGCCCACCATTTGCGCACCGATTCCGATCCTTCCCTCATTCAATGTTTCAATAGCCACTTTGTAGCCTTTGCCTAGTTCACCTAGAATATTCTCCTTAGGCACACGGCAATCTTCTAAAAGAATCTCACATGTTGAACTTGCTCTGATTCCTAACTTATTCTCTTTTTTAGAAACCGAAAATCCTTCAAAATCTCTTTCTACTACAAATGCTGTAATTCCTTTATAACCCGCATCGGGATTTGCGTTCGCCAGTACTAAGAAAATATCCGCTTCATTGGCGTTTGTGATCCATAATTTAGCACCATTTAAAATGTAAGAATCGCCATCTTCTTTGGCTTTACATTTTAGCGCAAAAGCATCACTTCCTGATCCCGCCTCTGATAAACAGTACGCACCAACTTTTTCGGTAGCCAACTGAGGGAGGTATTTTTCTTTTATAAAATCAGACGCATAGTTCACAAAAGCGTTGTTTACCAATGTATTTTGCACATCCATGAAAATTCCGGCAGAAGCGTCTACTTTGGAAATTTGCTCAATGGCAACAATAGACATCATAAACGTCCCGCCGCCGCCATTATACTTTTCGGGAATGTCGATGCCCATTAACCCCATTTCGAAAAACTGCTTTATCAAATCTGGATTTAATTTAGCGTTTTCATCCATTTCTTCGACTAAAGGCTTGATCGAAGCTTGAGCAAAATCAGCCGCCGCTTCTTTTAACATTTGTTCGTCTTCAGTTAACGTAGTAAGTGGGGGTACAAGTTGCTCCAGTGTTTCCATTGGGTAATTAAGTATCTTTTTTTTGAGTTGTGAGGCTTATAATATACGAATTGTAAGCGCTTTTTCGCTGCTGTTTTGCACTTTTTCTTAAATCTTTTCTAGAAGTTCAATTGTAGCTTTTGATGGAGATATTTTATCCCTTTTAATTTTTTCCATCAAATAGTTCACTACAATTTTTGCCTCGCTCCGTCCGCTCGGCGGCGGCGTGGATATTCTGTACATTAAACAAAGACAAAGCGTTTCATCGCGGAGCGTGTGGAACGAGGTAAAGTATTTTTAAGATCTCGTTTACTTAATTTTTTTAAGCGTTCGTATAATTTAGTGGTTAATCCTCCAAGGATTCAGAATCCTTGGAGGATTTTTTTAAAATTAACCGCCTTTGTTATATCATGCGCTTTTCACACAGGCTGGGAACTGCGGAATGCCTATAAGAAGCTCTGCTTCTTTTATATCAGGGGGAGGGATCAACTTACTTCTTCAATCTTCTCACTATTCTAAAAATAGGGTCGCTGCTTTAGATGGAGTTAGCTCGCCTTTTTTTATTTGGTCAATTAGTTTTTGAGATAGAGCTACTTTGTCGGGACTTTTCCATAACAACCGAAGCACTTCATCTTCAACAAGACGCTTAAACCAATTTAAGTCTTGTTTTTTTCTTTGAGTTTCGAAGATGCCTTTTTCCTTTAAAGAAGAAACGAAAGTTTGAATCCTTTCCCAGGCTTCGTCAATTCTCTTTTTCTTGATAGAACTCACCGTTAAAAACTCTACTCCAATTCCTTCATATTTTGGAGTAAGCAAGTGAAATGCATTTTGATATTCTGTTAAAGCATTTTTTGCCCTTTTCTCCTGATCTCCATCTGCTTTATTGATTACCAAAATATCAATAATTTCCATGATTCCCCGCTTTATTCCTTGCAGAGAATCACCGGCTCCCGGTAACATCAATACTAAAAAGCAATCAACCATAGAAGCTACTTCAAACTCGCTTTGCCCAACTCCTACAGTCTCGATTAAAATTACATCGTATCCGGCAGCTTCACACAACATCATCGACTCTCGGGTTCTCTTAGCCACTCCACCTAACGTGCCGGAAGTTGGAGACGGGCGAATAAATGCTTCTTCTTTTGAAGACAAAGTTTCCATTCTTGTTTTATCTCCAAGAATACTTCCCCCTGTAGCCGGACTGCTTGGATCTACTGCCAGCACTGCCACTTTTAACCCTTTTTCGATTAATAAATTCCCCAGAGCTTCTATGAATGTGCTTTTTCCCACACCGGGAACTCCGGAAATACCAACTCTAATCGTTTCTTTACTCGACCGAACCTTGTCGATTAGTTCTTGTGCTACTTTTTGATCTGCTTCACGATTACTTTCAACCAAAGTGATAGCCTTGGCTAAATGACGCCTTTTTCCTGCTTGAACTCCTTTGGATAATTCTTCAATGGTCATATTAGTTGCTTTAATAGTCAAGGCATGTCATTCCACGGCGTATGCCTGTGCCAAAGGCATCACTTTGTGGGAATCTCATTCGTTCTATTGATTAAAAAATGGCTTGAATACATCAATCCAGATTCCTCCTTGGGAGTGCCTTTGGCGCTGCCTCCGCAGGAATGACTTAAAAAAAGATGTTATGGAAATATAACCGTTAATATCACTACCTATTTTTAGCACTAATCTCGTCTATTACTTTTGAAGCGGCTTTAGGGATGTTTGTCCCAGGGCCAAAAATTGCTGACACACCTGCCTCATGCAAAAAATCATAATCTTGAACAGGAATAACTCCTCCTGCTACAATGATGATATCTCCTGCTTCTTCCTTCTTTAAAATATTGATCAACTCAGGAATCAAAGTTTTATGTCCGGCAGCAAGTGTAGAAACTCCAATTACATGCACATCATTTTCGATGGCTTGTTTAGCGGCTTCATCCGGAGTTGAAAACAACGGTCCTACATCTACATCAAAACCCATATCTGCAAACGCGGTGGCTACAACTTTTGCTCCTCTGTCGTGGCCATCCTGTCCCATTTTTACAACCAATATTCTTGGGCGGCGGCCTTCTTCTTCGGCAAAATCGTCAATCTTTGCTTTAATTTCCTGATAACCTTTGTCAGATTTATACACGCTTTCGTACACTCCTTTTATCGTTTGATTGGCAGCTGTATGCCTTCCCCAGGCTTGCTCTAAAGCAGTAGATATTTCTCCTACAGTCGCTCTTGTTCGTGTGGCTTCAACGGCAAGTTCCAGAATATTTCCTTTTCCTAATTTTGCAGCTTCTGTGATTGCAAGTAAAGCTTCTTTTGTAGCAACTTTATCACGGTTCGCTTTAATTTTATCGATAAGTTGAACCTGACCATCACGCACACCGGTATTATCAATATCCCGAATTTCAATCGGATCTTCTTTCTCATTGATGTATTTATTTACTCCAACTATAGTGACATCACCTTTGTCAATTCCTGCTTGTTTAATAGCAGCAGCCTCCTCAATTTTTCTTTTCGGATATCCTTCCTCAATCGCTTTTGCCATTCCACCCATTTCCATTACTTCATTAATAATGGATTTCGCTTTTTCTTTAAGATCGTGAGTCATCGATTCAATGGCGTATGAACCGCCTAAAGGATCAACCGTATGTGTGATGTCTGTTTCTTCCTGAATGATCGTCTGTGTGTTTCTCGCAATTCGGGAAGAAGTTTCAGTCGGAAGAGAAATAGCTTCGTCAAAACTATTGGTATGTAACGACTGTGTTCCGCCTAACACCGCTGCCATTGCTTCGATGGTTGTTCGAACTACGTTATTCATCGGATCCTGAGCTGTTAACGACCAGCCTGATGTTTGGCAATGCGTGCGCAACATCAATGATTTTTCATTCTTTGGCTGAAAATGCTCTTTCATCAACTCTGCCCAAAGAGTTCTCGCTGCTCTGAGTTTGCTTACTTCCATTAAAAAATTCATTCCTATTGCAAAAAAGAAGGAAAGGCGAGGTGCAAAAGAATCTACATCCAATCCACTTTCTACTGCGGTTTTCACATATTCGAGTCCATCAGCCAACGTAAAAGCGAGTTCCAATGCTGAATCAGCGCCTGCTTCCTGCATGTGATATCCTGAAATAGAAATCGAATTAAAGCGAGGCATTTTCTCACTGGTGTACTCAATAATATCCGAAACCAAACGCATCGATTCCTGTGGTGGATAGATATAGGTATTGCGAACCATAAATTCTTTCAGAATATCATTCTGAATTGTTCCACTTAGTTTTTCCGGAGAAACTCCCTGCTCTTCCGCTGCCACAATGTAAGCCGCCATAATTGGAATAACTGCACCGTTCATCGTCATTGAAACCGACATTTTATCCAACGGAATTCCATCGAATAAAATTTTCATGTCTTCTACTGAATCTATCGCAACGCCTGCCTTACCAACATCACCAACAACTCGTGGATGGTCAGAATCATACCCTCGATGGGTTGCAAGGTCGAAGGCCACGCTAAGCCCCTTCTGTCCTTTTTCGAGCGCCTGACGGTAAAATTTGTTGGATTCTTCCGCAGTAGAAAATCCGGCATATTGGCGTATTGTCCACGGTCTTTGCGTGTACATACTTCCATAGGGTCCGCGAGTAAATGGAAACTCTCCCGGATAACCGGCGTCAATATTTCTTTTTGAAAGATCTTCAGCATCATATAATGCTTGAATTTCGAATCCTTCCGGGCTTTGTCTATTCAAAGACTCTGCTTTTTCACCTTTCAGAGATTCTTCAACGCTTTTTTTCCAGTTTTCTTTAACGGGATTTTTATCTGACATGGAGTTCGTTCGTTTATGGAATCGGTTTTATTACAGGAATGTAAGGGTTTGGAAGAAGATAATTAAGAATGAAAAATATGTATTAAAGAATCATATGATATAAACAATAATAATTCCTAATAAAAAAAGAGTCATCGCCGGGCGTATGCAGGCGATCTAAATCGCTTTGCAGCTCATTACTTAATATTCATATCCAGATTCCCCGCATTCGCCGGGGAATGACCAGAAATTAGATGAATTTTATTCATTTCAAATTCATCTCTGTTTGAGAAGTCCCAAAACTCATTTCGGGATCAAATTCACCCTTGCCAAAAGTTTCTTCCATTTCGGCACGAAGTTTTTGAATGGTTAATCCACTTTTGAGTGTTCCATTTCTGGCTAATGAAACCCTTCCGGTTTCTTCAGAAACAACTAGAACAAGTACATTATTTGTCTCACTTATCCCAACCGCTGCCCGGTGACGAGTACCAAATGATTGAGCAATATTTGGGTTTTGTGAAATGGGTAAATAACAACTTGCAGCCACAATTCTATTACTTCTGATTACTATTGCCCCATCATGCAGTGGCGTATCCTTTTGAAAAATAGTGGTAAGTAATTCCGCTTTTACTGCCGAATCAATTTTAACTCCGGCATCTACCAAATCTTGTAGCGAAGAAGAGCGTGCAAAAACGATTAAAGCTCCGGTTTTGTCTTTAGCCATTTTTTTGGTCGCATTAATGACTTCATTAATCATTTCATTAGATCCGGTTCTGGTAAAAAAGCGATCAAAACTGGTATTATTTCCAATTCGATATAAAAGTTTTCTTATCTCTGGCTGAAATAGAATGAATACCGCTAAAATCCCAACATCTAAGATACTTTTGAGAATGAAATTGATCGTCTCAAAACCAAGCAATCGAATAATGAAGTTGATCAGTATCACAAAAATGATCCCGATGGTTGCCTGAATAGCAAAAGTTCCTTTAATCCATCGATACAGATATACCAGAACCCCTGCAATAATGAGGGTTTCGATAAAATCTTTAACGCCGAATTCTAAAAATCCGATGGGAAACACTGTAATAGCTATCTAATATTGAGATTGAATTGCTTGGAATATACGTAATGAATCGGAAGCTTCCTTAACATCATGAACACGAAGTATTTTCGCTCCTTTTGTTAAGCAATCATAATGGACCGACACTGTTCCGATCAACCGATCTTCTACAGGTCTGTCATCCAAAATTTTTCCTATCATTGATTTACGAGATGCTCCAACTAAGATAGGAACGCCTATTTTTTTGAATTTATCAAGATGAGCAAGCAATGTTAAATTATGGGCAAGCGATTTCCCAAACCCAATACCGGGATCGATAATAATCTGTTCTACCCCTTTTGATCTAGCGAAAGCAACTTGCTTCTCCAAAAAAGCAAACACTTCATTAACTACATCGTCATATTCAGGAGCGTCCTGCATAGTTTGCGGATCTCTTTTGGAATGCATAATGATATAAGTAGCATTGTGTGCCGCAGCAAGTTCTGCCATTCGTGGTTCTTTTTGCAGCCCGCTTACATCGTTTATAATAGCCGCTCCATTATTTAGCGCAAATTCAGCAATCTCATATTTGGTGGTATCAATTGAATAGGCTAGGCTTGAAAAATATGGAGCTTTTGTAGCTTCAAAAATAGGCTTAATGCGTTTTAATTCTTCTTTTACAGAAACAGGCTCTGCTCCCGGTCGCATTGACTCACCACCAATATCAATAATCGTCGCACCGCCCTTTTTCATTAAATGAATGCGGTCTAATGCGCGAGGCAGATCAACATACTTGCCTCCATCACTGAAAGAATCAGGAGTAGCATTTAGGATTCCCATTATTTGCGGCGATGTTAAATCTAGTTTTGAGATAAGTATAATTTTAAATGTTGAGCCCACTCCGAGAAGTAATTTCCTTGTAATGAGCAATACTGCTACTAATTAGGGATACCATACGTCTTTTCTTTGATTATCACAAGTGCTCCATTTTTTTCGTCATCAGGTAGCTTGGGCAAGTATTTTGGGGATACTTTGGCGATGGAGGGTCGGTGGCGGGGTATGATCTTGCTGATAGCGTTGAATGCGCCTCATATTGACCCATAAAGCGCTGCCCCATGCCCATATTTTGGTGCTGCTGAGTCCGCGATAGACGGTCTTTGCCTGTTTCAGCCTGTGCGTAAGATGATAAATACTGGTCTCGACGTTATTATGCCTGCGGGTTCGCTTTTGGTGGACCGGCTCGGCAAGTTTTTGTCGCTGTCTGGAAGCCCGAATTTTGCGCTGTCCAAAGCGGCGATAGGTTCCATCCTCCAGGGTGATACGCCATCTTGGGGCAGCATTGGGGTCTCGCCTGCGCACCGGAATACCCGGATGCACCTGGCCGGTTTGGGTGTCGGTAACCTCTACGCCATCGCTTGTTTCGGTTAACTCAAACCGCGATGGAGCTCCCTGAATTTCCACATGGCCCAGATCATCGGTGTCTTCATGCTCAAGGCTTCGGTTATAAGCCCCATCGGCGTAACAGGTTTCCACCGGTTCACCGGTAAGCTTTTCGGTTTGTGTAATGGAGGGTTCTACAAAGTCGGCATCTCCACAGTGAGCTGGTTCAAGCTGAATATCGGTCATCAGGGTGAGCTGATCGTCTTCAATAGTCTCGGTTACATTCAGGCTATAGCCTTTGACCTGCCTTCCGGCTTTCTTGCGGTAGCTGCACTCCGGATCATACGGCGATTGAACGCTGTCGGCGGGCGGGCGGGAGATAATATCGCCCTCGTCATCACTGGGCTCTGCGTCTGAGTCAGCCCCGATCGTAAACTGCTCGTTAAACACACGCTCCAACAGCTCATAGTGTATGCTGTGGTCGCTACTGTAGCCCTCCAACAGCTGCTGCTGTGATGGACCATCGACTCGGCATCCTCATCGGTCATCTGCTGCATGCGCAGGGCTAACTCATTGGGCATGTCGGAGATAGCCTGCTCGCTCAGGTCCGAATAAAAGAGCCTCATGGTCGCATGAACCAGCTGAAAGCGGGAATAAAAGGCACTATTGCTGCCAATGAGTGTACTGTCCATGCGGATCTGTTTGCCGGAGAGGCTAAAGCGGATCACCTGATCGGATGTAATTTTCCGAAACACCTGTCCAAACAGATCGCTATCATGCTCACGCTGGTAGGCTTCCACATCACTGCGAAACTTGTAATAGGTGGATTCGGTCGGTATCGAGTCGCTCAGATTCACGCATCCCAACGCCTGACGGTAGAGCAAGTGGAAGCGGCAGGCTTCAAACAACTGCTCATCGCTCAACCCTATGCCGTCTTTTAAAATCATCATGGCCACCAATTGATTAACCGGTGCGTTGGGGGCTCCCATGCGGTCATGATAAATGGGTTTAAAGATGGATTCATCAATTTGGGTGAATATTTCTCGATAAAAACTATTCTACCAGCCATCGGAATCGTGGAGGGTTTTTCGGCGGCGGCCATCGAGGTGTTGTTCGATGGAGCTAAGCAGGTCTGTTTGGGTGTCTTTTTAAACATAGTATCTATTGTTGATAGATAATATAAAAAAGGTAGTAAATAAGCCATTAATTTTCCGACAATTACCATAAAAATTATCCCTATTGTGCCAGACTTTTCGGAGTGGGCTCAATATCGAATGATGAAGTAAGGCTCGGAACTAATCCTGAGAATCGAGCAAATCCTTTTTCAATTCTGGTCAAAATGAGGAGTTAGAATAATTACTCTGATTCCGTTGATAAAGCCATTTCCAAACTCTTCCAGAGTTGGATAAGAAGCAAATATTGAATTTGAAAAGCTATAACTCTGGAAGAGTTATTTGCCCAAAATAAATCCTGAGAATCGAGCAAATCCTTTTTCAATTCTGATCAAAATGAGGGGTTGTTAAACAATTTCGAAATGAATTAAGGAATCTCTCTCCCTGATGTTAGGGAGAGAACAAGTCTGCACTCCAAAGTTTTACGTCGGATGTGAGCGGGTCAGAAAAAGAAGATCGCGGATCAGGTATGTCTGCGATGGCGGGAGTTCTAGTACGAAAAACCCTTAAAAAATTAATTTCTCTTTCCCTATTGCATGGAAGGTTTCAATTCCCCATTTTAAGCCCATGCAAAATTCTCTTGCACATAGAATTGAACGACCAACTACACGGCGCATTCCGCGGCGGCGGTAACGTATATTCGTACATCGCAGTTTTGCGATTTACATCTCACCCAAATTAATACAGTTCAATTCTAATTCTATCCTTCGGGATTTTCATTTTTACTCACATGTCGGTTTCTATCTATTACGGTTCTTCCAAACACGCAGTTTATGCGGAAGAAATCTGCGCACTTATTGAACAAGCTGCTAAACAGCGAGGAACGGGAATTGCTAAACGAGATCCTGGTTATATCAAAACAAAATTTGAAAATGAGAATGCGGTCATAGCCCTGGATGGTGATAAATTAGTTGGCTTTTGTTATATCGAGATTTGGGAAAGCAAAAAATACGTGGCAAACTCCGGTCTGATCGTCCACGACGATTACAGAGGAATGGGTTTGGCGAAAAAGATCAAAGCTAAAGCCTTTGAACTTTCGAAGAAGAAATATCCGGAATCGAAGTTATTTGGGATTACCACCAGTTTACCGGTGATGAAAATAAATTCTGATATCGGGTATAAACCGGTGACGTTTTCCGAACTTACGCAGGATGAAACGTTCTGGAATGGTTGCCAAAGTTGTCCGAATTATGACATTCTCACGCGCAATAACCGAAAGAATTGTTTGTGTACCGGAATGTTGTATGATCCTGAACATCCAAATAACAAAACGAAGAAAGAGCGAGAGGCGAATATCAACAAATTTTATCGCTGGGTGCAAATGAAGACGGTATCGTTTCAGAAACTAATTAAACCAGTGAAGGTGTTCTGAATGAATTATTTGCAAGAACTTAAAGGATTTAAAATCCTAAATCAGACTTATGAATATATAAAAGGAGATTGCGGATCAACCCGCCTGCCGGGCGGACAGGGTTTGTCCGCAATAACGGACGTTGGTTATAATCTGAATTACAAAATATGCAGTCATCTCTGGCTTGACCAGAGATCTCCCTATCAATGGAATAATTTACTCAAAAGCTCAACATTTGCGAAGGATTCAGCGACAAAAAAGGAGCAAATCCTGTGGCAATCTCACTATGGCATTAGGGAGTTTGAAATGGGAGATCGCTTCGTCGGAAAATCATCGAATTAATAAAAAATATATGCTCCTTGCGAATGGTGAAAAAAAGAATCAATCATGAAGAAAAATAAAAAAGTACTACTTGCATTCAGTGGTGGACTCGATACCAGTTATTGCGCTATTCATCTGGCAAAAGACAAAGGCTATGAAGTTTATACGGCGGCTGTAAACACCGGAGGTTTTGATGAAGCTGAACAAAAAGAGTTGACTCAAAAAGCAGCCGATCTTGGAATCAAAAACCACGTTTGTATTGATGTGGAGCAAGAATTCTATGAAAAAGGAATTAAATATCTGCTGTTCGGGAATGTATTGAAAAATCACACGTATCCGCTTTCGGTAAGTGCAGAACGTGTATTTCAGGCAGTAGCGATTGCAGAATATGCAAAGAAAATTGGGGCAGATGCTATTGCTCATGGAAGTACCGGAGCCGGAAATGATCAGGTTCGTTTTGATCTTATTTTTAATGTAATAGCTCCCGAAATGGAGATCATCACACCCATCAGAGATATGAAGCTGAGCCGTGAAGAAGAAGTGGAATTCCTAAAGAATCACGGAGTGGAAAAAGAATGGGCGAAAGCGAAATATTCCATCAACAAAGGATTGTGGGGAACAAGTGTGGGCGGAGCAGAAACCCTGACATCACATAAAACTTTACCGGAGGAAGCGTGGCCGGTTTCGATAAGTGAAAGGAGAGAGGAGAAGATCGAGCTTGGTTTTGAGACGGGAGAATTAGTTTCAATTAATGGTGAATCTATGGATCAGGTTTCTGCAATTAAGAAACTCCAAGAAATTGCGTCTCCATTTGGTGTGGGAAGAGATGTTCATGTGGGCGATACGATTATTGGAATAAAAGGACGTGTAGGATTTGAAGCTGCTGCGCCATTAATTATGATCAAAGCCCATCAGTTATTAGAAAAGCATGTGTTGGGAAAATGGCAATTATACTGGAAAGATCAACTGGGCGAATGGTACGGAATGCTGATGCATGAGGGACAATTTTTAGATCCCGTGATGCGCGATATAGAAGCTTTTCTGGAAAATACACAGCAAAAAGTAACCGGAAAAGTGTTTGTTAAATTAGCTCCTAAACAGTTTGAATTGATCGGAATCGAATCTGAATTCGATCTGATGCAATCAAAACATGGTCAATACGGAGAAATGAATCAGGGTTGGAGCGGTGAAGATGTGAAAGGCTTTACGAAGATCTTGGCGAATGCAACACTTATTCAACAATCGGTGCAACACAATGATTAAGGTTGGAATAATCGGAGGAGCCGGATACACTTCAGGCGAGTTGATCAGAATATTGATCAATCATCCCGAAGCTGAACTAAAATCGGTGGTGAGTAAAAGTCATTTCGGGAAAAAAATTTACGAAGCCCATTCAGATTTAATCGGAGAAACGGAACTTGTTTTTGATGAGGAACTGAACTCAGAAGTGGATTTAGTGTTTCTTTGCTCTGGTCATGGAAAATCAAAAGGAATTGTAGAATCAGATATGATCCCTAAGAAAGCTAAAGTTATAGATCTGAGTTCCGACTTTCGTTTAGCAAATAGAGATCATGAATTTGTTTACGGCTTACCGGAATTGAATAGAGATCAGATCAAAGAAGCGAGTAAAGTAGCGAATCCAGGGTGTTTTGCAACGTGTATTCAATTGTGTTTGCTTCCATTAGCTTCACAAGGATTGCTAAACGAAGATGTTCACATCTCGGCAATAACCGGAAGTACGGGCGCAGGACAAAACCCAACCGCCACAACTCATTTCAGCTGGAGAAGTAATAACGCGTCGGTTTACAAAGCATTTACGCATCAGCATCTGGGAGAGATCACACAAAGTGTAATGCAGCTACAAAATGGTTTTGATCGTTCTATCAATTTTATTCCATTCCGCGGAGCTTTTACCCGAGGTATTTTAGCGGCTTGTTATTTGAAAACAGAGTTATCTCTTGATAAAGCAAAAGCATTGTTTCAGAAATACTATAAAGAACATCCTTTTGTTCATATTTCTGATAATTCTGTCGATATAAAACAAGTAGTCAATTCAAACAAAGCAATCCTTCATCTGGAAAAAGAAGGAGATCAACTATTGATAACCGGAGTCATCGATAATTTAGTAAAAGGAGCATCAGGTCAGGTTGTTCAGAATATGAATTTGATGTTTGGATTGGAAGAAACGACCGGACTAACACTTAAAACCTCAGGATTTTAGTCATGAAGAACAAGAGAATTGCTATTTTAGGAGCGGGAAATTTAGGTGTTGCCATTGCAAAAGGAATAGTAAATGGAGGAATTGCAGAACCAAAAAATATTCTGTTAACTCGAAGAAATATTGAGAAAATCCAGCATTTGGAACAGGAAGGATTTCAGGTCTTCACAGACAATAAGAAAGCTAAAACCGCAGATATTATTTTCCTGTGCGTTCAGCCGAAGCAACTTGCTGCTTTGCTTGAAGAAATTGATCCGATTTTGGAGAAAGAGAAGCAACTACTCGTTTCCGTAATTACGGGAGTCGATCTTAAAACCATTTCTTCACAACTGCCGAAGCAGATTCCAGTGATCCGCTCAATGCCAAACACGGCCATCGCTATTGGGGAATCTATGACCTGCCTTTGTTCCGAAAATGCAACTCCCGAACAGCTCAAAGAAGTGGAAGCTATTTACGAGACCTTAGGTTCTACATTAATCATCGAAGAACGATTGATGAAAGCCGCTACGGTTTTGGGAGCAAGTGGAATTGCTTTTTTTCTGCGATACATTCGTGCAGCTACACAAGGCGGAATTGAGCTTGGTTTCGATGCGGATGAAGCTCAAAAAATAGCTATGCAAACAGCAAGAGGCGCAGCGTCACTTCTGATAAAAGATGGAGTTCATCCAGAAATGGAAATTGATAAAGTAACAACTCCACAAGGCTGTACTATCGCCGGACTAAATGAAATGGAGCATCAAGGATTGAGTTCAGCGCTAATAAAAGGAATCAAAACTTCGTACGAGCGAATAAATTCAATCACAGAATGAAATTGCTACCTGTTTACCCCTTATTTGATGTGGAGCCTGTTAAGGCGGAAGGAAACTATGTGTTCACCGAAGACGGAACCAAATATTTAGATATGTATGGCGGACATGCGGTCATTTCTATTGGACACTCGCATCCGCATTATGTGAAACGAGTTACAGATCAGATCAATAAGATTGGATTTTATTCGAACTCAGTTCCTATCGGAATACAAAAAGAATTGGCTGAGAAATTAGGCAAACTTTCGGGCTATAACGACTGGAATTTATTTTTGTGTAATTCCGGTGCAGAAGCCAATGAAAACGCCCTAAAAGTAGCATCAGCTTACAATAAAAGAAAGAAGATTCTGGTCTTTGAAAAAGGTTTTCATGGAAGAACTTCACTCGCTGTTGCAGCTACCGATAATCCGAAAATTCTGTTTCCCGTTAATGAAGGCGCAGAAATTGTTCGATTGAAATTAGAAGATTTCAAAGGGGTAGAATCAGCATTAAATCAGGAAGATATTTGTTGTGTATTGATTGAAGGAATTCAGGGAGTGGGAGGAATAAACACACCAAGTACAGAATTTCTACAACATATCAGAACATTGTGTGATGCTACAAATACCGTGCTGATTCTGGATGAGATTCAGTCTGGATTTGGAAGAACGGGTAAGTTTTTTGCGCATCAACATTCAGGGATTACACCGGATATTATCAGCATGGCGAAAGGAATGGGCAATGGTTTTCCTGTTGGGGGCATTATCACGCATCCAAAATTTGAAGCTATATTCGGAATGCTGGGAACTACTTTTGGAGGAAATCATTTGGCTTGCGCTGCTTCATTGGCCGTACTGGAAGTTTTGGAGGAAGAGAACTTGGTCGATCATGCTTATGAAATTGGAAATTATATAAAGGAGGAGTTAAAACAGCTTCCCAAAGTGAAGGAAGTTCGTGGAGAAGGATTGATGATCGGGGTGGAATTCGATTTTGAGATCGCTGAAATGAGAAAAGAATTATTATATAAACATCATATTTTCACTGGTTCATCCTCCAACAAATATACATTACGATTATTGCCATCATTGGGAATTGGGAAAAGAGAACTCCAGCATTTTTTAACAGTAATAAAAGAGGAATTGGCATGAAACAGTTTTTCTCGATTGATGATGTAGATGATCTTACTGAATTACTGAAAGAAGCGGTGGAAGTAAAAAGGAATCCGTTTTCAGATAAAGGAAGCATCAAGAACAAGTCTATCTGTTTGTTGTTTCTAAATCCTAGTTTAAGAACCAGATTGAGTTCTCAAAGAGCGGGACAGAATCTTGGTGTGGATGTGACCGTTTTTGATGTTGGCGCAGGAGGTTGGCAATTAGAGTTTTCTGATGGTGCCATTATGAATGGAAATAAAGTGGAGCATATTAAAGAAGCAGCCGCGGTGATCGGAACGTATTTTGATCTGGTAGCCATCCGCGCTTTTGCAAAGCTAGAGGACAGAGATCAAGATAATTCGGAACAAATATTGAGTCAATTTATCAAACACTGCCCGGTTCCTGTTGTAAATCTGGAATCTTCAACTCGGCATCCATTGCAGGCTTTTGCTGATTTGATCACTATTGAAACTCATAAGAAAGAAGAAAAACCGAAAGTGGTGTTGACCTGGGCTCCTCATCCGAAAGCACTTCCTCAAGCTGTGGCGAATTCCTTTTCTGTGTGGACACAAAAAGCGAAATATGATCTCACTATAACTCATCCCAAAGGATATGAACTTGCACCAGAATTTTCAAGGAATGCTAAGATCGAATACGATCAGAAGAAAGCATTTGAAGGGGCAGATTTCATCTACGCTAAAAATTGGAGCAGTTATTCAGAATATGGAAAAATACTTTCAGAAGATAAAAACTGGATGATTGACGAGTCTAAAATGAAGCTAACTAAAGATGCTAAGTTTATGCATTGTTTGCCCGCCCGCAGAAATGTGGTGGTAAGTGATGCCGTTATTGATAGCGAAAATTCATTAGTGATTGAAGAGGCTGGAAACAGAATTGTTTCGGCGCAAACCATATTCAAAAAATTGTTATCGCAATGAGTACAATCAAAGTCATAAAAATCGGCGGAAAAGTCATTGATGATGAGTCAAAACTCGATCAGTTTCTAGCGGATTTCATACAAATAGAAGGAAATAAAATTCTTGTTCATGGTGGAGGTAAAATCGCTTCAGATGTAGCTTCAAAGCTTGGCATCGAAACCAAAATGATAGAAGGAAGGCGAATCACGGATTCTCATATGTTGGATGTTGTGACCATGGTGTATGCTGGTCTGGTAAACAAAAAGATCGTAGCAAAACTTCAGGCTTTGGACTGTAATGCCTTGGGACTTTCAGGGGCTGACTTAAATTTGATTCAATCCAAGAAAAGAAAATCCGAACCTGTAGATTTTGGCTTTGTTGGAGATGTTGAATCAGTAGATGGAGTTTTGCTGAACAGTTTATTGAATGAGGGAATTACCCCTGTAATTGCGCCTCTCACACATAATGGAAACGGACAGTTGTTAAACACAAATGCAGATAATATTGCCGGATTTATAGCAACCGAATTAGCAAGAAATGAAGAGGTAGAATTAGATTTATGTTTCGATCTCGAAGGTGTAATGAACGGCGAGAAGTTAATTACAGAAATGAATTTGTTGTTTTATCGTCATTTGGAAGGAAATGGAATCATAAAAGAAGGAATGATCCCCAAATTAGATCTTGGGTTCAAAGCGCTTAATGCCGGAGCAAAGAAAGTTAGAATTGTAGGATTTGAATGGGCCAATGAACCGAATAAAGGAACGAGGTTGGTTAAGTGAAAGGAAACAGGAGAAAGGAGATAAGTAATGAACCCTTATCTACTTATTTACCTATCTACTAAAAATTTTGGAATGAAAGAACTAATAGAAAATGCAACGGAATTACTGAAAGCCCTCATCTCCATCCAATCGTACAGTGGAGAGGAAAATAAGACTGCGGATTTAATAGAAAGTTATTTGAAGAAACACGGATTCAATCCGCAAAGAAAGAAAAATAACGTGTGGGCATGGGGAACAGATAAAGATAAAAGTAAACCAACGCTTCTTCTGAATTCACATCATGATACCGTGAAAGCGTCGTCGAAATGGAATTACGATCCGTTTACAGCTACAGTAGAAAATGATGGGAAATTGATCGGTCTGGGAAGTAATGATGCGGGCGGGCCTTTAGTAAGTTTAATTCATACGTTTATTCATCTAGCCAAAACTGATCAGAGTTATAATTTGGTGTTTTTAGCTTCCGCAGAAGAAGAAACCTCCGGCAAACAAGGCGTTCCAATTGTATTGGAAGAATTGGGTAAGATCGATCTTGGTGTAGTTGGGGAACCGACATCAATGGATATGGCTATTGCAGAGCGTGGATTGATTGTGTTGGATTGTATTGCTCACGGAATAAGTGGACATGCTGCCCGAGGCGAAGGAGAAAATGCGTTGTACAAAGCAATGAAAGATATTGATTGGTTCAGAAATTACGAGTTTGAAAAAGTATCCGAAGTTCTTGGAAAGATAAACATGACGGTTACTCAGATTGAAGCCGGTTCTCAACATAATGTGGTTCCTGATGAATGTACATTTGTGGTGGATGTTCGTCCGAACGAGCATTATTCTAATGAAGAAATTGTGGAAGAGATTCGGAAACATGTAGACTGTGAAGTACATCCAAGATCGATGAATTTGAATGCTAAAGGGATTTCATCAAACCACCCGGTTGTTAGAAAAGGAATGGAACTTGGAATACGAACTTATGGATCACAAACAATGTCTGATCAGGTTCATATGCCTTTTCCTTGTATAAAAATGGGACCGGGCGACACGCATAGATCTCATACTGTAGATGAATATATTTATCTGGATGAGATCAGAAACGGAATAGAAGTGTATATCAAATTATTGGATAAACTGGAATTATAAAAATGGAAAGTCCCCTCTTGCGCCAAAGGCATTCCTTCGGAAAGAGGGGATTTAGGGGTGTGTCCGAATGGGCTCATTATGAAATAGAGGAAGTGATTATGGCAAAAAAACTTTGGGAAAAAGGAATTCAAACGGACGCATTTATCGAGGAATTTACGGTAGGTAAAGACCGTGAGTTAGACCTCGAACTCGCAAAGCATGATGTGCAAGGAACCATCGCTCATATTACGATGCTTGAATCGGTAGGATTATTGGAGAAGCCTGAGTTAGAGGATTTGATCAAAGAACTAAATACTATTCAGGAAGAGATTATTAGTAAAGGTAAGTTTGAGATCGAAGACGGCGTTGAAGATGTTCATTCACAGATCGAATTAATGCTTACCCAAAAATTGGGAGACATTGGTAAAAAAATCCATTCGGGAAGATCCAGAAATGATCAGGTTTTGGTGGATGTTCGATTATTTCTGAGAGAACAATTAGAGGAAATAAAAACGCTTACCAAGGAATTGTTTACGGCACTCATCAAACAAGCAGAAACACACAAAGATGTTTTGATGCCCGGCTATACACACACTCAAGCGGCGATGCCAAGCAGCTTCGGATTGTGGTTTGGCGCTTATGCAGAAAGCTTAGTTGATGATGTAGAAATACTAAACGGAGCGTATAAAGTTGTGAATAGAAATCCTTTGGGATCGGCAGCGGGTTATGGATCTGGTTTTCCGCTAAACCGACAAATGACTTCGGATCTTCTTGGATTTGAAAGTATGGTGTTCAATTCCGTATATGCACAGATGGGAAGAGGAAAGACAGAGCAGGTGGTAGCTTCAGCAATGGCGAATTTAGCTTCTACCTTAAATAAACTAGCTGCTGATGTGTGTCTGTACAACAGCCAGAACTTTCAGTTTTTGAAATTGCCGGATGAATTGACAACCGGCTCCAGCATTATGCCTCATAAGAAAAACCCAGATGTATTTGAGTTACTGCGTGCTAAAACAAATGTACTTATGGCGCTTCCGAATCAGATCATGATGACGCTTGGAAATCTAACATCAGGATATCACCGAGATTTTCAGTTGTTGAAAGAATTGTTGTTTCCTGCTATTAAAGACTTAAAGAACTGCTTGAAAATAGTTTCTTATTCCGTGTCTAAGATCGAGCCAACTCAGGATATTCTGGACGATCCAAAATACAAACTCATATTTTCAGTAGAAGCAGTGAATGAATTGGTAGTTCAAGGAATTACTTTTCGCGAAGCGTATCAGCAAGTTGCTAAGAAAATTGAAGACGGAAGTTTTGACCCTCCGAAAGAACTCAAACACACCCATGAAGGTAGCATTGGGAATTTGATGTTGGATGAGATAAAAGAGCGAATGGAGAGGAAAACATCCAATATTGAATAATGAACACTGAATGATGAAGTGGTAGTTATTTAGAGGATCATAGTAATCCATTTAGATATTTGAGAATTTCACCTGTCATCCTGAGGATACTTCCGAAGGATCTGCACAACTAGATCAACTTTCGGTAGTTGAAATTTTAAACCCATATCTGTCTCTTTTCTTAGATCTGACTTTTGTGCCGACAAAAGTCAGCAAAAGCTCCCGGCTGAGATGCTTCAGGGCAAACCATCAGCGAATCTCTGAATAAAACCAAATACTCGCTTTGCGAGCAGGTTTTATTCGTTGAGCTTCTGTTATGATGTTTTGCTATTCCTTCACTATCTCAATGCCGGATTTTTGAGAGAGAGCTATTACCATTTGGATGAGGAACCCATCCCAATCTAGTTCAAGCGTCTCGCTTGGATGGAAAAACACAAGATTTAGCCCAATCTAGTTCAAGCGTCTCGCTTGGATGGAAAAACACAAGATTTAGCTCTTATTCAGCCACCTTTACCCTTATCGGATGATTCACAAACTTCTTACCGTTCAGCTCTTTTATAGCTGCTTTAGCTTCATCTATGTTGGGCATCTCCACAAAGGCAAAGCCTTTGGACTTACGTGTGCTTTTATCTAAGACCAAATCACAGCTTTCCACCGTGCCATATTTTTCAAAGAGTTCTTGGATCTCTTTTTCTTTAATGCTTCGTGTAAGGTTACGAACTAGTATTTTCATAAATAATGGGGTCTTTGAGTTCCTCTTTTCTTAAAATGGTGATTTAATAGATATCACTAAAGAAATGAGCTATTCTAAAGGTCAGGCTTCTAATCGGAATTCCCTAACGGGAGTTGACAATGTATTCTGTGTATATAGTTGCTTCATACCTGTGAATGCGTATAACGAGCCCGGGATTTTGAGTAAGATAATGGCTAAAAATTTAAAACAAGCAACTCTGGAAACCAACGTTCCGTCCGTTTCCGAAGCTAATGTGCTTGTTATATCCACAGCTATTTTCTGGATTTCCAATATCCAGGCTTTCGCTTCAAGTGCTTTACTGCATTAATGGTGACTATATTTTCGGAAAGATTATAAATAATTTCGCAAGGGAAGCGGTCAAGCAAAATTCTTCGGTCTTGCTTGGTAAGTAAAGAACCAGATTGTGGGTACGCCAATGCTTGGGCAATAGCTTGTTCTATTTCATCAAGGAATTCAGCCCCAAGCCCAATAGTTTTTTCTTCGTAGTATTGAATGGAACTCGTTAACTCTTTTGCTGCCTCAGGATGATATTGAAAGGTCATTTTTTAAGAAGTTCTCGAGCAGCTTTATGTACTTCTTGTCCAGAAACTGGAGTTACTTTTCCTGATTTAATCTCGGCTTTTCTTCGTTTTATTTCATCAATCCAAACCTGTTCAATATCATCATCAATTTGCTGATCAAGGCTATCAATAAGCTTTTTGGCTAATTCAGCACGATGATTTTCGTCTAACTCAAGAGCTGAATGCTGAATTTTTTTATAATCTGTAATCATGGTATTGAGCTTTATTTCTTTCTCCAATCTATTGAAAAACGAACAATTCTTACAATTTTTATTTGTTTGAAGAAAGTGGGTATAACGACCCTGCGTGTAAGCGGTGAGAGTCTTTGCTTTTTGTTGAAGTATAATCCGGTTAAGGAGTTTCTCTCCCTGATGTTAGGGAGAGAACAAGAGTGGGTCAGAATTCGAGATCGAAGGTTGGGTACGTGCCTATTCGCACAAGCGCGACGCTTGCGCTAGGATGGGAAATTTCGACCTTCATCAAACCCTTCCAGAGTTGAACTGATTAAGGTCTTGAATTTGAAACGTAAAAACTCTTGAAGGGTTGGGAGCGAGGTTGCACAAGCGCGACGCTTGCACTAGGATGGGTTATTAACACAGCGGTAAAATATAGGAATATATAATTTAATTATGTATCTTTA
>CAXBHO010000007.1:0-68063 GCA_963975485.1 uncultured Balneola sp. | reverse complement strand
TTGATAGTGGATAAGCCATATAACGGCCTACCGCATAACCGGCGCAGGGATTATGGTTTTTTAAAAGGCTACTCATTTGAACTATCATTGACAAGAAATTTTATCAAAGCCACGTCTGCGTCCGCCGTTAATGCGGTTGTTAGCAAAAATTAGTAATGACGTTGATTTATTAAATCTTCATCTTTTAAATAAAATTCTTGCCCAACACTTAGAAAACCAGTTTGTAACGGATTAATAGCATTTGGATTATAAACTATTGTAAGATCATTACCGATTATCTTTGGCATATTGTAGATATCTACAATCGAGTATATAACCCCTGAAATATGTGAATATTGATCTGTTAAGAAATTATCAAATCTAACTTCTTCTTGATTTGGGTTTTGTGTATTTGAGTCTTGTTGAAAATAAGAATCTGTGAAACTGCCAACATTTTTATCGAATGAATAAGTTAAATTGCCAATACCAAATAAACATCTAACTATACGTGGTACAGTTTGATCAGTAACAGATAGAGGTACATTTTTCCCATTTAAAGAAATTAGCGTTATAGCGTTTTCATCAATAATACCTTGCTCTCGGTATTTTTTGAATTTTAGTTGTTTGTTTCGAATTGCACTTGTAAGCCTTAGCTTTATTTGTTCTTCTGGTACAGTTGGAGCGTCCTCACTATCTTTTATAATTACTTCATTACTCCCTGTACCTGCACCAACTGTAACAGCCTCAATCCAAATATTTTGGTCTCTACTTTTTAACAAAAGATCTGGACCTTCCGAGTCTTTTTTCTTTCTATCCTTTCTTTTAACAATTGTTTTATCGGATAACAAGAGGGCATAACACAAATACATTTCCCAAAAATGTGCATGAAAGTTTGTACTGGATTTTTTATCTAAATTTGAATCTAAAAAAGGTTTAGTTTTTTCATACAGAGTTTCAACAAATTTTGTCAAATCTTGCTTTTGCCAATAAGATCTATGTTTTAGGGCTCTATAAATCTTGTCAGTAATATTTTGGTCAGGTATGGAAAAAAAAGACATTACTTATATTGTCTTAGAAATTGATAAAA
This sequence comes from uncultured Balneola sp., assembly GCA_963975485.1. Lineage (GTDB taxonomy): Bacteria > Bacteroidota > Rhodothermia > Balneolales > Balneolaceae > Balneola. The sequence continues at coordinate 66,997 of CAXBHO010000007.1, read as the reverse complement.
AAAGCAAAGAACTTTCTATTTTTAAATATCGATTCCTCGTGTATTTAATGCTAAAATAGCTTCTCCATGACCCATTTTTGCAGCCGTTTTAAAGAAACTGATAGCTTGTTTTTCATATCCTAAATCCAAGTAACATTTGCCGGCATAAGTTATAGAATTGGGATCATTTTTAATTGCTATTGCTTTCTGGAAAAATTTTAGTGCCTCATTTAATTCGTTTTCATTTCCATAAACAATTCCCAAATGATGATAAAAGAACCAAAGAAATTTATTTTTACTTTCTTCGTTTTTTTCTTTTTTCCCCTCAATACCTACGGCATCTAAGTATTTAAAAGCATATGATTTAAAATGATCGTATTGTCCTAATTCAAAATAATTCACAGCAATTTTTACTAACAAATGAATACCATCGTCATCATTCTTATACAACTTTTTTAGAATCTGAATAGCTTCTAATTTTTTGTCATTTTCTTCCAGTTCTATTGCTTTATCAAATAATTCTTGAGTATTCATAGCCAATTTATTGCTAACGACCCTGCGTTTAAGCGGCGAGGGATTTCGATTGAATGGAAAGTAACTAAATTAATTGGTTAGCTGAAAGTTAAAAATTAAAAACGCGAAACCTGAACCCGAGTCCCATTGAAACGCTTGTTAGGTGAAAACTGAAAAATACCGAACTACCAAAACAGAACGTAAAACCAAGAACACACGAGTAACCCGACATTGTGTACGTTGGCTGGGCAGGCAAACCGGTAGCGTGGATTAGGCTTTTTGAACAACGGCTGTGGCGCTGATGATAGGTAGAAAAAAATGGAAACCACTTAACAGCTGAAATTTTGGATAAAAAACACACGCAGATTACCCGCCTAAAAGTGGCAACCCACAACCAACGATCAAAACTTTTTTTAACAGAACAGAAACGAGAAAAGGCTCAGCAAAAACCACCACGAAATGAACACGCCTGAACAGACACATAACGGCCCCGCGTTTAAGCGGAGCAGGTTCTCAGTTTTAGTTGAAGTAAGGGAATTATTTTCTTACCCACAAGCGAAAATACAACCCCGACTGCTTCCGCTTGAAACGCTTGTTAGGTGAAAACTGAAAAATACCGAACTACCAAAACAGAACGTAAAACCAAGAACACACGAGTAACCCGACATTGTGTACGTTGGCTGGGCAGGCAAACCGGTAGCGTGGATTAGGCTTTTTGAACAACGGCTGTGGCGCTGATGATAGGTAGAAAAAAATGGAAACCACTTAACAGCTGAAATTTTGGATAAAAAACACACGCAGATTACCCGCCTAAAAGTGGCAACCCACAACCAACGATCAAAACTTTTTTTAACAGAACAGAAACGAGAAAAGGCTCAGCAAAAACCACCACGAAATGAACACGCCTGAACAGACACATAACGGCCCAGCGCATAACGGGCGCGGGGATTATGAGTGAATAAAAGGTAAAAAGTTTGATAAAAGCAAAACTGGGAATCGAAGCCTTGTCCGCGTCCCCAGTTAATGCGCTTTGTTAGCTGGCTGGCTTTGGGTTAAATGATTATTCGTTAGCGGATAAAACTTGTCTTATGAAATTATCGAACTGGATTATTGATCTGTTTAAAGTATTCTGCAATAATGTAGATCGTTGTTCCATTGGATTCTTCTTAGAAAAGGTTCCGTATTCGGTAGACTGTGTTTCTTGGTATTCTGATGAAGACACCTCAAACTCATTTTGATAAGTTTCACCTTTATATTCAACTTCTACATTTATGATACCAACTGCCTCAACATTTGACTTATTATTACCTGTAAATAATTGAGCACCTATTGAACTAGAACTTTGCTCTTCTAAATATAAATCTTTTAAAGTAGCAGTAATCTTCATCTCGTCATCTGAAAAATTATTGAACTTATTATCAAAATATGAAGACCACATCTGGGTGAATGCAGTTTCAGATTTATAATCGAATTCTTTACTACCCGATCGATTCCCATTCTTCTGAATATAGACCTGTTGTATTTTACCATCAGGGACTTCAGAATTAAGTATAAAATCAGCCTTTATATTTTTATTTTCCGCCATAAGCAGGGTTTGATCACTTAAATTTGATTGTAACGGAATTGTTGTTGAGCAGGCATTAGCCAGAATACAGAAGAGGATTAGTGATGTAATTGAAACATATTTCATAAATGAACCCGATTTTTGTTATTTATTATTGTTTATTAGCGATAGATTATTGATTTAATCTTCAAAACCCTTGATTACTCGATATTTAATTTCAGAAGAAGAGGCTTCCAAAACTTCAATTCTCGCACCTTTGAAAGCTATAAGTCCCTCACCGTTATCATCTAATTCATATTCAACATTTTGAGTAAAGGCTGGCCTTGCAATATTGTTATTGTATTCTCGATATAAGACTTTGATCTGATTATCAGTAAGACCTTGATAAACCAATTCAAGTTTAAATCCACCTGACTGCGTTGGTATACTTTCAGCTTCTTCATATGCAACTTCAGGTTGTAGATTTCTCCAACTGCTATTCATACTCGAAATGTCTTTAATTCGATCTAATTTCCCATCTTCATTTTGATCACTTAAAAGAATTCCAGGATAATTAACTGTTCCATAGGGGCTGTAAACAAGTACTCCATCCATTGTCATGGCCAAGAATGTGGTATTTGCAGGAATATCGGCTAATGAACTGTTTACATTTTCTGTTAATTTGATAGTTTCTGTTTCCTGATAATCAAATTCTGTATAAATAGTACTTCCTACATCCGTGGAGCTTTCTTGATTTATTTCAGGAATTTTTCCCTGTCTGTAAGTCGTAACATTCTGAAATTGAGGAATCGACATTGACATGCAACCCGTTAGTATCAATGACGAAACAAGTAGTTTAATTTTCATAGTGACTCCCGAATAAATTTTATTTAAAGCGATTTATTTTTAGATATTTTTCGAATAATTGGTCAACAATTTGATGTGGCTTATAATTAGAAAGCAGCTTGTTCATTTCTATTTCTTTGGAAAGCTCTCCTTCAAAATCCTCAATTTTTGAGTAAATTAAATCATGCTGATAGTCTTTATTTTTCTTAAGGAAATTTATTGTATGAATACGCCAAAGATCAATTTTTTCACCAAACTCAACAAGAAAATCCCAGTAAATTGAAACAAGAATTTGTAGGTAGTTAAAAGACTCTTCTAAAAAGTTCTCTGGTATTTTGATGGTTTTGAATTTATTGGAGTTATGTGACAGGTAGATTTCAGAAACCATCTCGCCTTTTTCATTTGTATAAATTGTTCCTCCAGTTAATTCTGAGACGCCTTCTTTAAGAGCAACATTTCTGAATTCTACGAAATAGGTAGAAAACTCGTAAATCTGAAATTTCTCTTTTTGTTTCTCATACCAAGCCTCAAAGCCACTAAACTCTTTGTTATTTTTGCACATTTTTTGAAGGACAAATGTGAAGCTTCGGGCAGCAGACAAAAATGCACTCAAATAATATTCTGTTTCAGATCTATTTACTGGTTCAGTGGAAGAGTGCTTTAACTTCTCAAAGAAGAAATCAGCTTCGTTGATCTTATTTGTAACTGCGTGAATATTCATTTCGATTGTTTTAAGCCAGCTAACATATTATTGATGAACATTTCATCTTTAGTAAGATAAACAAAATTAATAAAAAATCATCTTTTATAACCCGTAAGCTTAATTTTAATGATTGTTAAGTTCATATAAGTAATTCACATAAATCGGTTACTAATGACATTATTGAACTCTATTTCTCAAACCAACTCCCCAATCTTCTCATAAATCATATCTAATTCATCTTCGGTTACACAATATGGAGGCATTAGATATAACACATTGCCCAGCGGACGAAGTAGCAAGCCGTGATCCACACATTCTTCTTTAATGCGCTTTGCCACAGAATTTAGATATCCGCCCTTTTCTTCGTTAATGATATCCATTGCGGCGATAGTTCCTTTAACACGAAGCTTTTCTAATCGTGGATGATCTGCTAATTTTGCTAAATGTTTGGTGTGAATGGCTTCCATTCCTTTGAAAACTGGTTCGTTTTCTTTCAGCAATTTCCAGGATGCAATTCCGGCTGCACAGCCCAATGGATTTCCAGTATAACTGTGTCCATGCCAAAACGTTTTGATTGGATCTGAGGAATTGAAGCTTTCGTAAATTTCATCACTAGAAACGGTGATCGAAAGAGGCATGAATCCGCCCGTAATTCCTTTACTCAGGCAAATGATGTCTGGCTGCACTTGCGCCCGTTTACAGGCAAAATAATCGCCTGTGCGACCAAATCCCGTCATTACTTCGTCAAATAATAACAGCGTATCAAACTGCCTATTACTCCAGTGTACTTTTTGGAGGAATTCTTCAGAACACATCCGCATTCCTCCTGCGCCTTGAACGAGTGGCTCCATCAAGATTCCGGCGTATTTATCAGGATTATTGGTCAGTAATCCTTCCAATTGTTCCATGACAGCATCTTCTTTATTTGCTCTTTCTTTATCTCCAATCCATGTTTCAGGATAAGGAATCACTTCTACATCGAACATCCAGTCTTTGAATACATCTGTGAAAATAGACCGCTCCCCAACCGACATCGCTCCCAACGTATCTCCGTGATAAGCGCCTTCAAAACAAATGAAGGTTTTGCGCTCTTGTCCAACATTTTTCCAGTATTGATAAGCGATCTTCATTCCTACTTCAACTGCGGTAGAGCCGTTATCAGAGAAAAAGACTTTATTTAAATTTTTAGGAAGCTCGTTTGTTATCAGTTCCGAAAGCTGTTCTGCAGGATCGTGTGTAAACCCGGCAAAGATGACATGTTCTAAAGTTAGGGCTTGTTCGTAGATCGCTTTTGCAATATCCGGATGAGAATGCCCATGCATATTAACCCACCAACTGGAAATACAATCAAGAACCTCCCGACCATCTTCTAACGTGAGATAAGCTCCCTTACCGCTTTTCACTTTTAAGGGCTCAGGTGCATCTTTTATGATAGTAAATGGGTGCCAGACGTTTTTCATAGAATTAAGAATGCAGAATTAAGAATTAAAAATTAAGATCGGTTTCTATTCTTAATTCTTAATTCTTAATTGAAAGGTTTGTTTAAAAGCTTTGGGTAGTGATTTTGAATCAATTTCCTGTAGAGTCTCAATCTCGAATACAGCCACATCCCCAAACCTCTCAATGGTTTCTTTGTTTGATTGATGCTTTTCACCGTTGAGGATTACCCCAAAAACTTCGATTCCTCGATTCCTTAGCGCTTCCAGAGATAAAAGCGTATGATTCAGCGTTCCCAAACTGCTTCTGGCTACCAATAAAACCGGAAGATTTAAGTGTTCAATCAAATCCAGTACAGTTTCTTTCCAGTTTATAGGGACAATTAAACCGCCTGCTCCTTCCACTATCAAATGCTGGGTTTTGTATTCCGGAAGTTTAAAATCAGAAAGTTTTATCTCAGCATTATCAATATCAGCTGCAGCGTGCGGACTCATCGGTGTTTCCAGTCGGTATCTTTCGGGAATTATCTTTGATCTATCAGCTTCTGAAACCCGTTGTACAAACTCCGTATCTGTTTCATCCTCTAAACCCGCTTGAATAGGTTTCCAGTAACTCGCATCCAACGCTGACATTAACATTGCAGAGACCAAAGTTTTACCTATTCCGGTATCGGTTCCTGTGATAAAAAATTCTTTCGGAAACTTCATTCTCCATCCTTTTTGGCAGCAAGATATACCACATGCCATTTAACTTTTATAGAACCGGATTCTTTTTTATCCCAAAAATTAGTTAATAGCTTTAACTGTTTAGGAGAAAGATGTTTACCTGTTACTGATATTGACACACCAATTTCCTTTAAGTGTCTAAAAAAGTCTAACGATTTCTCAAATTCCTGATAAAGATCGTTCTCATAATAATCAACCTGAACCGGATTCATCGACAATTTTATCACAACTTCTTCCACATCAGGTAACGGATTTGCAGTAAAAGGAAGGCCGAGTTCAAGACAGTTCGTGTACCACTCACTAAATGTATGATTTCCCGGAAAAGTACAAAGCAATAATCCATTCGGTTTTAGTTGTTTAGACAATTTTTCTAACCCAATAGCTGTGTCAGAAAACCATTGAGGAGTAAAATTACTGATGATCAGGCTGTATTCCTCAGTTTCATCAGTCAGTTCATCCACATTTAGTTTATCAAAACTGATCTTATTTGTAAGCAACCCTTCCTTTTCTAATCTATTTTCACAAAACCGAAGCATTCCTTCAGAAATATCGGTTAGCAAAATATCTCGATCAGGAAATTCTTTAATGAGCTGTTCGGACAGAAACCCCGTTCCACATCCTATTTCGAGAATTGGTCCATCCTGGAGCGTATTTTTCCACGGCATCAAAGAGGAAATCAATCCATTAGCCACTTTTAGTTGGATTTCTGCTTTCTGATGATAGTTTTCAGCGACTTCTGAGAATGTCTCGGCTATGCTTTTTGATCGAATAGTTTGTTCAACGGTTATTTTCATGGCGCTCAAAAATAGGAATGATTGAGCAGAGATACGACCAGCATTTTTGTGGATTTAAGAATGGCAAAGCGTGCCCTTCATCTTCAAAAATTTTCACAAATTTTTTATTGTAATGCGCTTTTGTGATACTTTCACCTCTTGGTGACAAGAGTATCTTGTCTTTTGCTCCATCTACGGCAACCATCGTGGAGCCAAAATCCAGATCAATAAGCGGAAATCTTGTGTTTCGAAGCTGCTTCAAATCTTCTAGTAGAACATCTTTATTCAACTTGTTTGGGACTTCCACGTTGTATTCCGATGGATGAAAGCAGTTTTTATAAAAAGCTTGGAGCGTTTTCTCAGGCTCCTGTTCAAATCCTTTTATTATTCCTTCCAGACCATTTTTGCTGATGGAGTTCAGCTTTTTGTCTTCAGGATGAAAATCTCCGAAGCCGTTAAATATAACGAGTACATCCGCTTTGCTTAGTACGGCAGTGTTACACCATTGCAAGCCGTAGGAATGGGTAAAAACGACTCTGACTTTGGTATCTGCATCAAATCGTGGATAAAATGGCTTGCCAAAATATCCCCGATTGGCAGGTTTCAGTGTTATAGAATTCGGTATAACTGCATCTAAATTTTTCCAAAAAGAAGCGTTAATCCCCCAACCATGATAAGCCAGTATTTCTACCTTTTTTTCCATTCTGATAACACCTTTAATAGTTGATCGATTTGTTCTTTAGTGTGTTTTACGGACAAACTGATTCTGAGCCTGGAGACACCTTTTTCTACCGTAGGCGGACGAATAGCTGAAACCCACAATCCATTTTCTTTCAATAGATTAGAGATCTCGATTGTATTTTCTTCACTACCTATAACAACCGGAATTATTTGGCTGTCAGAACTTATTATATCGAAACCTAATTGTTGAATTTGATTTCTCAGATAACTCACTTTTTTTAATAATTGATTACGTTCTTTATCTAAAGTTGGAATCAAATCCAGCCCGGCATCAATAGCGCCAATCACATTTGGTGGAAGTGCCGTTGAATAAATGAACCCGCTCGCAAAATTGATAAGGTAGTCTTTCATTTCCTGAGAACAGAGAGCGAAAGCTCCAAATGAACCAAATGATTTACCGAAAGTCCCGAGAGAAATATCAATTCCCTCCTTTCCGTAATTCAAGCCAAGCCCATGAATTCCTAACACTCCAAGTGCATGTGCATCATCAGAATAAAGTAATGCGTGGTATTTTTCTGAAAGCTCAATCAAGCGATCAATATTGCAACGATCTCCATCCATACTAAAAACTGTTTCAGAAACAATCCAAATTCGATTGTACGAACTTTTCTCAGCCTCGATGAGCCGTTGTTCCAGATCATTATAGTTATTGTGATCAAAGCGCTTTAACGTTGCTCTGCTAAGTAATGATCCCTGAATCAAGCTGTTATGAATGTTTTTATCAGCAAGAATAAGTGAATTACGATCGGCTGTAGCCGAAAGGATACTCGTATTTGCCTGAAATCCAGAATTAAACAGGATTGCTGCTTCAGTGCCAAAAGCTTGAGCAATCTTCGTTTCTAAGTTCTCATGGATATTAAAAGTCCCCGTAACCAATCTGGAAGCTCCTGCTCCAACTCCATATCTTGAAGCAAAGTCGTTGGATCTTTTTATCAATTCAGGATGAGTACTCAGGCCTAAATAATCATTCGAAGAAAAATTAACATACTTTTTACCATTAACTCTTATCTGAGTACTTCCATATTCAGGATCAATCACGCTTAAACTACGAAGCCTATGCTCTTGAGTGCGTTTATCAAGAGCATCTTTTAAAAAGCCAACTTTGGAAGTTTTATCACTCAATTAACTTGAAGTCTGATTCCAGGTTGAATCACTCTCAAAAGTACGCCCCATTGCTCTAAACTGGCGGATAAATGGCAGTTTATTTTTAACAGAAGGCGCAAATTGAGAATATTCGATCATGAATAAACGACTGGTAGCAGGATCGTAATAAGTGAAGTTTACAAACGGTCCGCCCATTGCTGCATTTTCCATCGTCCACCAACCTTGAGTTTCATAGCCAATGTAACGTCCTTTTTGAAAACTGTTAAACCGACGTTTAATACGCTCATTATACTCTGTAGTCACATATTTAGAATCGTTACTTCCTTTTATGTATTGTTGATTAAGTGAATCTCTTGTAGCATTTATCCAATCTGAATCCAAGAAACTAATGTCCGTCACATTATCTTTCCACCAGATCCACATCCAACGATCATTGATTTCTAAATTTCTTCGGAACGAAATAAAATCAGTTGTGTCAATTCTTGCTACATAATCATGCTGAATACGAACTTTAAAACCATGTTTTGCCCACATGGAATCAGAATATTGTGTTTGCTCTTTTTTCTCATACACTTCATACGTCCAACGACTCAGCTCTCTTTCCAGGATATCAGCAACTAAAGAACGTTCTGAGTTAATGATCTTTTCAGCGAGAGCGGAATCAGACGTGGAACTCAAAATCAATGCGTATTGATCTTTGTACCACTGATCTTTAATTGGAAATGCAAAACTTTCCCCGCTTCTAACTCGAGATTCTACTCCTTCATCTAAAAATCCTCGAATTGCCCTGGAAACATTGGTAGAGTCATCCAATACTCCTGCGAAAATAATATTTTTCATCCCCTTTAAACGATCTAACTGAGCATTAGAACGAATATCAGTAAACGTAAGATTATAATTCTCTTCGGGGTTCAGCATATGGAACTGAAACTTTCCGTAGGTAGCTCTAATCGCCTCCGCTGTTTTACTGTTGAATTGAGTAGAATCCATTACAACAAAAACTTCATTGATAGCACCTTGTGCGCGTGATCTAAAATCACCCTCGCATGCAGTAATTACAACTGATGCTAGTAAGACAAAAATAATACTTGATTTCTTTACAGACATATCTTGTTAATTAATTTTCAAATTTCAAAGAATGAACGAACTTATAAAGCTCTTGTTTCCATTCCGGCTTAGGATACGAATTTTTGATGGTATTAATTAAGGCGCTTCCTACAATGAATCCATCGGCAGTTGATGCGATACGTTTTGCATCTTCATGAGATTTAATTCCAAAGCCCACCATCACCGGGTTTTCTGTAATATTTTCCTTAACCCTTGCTATGAATTTATCTACTGAATCGGACACTTCCTTCCCATCGCGGGCTCCCGTCACCCCTGTTACAGAAACACAGTATACAAATCCACCGGACTTTGAATCAGCCAGTTTCATTCTGATATCTGTACTATTCGGAGCAACCAAATGTATAATCGGAAGATTGTTAACTGAAGCATGTTTTTCAATGATCTCATCTTCATCAACAGGAATATCGGGTAATATCAATCCATCTACGCCTGATTTTGCCGCTTTCTCACAGAATTTCTGAACTCCGTATCGCAAAACAGGATTCATATAACCCATCAAAATAATTGGTATCTCAGATTTCTTTCTGATCTCCACCACCATCTCAAAGATCTTATCAATCGTAATTCCATTTTTAATAGCTATATCGCTGGAATATTGAATGGTAGGACCGTCAGCTAATGGATCACTGAATGGCATTCCCAATTCAATCATATCAGCCCCGTTTTCTTCCATTCCTAAAACGATCTCAACGGTTGATTCCAGATCCGGATATCCCGCCGTAATGAATAAGCTCATTAGCTTTTCATCAGAAGCTGTTCCTTTAAATTTCTTTGTGATTCTGTTCATTCGTTCTGTTACGGTTGCGAAAACCTGAAGGATTTCGCTTGGTTAAAATTTTTAAAAAGTGATTAGTCATTCAGAGCGATAGCGATGAATCTGCACGGTTATTAATTGTGCAGATCCTTCTCCCATCGGGATTCCTATGGAAGGAAGTATCCTCAGGATGACTTTCTATAAATATATTTCGTGTTTTAGTGGCACTTTTATTACAAATTTTCTGAGATTGTTCCCATGTCTTTATCTCCTCTGCCCGAGCAGTTTACGATTACTACCTGATCTTTGTTAGTAGTTGGCATCAGGTTTTCTAACCATGCAAAAGCATGGGCTGTTTCTAAAGCCGGAATAATTCCTTCTTGTTTTGATAACAGTTTAACAGCTTCCATTGCTTCATCATCTGTCACTGCATAATATTTCACTCTGCCCGAATCGTGAAGGAAGGAATGTTCCGGTCCAATTCCCGGATAATCCAATCCGGCACTAATAGAATGAGCCAGTTCAATCTGACCATTTTCATCGTGCAATAAATAACTCATAGATCCGTGTAGAATTCCCGGCGTTCCTTTTGTAAGCGTTGCGGCTGTTTTTCCTGAATCCACACCAAAACCCGCTGCTTCAATTCCAATAATATTAACTGAATCATCATTTATAAACGGATAAAAGAATCCCATAGCATTAGATCCGCCACCCACGCATGCAATTAAATAGTCAGGAAGTTTGCCTTCAGCTTCCATGATCTGTCGTTTTGTTTCATCTCCAATTACCCGGTGAAAATTTCTCACCATCATTGGATAAGGATGCGGCCCAACAACAGAGCCGATGATGTAAAAAGTGTCATCGACGTTCGTCACCCAATCCCGGATTGCTTCATTAGTTGCATCTTTAAGTGTTTTAGAACCACTTTCGACTTTTCTTACTTCCGCTCCCAATAAATGCATTCGGTCAACATTCAGTTTTTGGCGAACCATGTCTTCAGCTCCCATATAAACCACACATTCAAGACCAAATTTTGCACAAGCGGTAGCAGTTGCAACTCCATGTTGCCCGGCACCGGTTTCTGCAATTATTCGTTTTTTATCCATTCTTTGAGCTAATAAAACCTGGCCAATTGCATTATTGATCTTATGGGCTCCTGTGTGACACAAATCTTCTCTTTTCAGATAGATCTTAGCTTTGCCATAATATTCTGTAAGTCGATTCGCAAAAGTAAGTTTAGTTGGTCGCCCAACGTATTCGTTTAACAGTAAATCGAGTTGAGCATTGAACACAGGATCAGCTTTGGCTTTTTCATATTCTTCTTCTAAGGCTTTAACAGCGGGAATAAGTATCTCCGGCACGAACTTACCTCCGTACTGCCCGAAATAGCCTTTTGCGTTTGGTTGTTGATATTTTGTAATGGTTTTTTGCATGTTTTAAAATTAAGTCCCCTCTTGCGCCAAAGGCATTCCTTCGGAAAGAGGGGATTTAGGGGTGTGTCAATTTTGATACATAAAAATATGGCTACAATAAGTTCTTCATTATTTAAACAATTCTCATATAGTTATTAAATTTTTAGCCATTGCATAAGATCCTGTCCATAGGACTCCTTCGGAGAAACAAGTTCAGGATGACCTCCAATACTGAATCTTTGTGATTTAGCGGTAAACATCCTAAATAAGTTCCACAGGTTTTACTGTATTCACAAACACTTCCATTTTCTCGAAATCTTTCAAACCGGGTTCTTCTTCAATACTACTGGATACATCCACAGCATAAGGATGAGAGATATCGATTGCCTCACTCACATTTTCTGAATTCAACCCTCCAGATAAGAAAAATGGTTTATCTGTAATTTCCTTTATGAGATTCCAATCAAACGTTCGGCCTGTTCCACCCCACTGCTCACCAATTTTAGAATCAAACAAGAAATATTCAGCAACAGATTCGTATTCTGAAACCTTTTTCTGAAGTGCTTCTTTGGTTGTGTCTTCCGTAATATGGATCACTTTAATAATCGGTTTCTCAATAAGTTCGCAGTATTCCGGAGTTTCATTTCCATGAAGTTGCATAATATCTAAACCTGTTTCTTTAGCAATTGTAATTACTTCATCTAACGGTTGATTAACAAACACACCTACTTTTTCAGGGCCTTCCAACCAATTGATAATCGCTCCGGCTTTGGCTGGTTCTATGAATCGTGGGCTCTTCTCGTAGAATATGAATCCCAGATAATCCACAAATAATCCCGATGCAAATCGAGCATCTTCAAGATTAGTAAGTCCGCATACTTTTATTTTAGTTGAATTACTCATCAGTTTCTAAGTTTTCTCCACACCATGGGCAGAAATTAATTTTTACGATTGAAGCACCTCCATCATGTATCGGTATTCCAAAAGTACCGTCTTTCCATTTATTCATGATCACATCAGTGTCTTCGTGTTTAATCGTACCATCTTCATCAAAGCTATCAAATACATGACTTGCCAAAGTAACACAGCAAAAGGAACTATAATCAAAGCCTTTTTCTTTCATGTCTTGCTCTTTAGCCCAGTTCGAAAACTGCTCATTATCATAAAAGGCATCAATGTATTTCTCTTGTTCTTCGGCATTCAAAGTTGCTTCTTGAGAAGGCAAGGAAGAAAATTTATTATGTAATATTTTAAATTCTTCGAAGGTCAAACTGTATTCTCATTAAATATCATTTCTCCGGATTCAATCAGCTCTTTTACAGCCATTCCGGGATCATCTTGTCTCATAAAATGCTCGCCAATTAGTACCGAATGAATCCCTTCTTTTATCAACAGTGCCATATCATTTCCAGAAGAAATTCCGCTTTCCGAAACTAATACTGTTCCTTTCGGAGCTTGTTTAAGAATTTTAATTCCACGATGAACATCCACTTCAAAATTCTTTAAATCTCGGTTATTAACTCCTAAAATTTCAACTTCATTGAAGTCCAGTCTGTTAAAGTCTGTCTGATCATAACATTCTACTAACGCTGACAATTCGAATTCTTTTGCAACTGCCAATAACTCACTCAATTGACTTCCATCTGTGATCGCTACGATTATCAAAACCGCATCAGCTCCAAAAGCACGTGCTTCTTTAATTTGAAACGGATCAATGATAAAATCTTTTCTCAATAACGGAAGCTGAACTCTTTTTGAAATGGTATTCAAATATTCCAGATCACCCATAAAAAATGGTTTGTCTGTCAATACAGAAATGGCAGAAGCGCCACCCTCTTCATACCTCAACGCAATGTCCAACGGATCAAAATTTTCCCTGATCACTCCCTTTGATGGAGAACCTTTCTTTACTTCTGCAATTACCGAAATCTGATTTTCTTTCTGCAAAGCTGATTTAAAATCTATTCTCTTCTTCTCAAATCCCTCTAAAGAGTGCAGTTCATTGAAACTGATCTCTGACTTTCTTTTAATGAGATCTTCGGAGGTTTGAGCTACTATTTTTTCCAGAATGGTTGCCATCAGTACTTAAAAACTCCCATTGCATCGTTTGTAGCATCAATAAAGTTATTAAAAACTTTCCGAGCATTTCCTGATTCCAGACTGTCTACCGCTTTCTCTTTTGCATCTTCCAAAGTATCAACCAACCCCGATGCTTTGATTGCAAAGGTAGCATTTATAAGTACAATGTCTTTTTGTGCTTCTGTTGATTTGTTTGCAAGAATATTTTTCAGAATAGATGCATTTTTGTCTGCATCATCTCCCATCAATTGCTCCATTTCATACGTTTTAAATCCCAGCGATGAAGGATTAAACCTATAAGAATCAGAAACCTTTTTATTTTGCAGTTCAAAAATGGTAGAATTTCCTGTAATACTTACTTCATCAAGTCCATCATCAGCATTAAAAGTATAAGCGAAGTCTGTATCAAGATTAGCAAGAATGGAAGCCATTTTATGTGCAACTTCGTTATCAAAAGCCCCAATAACGTATTTTTTAACACCTGCAGGATTCGCCATAGGCCCAAGAATATTAAAAAAAGTACGGAATCCTAGTTGTCTTCTTGTAGGCATCACATATTTCATAGCCGGATGAAACATTGGAGCAAACATAAACGCCATTCCAACTTCATCATACACCTGCTCAACGCCTTCTTTTCCCAACTCAATAGCAGCACCAAGATATTCCAGCACATCAGCACTACCACATTTACTGGATGCGCTTCTGTTTCCGTGTTTAATAACCGGAACACCGGCTCCGGCAACTACAAAACTTGCTGCGGTTGAAATATTGAATGTCCCCGATTTATCACCACCGGTTCCAACCAAATCAATAGCGTTGGTTACATCTACATCAACTTTTATAGATTTATCTCGCATCACCTTTACAAAAGCAGTGAGTTCATCTACGGTTTCGCCCTTCATACGCATCGCTGTAAGAAAAGCAGCGATTTGCTCTTCGGGAACTTCGCCTTCCATGATTTGAGTCAAAGCCCATCCTGCTTCAATCAGCGTAAGATCTTCTGAAAAAGAGAGCTTGTTTAAAATGCTTTTGAATGTCATGATTGTGTTAACCAGTTGGCGATCATTTTTGGTCCTTCGATGGTTAGAATGCTTTCCGGGTGAAATTGAATTCCTTCTATGGGAAATTTTTTGTGTCTTATCCCCATAATTACATCTTCCGTTCGAGCCGTGATTTCAAGTATATCGGGTATGGAATCAGGAGCTAAAACCAACGAATGATATCGGGTTGCTGTGCAGTTTTGTTCTACATCTTTAAAGATATTTTTCCCATTATGAGATACCTGTGAAACTTTGCCATGCATAAGTTTAGGAGCATAATCTACTTTTGCTCCGAATACTTCACCAATAGCTTGATGCCCCAAACAAACACCAAGGATCGGAGTGGTTTCACCTAGCTTTTCTATGACTGCTTTACTGATTCCTGCATCCTTTGGGCGCCCCGGTCCCGGTGAAATCAAAATCTTTGACGGTTTTAATTCGATTACCTCTTCAATAGTTAATTCATCATTTCGAATAACTCTGTAATCCTCAGTAACGGCTGCAACTAAATGAACTAGGTTGTACGTGAATGAATCGTAGTTGTCGATAATAAGGATCACTGATTCTCCTGATTTAATGATTTGCGCAGATTAGCTCCCACTTTGTAATACATACTCTGAATCATTTTAACGCCCTTCTTTACTGTCTGAAAAACAGATAGTTCTATAATTTTGTTGACTTAGTTCGGTGTAAATCATATTAATCATTTAATCACTGATCTCTGTTCTTTTGACAATTCATCGATATAAAAATATTGTGTTAATCAATTCAGCGAAAATCATATTAATCATTAAATCAGCGATCCCTGTTCTTTTGACAATTCATCGATATAAAAATATTGTGTTAATCAATTCAGCGAAAATCATATTAATCATTAAATCAGCGATCCTTGTTCTTTTGACAACTCATCGATATAAAAACAAATGTAGAACTAAACTTACTACAAACTCTATTACTAAAATCAGCGAAAATCATATTAATCATTTAATCAGCGATCCCTGTAGCTTCACGAATTGGTCTCATAACCGATTCAGCTCTTTCTCTGGCTTTCTTTCCACCTTCTCTAAGCACATCTTTTACGTAATCCAGATCACCTTCAAGTTCTTTACGTTTTTCACGTGCTCCGGCAAAATAGTTTTCGATCATTTCTAACAATTCGAGTTTGGCGTGTCCATATCCATATCCGCCTGCTCGATATTTTTCTGCAATTTCTTCCTGTTTATCCACATTGGCGAATAGTTTGATTAATGCAAACACATTATCAGTTTCAGGATCTTTTGGGTCTTCGAGTCCTTTAGAGTCTGTTTCTATAGACATCACTACTTTTTTGAGCGCTTTTCCCTCGCTAAACAAAGGAATAGTGTTGTTATAACTTTTGCTCATTTTACGTCCATCGGTACCGGGAACTACAGCAACGGATTTAAGAATATGATCTTCCGGAATTTTTAAGAATTCTCCATCGTACGCTCTATTAAATTTACCGGCAAGATCTCGAGTTATTTCAATATTCTGTTTTTGATCTTCCCCTACCGGAACAATATCTGAGTGATAAATCAAAATATCTGCTGCTTGTAAGACCGGGTAAGTAAATAATCCAATATTGGGATTCAATCCTGAAGCAACCTTGTCTTTATATGAAACACCCTTTTCCATTAAACTTACCGGGCATAAAGTTCCAAGAATCCAGGCTAATTCTGTTACTTGCGGGACATCTGATTGAGCAAAAAACGTTGCTTTTTCCGGATCTAATCCAAGAGCCAAATAATCCAAGGTTACATCAATAGTATTCTGGTAAAGCTGCTTTCCATCGCTCAAGGATGTCAACGAATGATAATTTGCTATAAAATAAAAGCAGTCTCCTTGTTTTTGCATGGCTATGTGTTGACGCATTGCGCCAAAGTAATTTCCTATATGCAATTTACCCGATGGTTGTATTCCTGATAGAATCGTTTTTTTACTCATTCAATATCTAATGCTACGCTAAGTGCCTGAACTAATGCACCTGCTTTGTTTTGTGTTTCTTCGAATTCCTTATCGGGATCACTATCTGCTACAATTCCCGCTCCTGCCTGAATATAAACTTTGTTTCCTGTAACAACCATCGTTCTTATAGCAATACAAGTGTCCATATTTCCGGAAAAATCAAAATATCCGACTGCTCCTGCATAAATTCCGCGCTTTAATGGCTCTAGATCGTCAATAATCTGCATGGCTCTGATCTTGGGAGCGCCACTTACCGTTCCTGCCGGAAAGCATTGCATCAATGCGTCAACGGATGTCTTATCATCTGAAATCTCTCCAACTACATCACTTACAATATGCATTACATGCGAATATCGTTCTATAACCTGATTTCGTTCCATTTTTACTGTTCCCGGCTTTGAAACTCTGGACAAATCATTTCTCCCCAAATCGACAAGCATAATATGTTCTGCAACTTCTTTGGGGTCTTGTTTAAGATCTTCTTCTAATTCTAAATCTTCTTCATGCGTTTTTCCTCTTGGACGAGTTCCTGCAATCGGTAACACTCTTACTTCTTTATCCTGAACACGAACTAGTACTTCAGGTGAAGAGCCTACAATTTGAAAATCATCAAAATCCAGAAAAAATAGATACGGAGATGGATTAACCATTCTTAAAGCTCTATAAAGCATAAATGAATCCCCGCTCATTTCTGCTTCGAAGCGTTGGGAAAGTACCACCTGAAAAATATCCCCTTCATAAATATGATTTTTGGCAGTTTTCACCATCTCAGTAAATTCGCTTCTCTCTATATTACTTTGTAATGAATCAGTATCAATTGAAAAATCTCGTTTTGTATAGTTACCCGACATTGCCGCTTGCTCCATTTCCGCTAAGGAATCAATTGCGGTATCATAAAGCTCAGTTCGGTTTGACTCTTCATCCACAAAAACCGTCTTAATTAGAATAACCTGATGCTTTACATGATCGAATGCGTAGATTTCATCATAAAAACACCATATGGCTTCGGGAAGGTTGAGGTCATCTTCCGGAACATTTGGTAAATCTTCAACCAATCTGAATGTATCATAGGCAGAAAATCCTACGGCACCGCCTGTAAGCCTGGGTAATTCAGGAATTATTGGCTCTGAATATTTTGTGGTCTGTTCCTTAAGTTCTTCAAAATAAGGTTTCTGAATTGTTCTAGCTCCCGATTGATCGCTCAGTAGTGTAGAATTTCCATCAAAATGAAGAGACTGATAAGGATTTCTGCCGATAAATGAATAACGCGCAAGTTGTTCTCCCCCCTCAACCGATTCCAGCAAAAAAGGATTTTTGGCGCCTTCCCTAATATTCATGAATAATGAAACAGGGGTAAGTATATCAGCTAATAACCGTTTATATACCGGAATTGCTGTATATTTTTCCGTAAGATTTAAAAACTGTTCTTTATTCATTCTGTTTTAAAAGTCATTGCGGACATACCTGATCCGCAATCTCCGGTAAAAACTGAAGATCCTGGATCAAGCCCGGGATCTTCAGTACTTATTATTAAAAAAAATTCAAAAAAAAACCCACTCTTCCAAAGGAACAGTGGGTATGTAATTTCGTAGTTAAACTATCTATGCAAAAATCCCACTGCTTATGTAAGCGCTGGACCACCACCAAGTTGTAATTGTTTGCTTGTTTAACATAGTGTTGAGAATATAGTGGGGTGAATTTTTAATAGCAATCTAAATAGATTAAAAATATTCTTACAAGATTAGAGTTGCTATCTAAACAATGAATTCCTAATACCTGGCGAACCAAAAAAACTTCGCTTATTTATCAGTTAATATTGAGTTTTGAGTTGAGTTCAAAACCTCAAAACTCAAACCTCATCACTTCTTAAACAGGCAGTCCTTCCATTTTCATAATCGTTATAGCGTTAGTACTTGGGCATGGACCTGATTTAAGTTTATACTCAAAACTCATTTTTCCGTTGCTTATGGATTCTACAAAATGCCAGTTACTGAGTTGATCTATCTCTGATTTCAGGTCTGCAAGTTCCAGATCGTGGGTGGAAATCATTCCAATACCATTTTTCCCGGCTACTTCTTTTAGAAATGCTGCACTTCCCGCAAACCGTTCTCGGTTATTGGTTCCTTTGTAGATCTCATCCACAAAAAAGAAAAGAGGAATTTCATCTTCTTTATTCAATTCATCCAGCAAATACCGCAATCGCTTTACCTCCGCATAAAAATGAGAAAGACCATCGCCTAACGAGTCAGTTACATTTATGCTGGTAAATATCCTGAACAGACCTGTGTTTAATGATTCTGCATTTACAGGAGCTCCTGAATAAGCAAGCACCAAATTGATTCCAACTGTTCTTAAAAAAGTACTTTTCCCTGCCATGTTTGATCCTGTGATCAGAAAAAGATCTTTCCCGGGATTTACTTCAAAATCATTGGCTACTTTTTGGTCTTCCTGAATTAAAGGATGCCCAAGTTTTTCAGCTTTAAATAGCGTGTTTGAATCTTCTTTAAATGTTGGGAAAGTATATTCTGGATTCAGTAGCGTAAAGTTCGCTAAAGAATTAAGCGCTTCCAGTTCGTAGAATTTATCTAGCCATTTGGTGAGTTTAGGCTCAATGTCTTCTTTTAGATTTTCCAGTTTCATAGAGAAAAATAAACCCCAGGGCATACATAGATTTACGACAGATCCTAATATCTGGTCTTTTTGAACGGAAGCTACTACAGCAAACCTCCGAACTTTTTTAAGATTTGCAGATGGTCGGTCAGCAGCATTATGGAAAAATTTTAAAAATGCCGATAATCCATCTTCATCTCTGAATCTAAATTGTTCAACATGACTGAGAATATTCGCAAACCTGTTTAGCAGTTTTTCCATCTGAAACGCGGCATCAAACAACCCTGTGACTTTATGACTGTTAAGTTTGTAAACAGTGAGATAACTCACAAAAGAGATCAAGAAAAAAAACGCATTCAAAACACCAAACAAAGCTAATACGCCAAATACGATATTTGAAATAGAAAGAAGTGTTAACCCAATTAAAGGAAACATAAATCCCTTTTTTTTAGGAAGCCGTAACCATTCCAGCATCTGTTCCATCGTCCAGCTTTGTTTATCAGAATGACTTTTTGCAAACAACGCCTCGACTTGTAATTTATCTCTGAATATTTGTAATGGTGCTAATTCCAGAATCAATTGCTGTCGGCTCGTTATTTCTTCTTTATTTTTGGTTTGATCTAATAGCCAATTCGAAAGTACTTTCTGACTTCCTTCATAAATAGATGTATCTATCAATTGAAAAAGAGATCTCTTACCAATGATGTTCAGATCCTGAGCATAAGGATGATTTGCAGATGCACTTCGATCGATCTTTTTGAAAAGGATACGTTCCCAGTTAAGATCTATTCGAGCTATATGCTCTTCTTTAGTTTGCTTTAGATAGCCGAACTTTTCTATGCATTCTTCGACCTTTTTATGCCTCTTTACCATGAATAAGAAAGCGGCGATCAATCCCAGTAGAATAATTGTGTAAGGGATGCCGGACATCATATCTAAGCCAATAAACAAGAATACTCCTGCCAATACGAAGAGCGTTAATCTCATTCCGGATATTTTGCTGCTTTGCTTTTCGAGTTGAGCAATTCGTCTTTCAATTCGTGCTATATGTCTTTCTAATAAATTTTTCAATACTTAAATCGGTTTTTTTAAATAAAACTTTTTAGCCAAAGTAATCTTAAGATAGACTTATTTCATTCAATCAATCTCTGCTACACTCCAGCCATTTTGCTGATAGATATTTGCATCTACTGAAATAGTTTGAGCTACATACGGCAGAACACTTTTGTTGATTTCTTTCCCCTCTTTTCCTTTCACAAGATAATAATCATAGTTAACTCCGTTTTCTTGAAGCACACGCATAACCGGAGGAATTCCACCACTTATACATCTAATTGTACAGCTCTTATGAATCTTTCCTTCTCCAGGTTTCATAACACCGAAATAGCACTTCGGATCAAGGATCTCTCCTGTCAATTTTTTTTCTGAATAAACCTGGGGTTCATCTAAAACTGAAACTGTATCACTAATAAATTTAATGAAGCTTTCTTCTTCATCTGTTAATTCCATCAAAGTAATTCCATCGCCATAAATTAAAGTGCCTTTCATTGAGATTTTCTTCCCATCAAGGTTTCCTTCCGATTTTTGAATCTCAGCGATAATACCGGCTGCACCAATTTTTCCAAATCCAACCAGTAGAACATTTCTGGAAAACCCATCCGGAATTCCAGATTCCACTGTTAAAATGGGAACGGGTTCTCTATGATAAATTCCGCTTAGTTCAGTGATGGTTCCAAATTCAAAATGATGATAATTGAATGGTTTTTGATTACTAACTATAGCATAAACTATTACTGGAATGAGTACTAAAATCCCAATGATAACTTTCTTCAGAAATTTCTTGTTGGATTCCGGAATTTCATCCTGCCAACCAATGTAAAATTCATCTTTACTCATGATTTTCAATTTTAGCTGGTTCTACGAAAGTTCCTTCCGGTTTCGGAGAAGGATTGATCCATATTTTTCCCTTTATAATTTTCACTTCGTATGTAGAAAGTTTCTCCTTAAATGGTGGCGGTGATTGCCCGTTTTCTGGCAGATATTGATACCCGTGCCACGGACAGGTTATGCAACCATCCACAATTTTACCTTCTCCCAATGGTCCCATTTGATGTTTACAGACGTTATGCACCGCTGAAACCTTCCCATCATATTTAAAAACAGCAATATTCTGATCTTCAATAAATATAGTTTTGGCTCTGTTTTCAACGATTTCTTCTACAGAAGCGATTTCATAAAATCCTTCCTCAACTAGGATATTATCTAGTTCTTTTAATCTCTTTGTTTCTTTGATTCCGGCTATAATATGAAGGCTTGCAATAGCTATAAATCCTATGATCAAAATCATCCAATATCTTGGGCTGTTTTCATATTGAAGTGCGCCTAAGGCTACGTGTGTAATTAGTAGCCCATATGCAATGTAAACGCCCATATGTAAAGCTTTCCAAACTTTAGGATTTAGATTTTTGAGCCAGAAATCATGACTGGTTGCAGCCATTAAAAAAAGTATGATCAATGCAAAAAATCCGAGTATCTGAAAAGGAAATTCACTTATTGTCTGGTAGTTCTGATTGGATGTAAATACACTTACAATTGGATTTATATCACCCAAAGCATGGAATTGAACAATCGAAAAAACTCCATGTATTAACGCGATCAAAAACATACTCACTCCAAGATGCCTTCGATTATACAGAAGCGGGAGGAAACGGATATCAAGCCTTGCTAAAGGTCCAATCATTAAAATGATATGAAGCAATGTAAAAGCAGTTAATGCTGTTACCCTAATAATGAGCGTTTCAGCTGTGATTTGAGGAAACAGGATTAGTTGCAAAACTACAAAGCACGAAATCATTAACAGAATACCGCTCCATAATATAAGATCGTATGTCTTTTTCTGTTTATTCCACAATACGGAAGTATAATTTACGCTCATGGAATTGCCAAGATTAAAATAGTTAACGTGACAATTGCTATTAGAATCCAGAGGCTAACATGTGTTTTCCTCATTGATGGGTTCATGATTTCCTCCATTTATTGGCAAATATTGGCCAAAAGACAAGCATTCCCGGGAAAATCAATACTTTAAAACCCCATCCACTATCCACAACACCGTCATCAACTTTTCTGAGTCCTTTCCACATGAATATTGGAGTAAAAACCAATCCGATAATCACATAAACCAACCACATCACTAAAACAATCGAGACCATTACTTCCATAAGATTATGAATTATTTAGTTGTTGAAATACTTGGTAATTAATCGACATTACTAAATTAATTAGTGATTCCTTCTTCTATCAGTTTTTATATTATGGGAATTAAAGCAAAATAGCGCTGATTTCTATAACGAAACTATAAACTTTCATCACTTCAAAGTTATTCCCTCTTCAACTCCACCAACGTTGCTCCCCAACTACTTCTGTCATCGGCTAAGCGATAGGAAATTACGTGTTCATTTTTATCCAACAAACTATGAACCGTTCTGCGAAGTACACCTTTTCCTTTTCCGTGAATAATTCTTAGAGAATGGATCTCTTTCTCCAGACAGGCTTCGATGTAGTCCGGAATCAGATCACCCAATTCTTTTGGATTGAAATGGTGAAGATCTAAAATTCCATCAATAGGTAATTCTACAGGTTCCAAAGTAATTCTTAATTCTTAATTCTTAATTCTTAAAAAGCATGGAGCTTTAAATCAACTATTCCTAATTAACTTATTCCTAATTCTTAATTGATCATTGAATCATTCTTAATTCTTAATTCTTAAAAAGCATGGAGCTTTAAATCAACTATTCCTAATTAACTTATTCCTAATTCTTAATTGATCATTGAATCATTCTTAATTGAAATAGTCCACCACTCTTCGCTCTTCCACTACCTTCTTTATAAACTGAACTACTCTTTGGTGCTCGGGATGAACTGCATACGCCTTAAGAGATTCCTGATCTTTACATTCTGTAGTCAAAACCACATCACAAATAGCCGCATCTTCACCTTCCAAAATATTAATTCCAACGTCAGCGCTATCCAATTCATTAATCTTTGCAGGCAAACCTTCCAATAATGCTTTCATTATCTCCGCATTTTCCTGCTTTGTTTTACCTTCTGCGATTTCTTTCAATTTCCACATTACGATATGTTTGATCATATTTTTGTCAGTTGTCAGTTGTCAGTTGTCAGTTGTCAGTTGTCAGAAACTAGAAAGCCAAACAGATTATTCCTAATTCATATATTCGTAATTCTTAATTGATCATTGATCATTCTTAATTGTTTCCCTGTTAATTGATAAAAGGAACCCTTAACTTTAAGATTCGGTTTTAGGCAACCTAAACGGCTTAAAATTCCACTAAAGATAAAACCTCATACATTGGATAACATCGACTTAGATAAAATTACTGCTGAAGACCTTGGTGAAGCCCATATTGGTACTTCAGAACTTACTCCGCTTCGTGAAGATGCATTTGATCTGTCTGATTCAGAAAAAATAGATATCATTCAGGATCACTTTAAAGAAATCATGCACACGCTTGGTCTGGATCTTGATGATGACAGTCTCAAGGGCACTCCTTACCGCGTAGCAAAAATGTACGTAAAAGAAATTTTTAACGGGCTTGATCCAAAAAATAAACCGGAAGCTCGCACCTTCAGTAACAACTACGATTACAATGATATGGTGATGGAGAAGAATATTCAGGTAACTTCATTTTGTGAACATCACTTCCTCCCTTTCATTGGAAAAGCACACGTAGCTTATATTGCTTCGGGTAAAGTAATTGGATTATCAAAAATCAATCGTTTGGTAGATTATTATTCCCGCAGGCCTCAGGTTCAAGAACGTTTGACCTTGCAAATTGCTGATGCTCTTTCTGAAGCAATGGATACTGAAGATGTGGCTGTATTTATTGATAGCAAACATTTATGCGTTTCCACTCGAGGTATTCGTGATGTAAGTAGCAGTACAATCACCACGGAATTCAGAGGAGCTTTCAAAAAAGAAGCAACTCAAAGAAAATTTATTGATTTCATCAAAACTGACACTGAACTCTAACCGTTTTGGCTGAACAAAAGCTCCAGGTTTATAATACACTTACCAGAAAGAAAGAAGATTTTGAACCACTGAATCCTCCTTTTGTGGGGATGTATGTATGCGGTCCAACTGTTTATGGTGATGCTCATCTCGGGCATGCCAAAAGCTATGTTTCTTTTGATTTGGTTCTTCGATATCTAAGATATTTAGAGTATAAAGTCCGCTACGTTCAGAATATCACAGATGTAGGCCATTTAGTTGGAGATGGCGAAGAAGGAGAAGACAAACTCGGTAAACAAGCTCGTTTAGAGCAAGTCGATCCTATGGAAATCGCTGAGAAATATACCTACACTTATTTCCGTGACATGGACGCTTTGAATGTGCTTCGACCTGATATTGCTCCCAGAGCAACCGGACATATTCCTGAACAGATTGCCATGATCGAAAAGTTGATTGAAAATGGACACGCTTACAATGTAGATGGCAATGTGTATTTTGATGTTCATTCTGATGAAGATTATGGAAAACTTAGCGGAAGAAATCTTGATGAAGCTGAATCCGGTACTCGAGTTGAAACTGCTTCAGATAAAAAAAATCCTGCTGATTTCGCTCTTTGGAAAAAAGCTGAAGATGAGCACTTGATGAAATGGGATTCACCTTGGGGAGTAGGTTATCCCGGTTGGCATATCGAATGTTCAGCAATGAGTACTAAGTATTTGGGCGAAAGTTTTGATATACATGGCGGTGGATTAGAGAATCAATTTCCACATCACGAATGTGAAATTGCTCAATCTGAATGTGCGAATGATGTTCAGTTTGTTAAGTATTGGATGCACAACAACATGGTTACCCTTGAAGGACAGAAAATGGGTAAATCATTGGGTAATGCAATCAACTTGCATGAGTTTTTTACCGGTGAACATAAACTTTTAACCAGAGCTTGGGATCCTCAGGTAATTCGATTCTTTCTACTTCAAAGTCATTACAGAAGTACAACCGATTTTTCGGAAGAGGCACTTGAAGCGGCTGAAACCGGTTTAAAGAATATGCATTCAATGATCTCAACCATTGAGAAAGAAGAAAATGGTTCTGGTGATGCTTTTGATATAGATGGATTCAAATCATCTTTTGAGAAAGTCATGAATGATGATTTCAATTCGGCAAAAGCAATCGCTGTTATATTTGAGAAGTTAAAAGAACTTAGAAAATTGATCACTGAAAAAAAGACTCCATCAAATATTGATGATGTTAAAAAAGTGATACAAACTTTTGTTGACGATGTACTAGGTATTTGGCCGAATGAAAGTACTGGTGGAAATAGTGATCTAATAAAAGGTTTGATCGAATTATTAATTGAAATCAGAAAAGAAGCCAGAACCAACAAAGATTTTGCACTCTCGGATAAAGTTCGGGATGACCTGAAAGAGCTTGGCGTACAGCTCATGGATGGAAAAGAAGGTACAACCTTCGAAATTGACTGATGAATCTGCTGAAACTCATATTCAGTAAACTCATAGTCGGATTTATACGCTTTTATCAGTTAGCTATTTCTCCATGGTTAGGAAGCAGCTGTCGGTATTCCCCAACTTGTTCGCAGTATATGATTGAAGCTGTAAACGAATGGGGACCATTAAAAGGATTTTGGTTAGGAATTAAGAGAATCGGTCGATGTCACCCCTGGGGTGATCATGGTCATGATCCGGTTCCGGGGAATCCAGAAAAGAAAATAATTAATGACTCGTCATCCTGAGGATACTTCCTTCCGTAGGAATCCCTTTGGGAGAAGGATCTACACAAGTTAATAGATGTGAAGATTCATCGCTATCGCTCTGAATGACCTAAAAGTAAATAAATGTCAGAAATAACATTCAAAAAACGCCTTACCGTAGAACAAGTAGAAGAAGCCAAAGATCTGGCTCCTAAATTTCAGGAAAATGGATTAATTCCTGTGGTAACCACCGATTATACTTCCGGGGAATTATTGATGCATGGTTACATGAACGAAGAAGCCCTAAAGAAAACCATTGAGCTTGGAGAAGCTGTGTATTACAGCCGTAGCCGTGAAGCACTTTGGCATAAAGGTGCAACTTCCGGTCTTACTCAGATCATCAAAGAAATGCGCATTGATGATGATCAGGACTGTGTTTGGCTAAGAGTTCAAGTTCTGGGAAATGGAGCCAGCTGTCACGTTGGATACCGGTCTTGTTTTTACAGAAGCGTACCAACCGGAAAAGATTTCTTTAAAAAAGATGGTGAGTTAGCATTCGAGGAATCTGAAAAGGTTTTCGATCCCAAAGAAGTATATGGAGATGCTCCAAATCCTACGAAGTTATAAATTTTCCCTTTTAAGGGAGACCGATCGAACACTTGTGTGAGATCAGAGAGATGTTGTGTGGTTTAGAAGTTCGTAAACAACACAACATCCTCCTTCTGCCAAAGGCATCCCTTCGGGAAAAGAAGGGCTTTATTCTCTAATATAAAGTTTACACTTCCGTGACAATTAACTCATTCAATGTTTATACATTAATGTCATAACATTAAAACTAATTATATATTAATGAAGTCACTATTATTTACTCTAATTGCTGTATTTGGTTTATCAACACTGGGAATAGCACAAGAAATGATGAGCACTAAACATTTGAATGTAGATGACGAAGGAATTGCCATTAAAGGCTACGATCCTGTGAGTTATTTCATTTCTGAGGAGCCTCAGGAAGGGAAAGAAAACCTGACCTATGAGTATGAAGGTGCTACTTATCAGTTTGTAAGTCAGAAAAACTTAGATACGTTTAAAGCTGATCCGGAAAAATATGCTCCTGCTTACGGTGGTTGGTGCGCTTATGCTGTTGGAAACGGGTATACCGCAGATGCCAATCCGAAGACCTTCAAAATTTTTGATGGGAAGCTGCTCTTATTCTACAACAAATTCTTTACCAATACTTTAGATAAGTGGAATAAAGACGAAGAAAAGCTCAGCAAAAATGCAGAAATGCAGAAATGAACTGGCCGGAGATCAAAGAGAAAAAGAAAGAAAATTGAGTTATTGTTATTAAGTGATTGAGTAGAGATTCTTAATCACTCTATCACTTAATCCCTCAATAACTATTTCAAGCATTAAAAACACCTTTCAAGCTCTTGTCTTTGTTTCGGAGGTCTATACCTCCTTCCAGTATCGACTTTAAATTCGTCATATAAAACAACCATCCCTCTCCACATCCAACGTATAGATTCTTATTAGGATCTTCTTCTATCGGAATATTATTCTGAGTGAGCTCTACCATCACATATTCCTGATTAACATTTGACAGCTTCACTTCTACATCACATTCATCGGTAAACATGAACTGAAAATAATCTTTACCATTTACTTCCAGTACTTCCAGTACTTCCAGTACTTCCCGTTCTTCATATACCGAATCAGGATAACCATTCCACATCCAATAGAACATATCACCAGCTTGGTAATGTTCATTTGACGGTCGTTTAGTTCCATCAGATTTGGTTGCTCCGGCACTCCTCAAAAACCAGCTTTCTAATCCGGATTGAGTAGTCCAAGCATCATAGATTTTTTGCAAAGGAGCTTTAACAGCAATTTTTTTAGTGAAGGATTTCCATTGATCATTCATAGCAGTAATTGTTTGTGGATAGAGTAGTCAATAAAGTAAAATGAATTCAAATTCGAAAGATTTTAGTAAATATGTTTCAGTTAGCCCCATATTTATTTATCTACTGATAAAATTTACAGTAAAATGACCAACGAGATCAATACATTTAACAATAAACAATCCGAGTCTTATAAAAAGATTTGTGATTTATTACATCAAATAATTAACTCTGTACTTACCGAAGCAGAAAACAAGATCTGGCATGCCCATCCGGTTTGGTTTTTGGATGGAAATCCTATCGTAGGATATAATAAGCTAAAAGATTGTGTTCGGCTTATGTTTTGGAGTGGTCAATCATTTGATGAAGAAAAATTAGCGAAATCCGGAAGCTTTAAAGCCGCTGAAATCAGATTTACTTCTGTAGATCAAATTAACCCAAATGATCTTAAGCGTTGGCTAATAAAGTCCAGGGAAATACAATGGGATTACAAAAATATCATTAAGCGAAAAGGTAAACTAGAAAGATTAAAGTAGATGAACTTAAAACAAAACAAAGAAAATGCTATCGCCTTTTACAAAACCGCTTATGATGGAAATCCTGCTGAAGCAATAAACAAATACGTTGGCGAGGAATACATTCAACACAATCCGGATGTAGCAGACGGAACAAAAGGATTCATTGAGTATTTCGAGAGAATGCAACAAGAATACCCTAAGAAATCTATCGAATTCGTTCGTTGTATTGCGGAAGGAAATTTAGTCGCACTGCATACCCATCAAACCTGGCCGGACAATGACCAATATGTGACCATAGATTTCTTTCGATTTGATGAAAACGGTAAGATCTGCGAACACTGGGATGCTATTCAGCAAATACCGAAAGAATCGGCAAATACTAATACCATGTATTGATTTGAGATTACAAAGTAATTTGTATTGCATACAATTTTTTTATAATTACAAAGTTGCAAAAGATAAGTTTGAAATAATTTAATCCTCTACAATGCTTAATAGGTACTCTTTTCTCATTATTCTAATTTTTACTTTGAATTGCAGCGATAATGGAATTGGTAACAATGACATTGAAGTTAATCCCAAACTAATAAAAGAGTTACGATCTGCATCATCTGAAACAATCCAAATAGAAAACAACTCTTTTGTTTTAGATGCCTATTTATGGCGCGATTTTATGCCTATGAGTCCACCAAATGGACGTCCCTTAATTTCAGTTAACAAATTGATTGAACTCAATTCCGAAACTATCCCGAATAACATAGATCTCGTAAAACAGTACGTTATAAATGAAGATTCAATTTGGATTACTGATTACGAAGATGAACGCAGAAATTCTAACTCTCCACACATAATTGAAAGATCATCTAGAAATGGACCAAAATGGGGACCTCAGGTTAATGTTGATGTTGTATCTAAAATTTTTGATTCCAAAACTGGAGAAAATCATTATTTGATACTTAAGAACGTATTTATCAATAGAACTGACTGATAAACTAAATACACTTCTAGATTTCTTGCATCGGATTAAAGCCTTCCCTTCCAGTTCACAAGCCAAGGACTTTAGTCCGCAAGGCTTCTCCCTATTCTCTCCAAAATCAATTATCGTCCTATAAACCGATTTTATAAAATATCGGCTCTAAATCCGATTTAATTGATTATTGGTTCTCAATCCGATATATTCAGTTTAAAAAGAAATTATGGTTGCCGTAATAACCGGAGATGTCATAAACTCCAGAGGTGGAAAAACAAAAGACTGGTTGAGTTCTCTTAAACAAGTACTTAATCATTATGGTGAAGAACCCAAAGACTGGGAAATATTCAGAGGAGATAGTTTTCAATTGTCGTTACAGCCTAAAAACGCTCTAATTGCAACTATTCATATAAAAGCTGTTATTAAACAATCGAAGTCACAAGATGTAAGAATGGGAATTGGATTGGGGGAAGAAACACACAAGGCCCCTAAAGTAACGGAATCGAATGGTTCTGCCTATATCCTATCAGGTGAGTGTTTTGATGCTTTAAAAAAACAGACACTGTCTGTTAAATCCCATAATTCTGAATTAAATGAAATGCTTAATTTGATGCTAAGTCTTTCACTTCTTACAGCTAATAGCTGGACTCCTATAGTTGCTGAAGTCATAAAAACAGCTTTAGAAAACCCTGAAAAAAATCAGAAAAAACTGGCTATGCTACTAAATAAATCACAAAGCAGTGTGAGCGAAGCCTTAAACCGAGGTGGCTTTGAAGAAATAATGGCAATGAATAACTTCTATAAAGGACAAATTCAGAACCTATGAGCATATTCGCACTCAAACTGATAATAGCTCATGTAATAGGTGACTTTACTCTACAGTCGGATAAGTGGGTAAAGGATAAAAGGCTAAAAAAACAAAAATCTAAATTTTTATACCTTCATCTTGGTGTACACGCTCTGGCTTTATTGATAGTTCTAAAATTTGAGTGGAAATATTGGCCCATTTTACTTGCGATTATTGTGAGCCATTTTGTTATTGATCTTATAAAATTGAAACTGGAAAAAAATTCCAATTTACGATTACTTTTTGTGCTCGATCAAATAGCTCATTTCTCGGTTATTGCGGGCTTAGTTTATTGGTATGAACCCTATCAGATTGATATAGGAATTTTATATTCATATGAATCATTACTTCTGGTTCTGTCCTTACTCAGCCTTACTTATGTGTCTTCCGTTTTCATGAAAATGATAATGAGTCGTTGGAAAATGGAAGAGGATAATTCAAAAGATTCTCTGGAAAACGCAGGGAGATACATCGGGATCTTGGAAAGGTTATTCGTTTTCGGATTTATACTAATCGGGCAATGGCAAGGGATTGGTTTGCTTATAGCTGCAAAATCTGTTTTTAGATTTGGGGATCTTTCAAGAGCCAAAGACAGAAAACTAACAGAATATATATTGATAGGAACTTTACTCAGTTTTGGATTAGCAATAATTATTGGTATTGCTTTCAAATACTTTGTGACGTGAGTTCGATATAAGAATCACCTTTAAGAACACATTATAATGTTATTTGAAATTTTCTCACTAAAATGGCTAATAATTCATCCAGATTACTCCAAATTTCTAAATCAATAACCTCTTCTCTTTACTTTTGTGTCGACAAAAGTAACAATGCCTTTGGCAATCCGCCAATTGGCGGGAAACTCCTGGCTATGAAAACTGGTCGGAGTTCACCACTGGTTTGCTGAATAAATCACAAGGTCTTCGCTCGTTCGTAATTAACTTAAATAATCCAGCCTGGAGTGATTTATTCGTCCATTCGGACACGCAAACCAGTTTGTTCTCTTGCCCGACCAGTTTTCAAAGGCCGAAAGTTTGAAGGCTAATGAGAAATTAAGTGGGCTAATATTGAAATTTTCTCACGTCGAACTCAGGTTTGTAGATCTGTAGCTTTAAGTGAAATTCATAACTTTTTAGCAAGTAGATATTTCCAGCGTCCACAAGCCAGGGACTTAAGTCCGCCCGGCTTATTCAAAACTAAATTCTCTCAACAATCTCCCTCGCCAACACATTCGCCGCCTCGGGATGTTCTCTGAACCATAATTCTGGTTCTATCAACTCCACTTCAGAGATTGCAAGCTCATCGTCATTGTCCCACATTACGTCAACGCGGGCGTAAGCGGGCAAAGGGTTACAGGTTCTAACAACTTTTTCGGCAAATGTTATTTCGGTCTGCGAAGCTTCGTAGTTATGAACCGTTCCTCCAAAGTCATCTTGCACTCTGAAATCGCCGGATTTGGCTTTCTTAAGGATAGCGTGTGTAAACTCGCCTCCCATCACCATAAAAGATACTTCTCCTTTGATAGCAATATTATGCTGAAAAGGTTGAAGCATCATATCTTCTTCAGCAATCAGCTCTGAAAAAATATCTTCATGATCGTCAATATTCTGTGGATTCAGTTTATAGGTATGTCTTGCTGCACCGGCTATCGTTGGTTTAAGGATTACATCTACCCAACCTAATCCTGTGATGATAGAATTCAATTCTCTTCTATCTCCTTTCTTTATATACTCCGTCTCGATAACCCTAATTCCCTTATCAACTAAATCCTGCAAATAATGCTTATCCATATTCCATCTTATCTGAGAAATAGGATTAATGAATTGAGTTTCTCCTTCAACTCTCTCCAGCCAGGCTTTAAACTCTTCAAAGCGATCGAAATAGTCCCAAGTAGTTCTGAAAATAGCACATTTTGTAGAACCCCAATCGAAATCAGGATCTGCCCAGTCTTTACGAACCACTTTTAATCCGTGCTTCTCTAAAGCTTTTTTGAGCAGATCCTCTTCCGTTAGAATGTTTTGAATGTAATTATTTACTTTCTCCGGATTGAGATATCTGGATTCTGTTAGAATAACTACATCAAATTGGTTCATTTTCGGTGTCTTTTATTTCCACCACTTTTACGTTTTCCTTTTGGGAATCCACCACCGCCGCTTTTTCTTCTTTCGCCGCCACTGCTACGACCGCCACCAGAACTTCCCTTAGTGTCTTCCTGAGCACGTTCAACGGCAACATCTCTGCCTTCAAATTTAGCTCCGGTTACATCATTTGTCAAAGCACTTTCGTAACCTGTTTCAACTTCAAAGAAGGAGAAATTATTCTGGAGATCAATCTTCCCGAAATCCGGTTTTGAACCGTTTAATTGCTCGTTAACTAATCCCATTAAACGCACCGGGTTCATTCCATCACGCCTTCCAACGTTAATAAAGAACCGCTCGTATCCGGGTTCAGTAACTCCACGTTCTCTTCCATTACTGCCACCACGGTCACTTCTTCCACCTCGGTCACTTCTTCCACTGCGATCATTTCGTCCGCCTCGGTCATTATTGCCTTTTCTGCGATCTCCGCCGCCTGAAGCATTCAAATCATTAGAATTGGAATAGTATTCGAGGAATTGGTTGAATTCTACCGCTAAAAAATGTTTGATTAGATCGTCACGTTCCATATCTGAAAGTTTGTCAAGAGCTTCAGGTAAGAACTTCGCCATTTGCTCCTCATTCACTTTTGTTTCCTTTACAGTATCAATGAGGTTCAACATTCTGATACCGCAAATTTCTTCACCACTTGGCACTTCTTTTTTGATGAAGTCTTTGCCTGACATTTTTTCTAAAGCACGAATTCTACCTGTTTCTCTGGTATGAACGATGGAAATAGAAATCCCTGAATTACCTGCACGGCCCGTTCTACCACTTCTATGAATATACACTTCCAAGTCATCCGGAAGATTGTAATTAATTATGTGGGTCAATTCGTTTACATCTAATCCACGAGCAGCCACATCTGTTGCTACCAATAATTGAAGATCTTTAGAACGGAAACGAGCCATCACATCATCGCGCTGAGCTTGTGAAAGATCACCGTTTAGTAGATCAACGTTATAGCCGTCTTTGTTTAGCTTAGAGGCGATTTCAGCCGTCTCACGGCGAGTTCTACAGAAGATGATTCCATATACATCAGGATTCATATCCGTGATTCGTTTTAAAGCTTCGAATCGGTTTTTAGCGTGAACCATGTAGTAATGATGCTCCACATTTTTTGCACCGGCATTACGTTCGCCAACTTCAATTTCTTCAGGATTGTTCATGTATTTCTTAGCAATCTTTGAAATACCTTTTGGCATCGTTGCTGAGAATAAAAGCGTCTGCTTTTCCTGTGGCGTATCTTTTAAAATGGCATCTAAATCATCCTGAAAACCCATATTCAGCATTTCATCCGCTTCATCTAAAATAAGCGTGCGAACATTACTAACGTCTAATCTTCTTCTGTTGATAAGATCCAGCATACGTCCCGGGGTACCGATCACAACCTGGCAACCATTATTGAGTGCTTTGATCTGAGTTGAGATATTTGCTCCACCGTAAACGGCTACGGTTTTAACTCCTTTCTGATATTTGGCGTAATCTTTCATATCGCGCGCAATCTGTATAGCGAGTTCACGTGTTGGTGAGAGCACTAAAACCTGAACATCGTCTGAGTTTTCGTCAATTTGATTGAGTGCAGGTAAACCAAAAGCTCCGGTTTTTCCTGTTCCTGTTTGAGCTAAGGCAACCAAATCTCTTTGTGAAGATAAGATTGCTGGTATAGCTAATTCCTGTACTTTGGTAGGTTCTGTAAAACCTAATTTTTCAACTGCATCGAGCAGTTCTTGTTTAAGACCTAGTTCTTTGAACGTTGGCATAATTTTTAATCGTTTTTATCCCGTTCAAAAACTGTGCTGTGAGTTATTCTTGCCCGGGTCATTTTTAGTAAAAAAGAGGTGAGCTAATGACAAGAGGCAAGCAGGACTGCTTGATTCATAAAAGCCAGCAATGATCTATAAACCTGAAGGTTGTTACAGAAGTAAAATTTCCAGTCTTATCGTGAACTCACAATTCAATAAGCCTTAAAGGTACGCATTAATTATACCAATAATGAGTTCTCAACTATAATTCTTTTTAATGGGTTTTAAAGGTAAAAATTTAAAATCTAAATATACTTATCACCTCTGACCACCTTTACTGGATGAGCATACGTAATTACCGCATAATGCTCGAAGTAAGAATCTGCGATATACTCTATAATTGCGTTTGCAACTTCTTTACTAACTACAGACTCAATCTTTACGTTTTTTCCTTCCCAGTCACTGGCTCTAATTCCTCTAGAACCTTCTCCGGTTGCGTCGGTAAGTGTATATCCTTTTGCTCCTATTTTTTTAATCTCCTTAAGGATATCATCCCTCAAAATTCTTTCTGTAATAATAGTTACTAAATATAATTCTGATAAACTCATATCAGCCTCCAAGTATTTTTGCAATTAAATAATAAAGTGGGATTCCTAAGGTAATATTGAATGGGAAAGTAATCCCCAAAGAAGCCGTTAAAGAAAGTGTGGGACTTGCTTTTGGCAAAGCAATTCTTACAGCGGCTGGTGCAGCAATATATGAACCGCTGGAAACCATCGTTGCAAGTACAGCCGCTCCACCTACACTCAACCCAGCCATAAGACCAACCCAAACAGCTAATGCGCCATGAATTATTGGTACGATTATACCAAATCCCAATAAGAAAAAGCCCACTTTTTTAAGATCTCTGAGCCTGGTTGCAGTAACCATGCCTAGCTCTAATAAAAATAAAAACAATGCTCCTTGAAATCCACTAACAAAAAAAGGACTCACTGATTCGAAACGGGCAGGCCCGGCAATAAATCCGATTATTAATCCTCCTACTAACAGAACAATACTACTTCCCGTCATAACTTCGTGCAAAGCCTTTTTTAGAGAGCCTGAATTCTTACTCATCAGTTGAGGAATGAGTAAAGCAACAATAATCCCCGGCACTTCTAAAATTGCCAACAATGTTGACATAAAGCCCTCTGGATTTTCCCCAACATCATTCAGATAACTTATCGAAGCAATAAAAGTTACCGCTGACACTGAACCATAATGAGCAGCAATACCTGCAGAATTTATAAGATCAATTTTACCTAAATACCGAAGTACTAAAAAAGCTGTTATCGGTGTAATTATCCCCAATAATAACGTTGCAGATGCAGGTAAAAGGAAAACATCAATAGAGGTTTTGCTAAGTTCTATTCCGCCTTTTAAACCTATAGCAACTAACAAGTAAATGGAAAGAGATTGATAAAGTGGTTTTGGAAATTCGAGATCACTCTTTATTAACTTTGTAATTATCCCAAGCACAAAAGCCAAAACAATGGGTGAAGCAAAGTTATTTAACAACGATTCCATAATACTTTTATAGTTAGTTTATTTTTCAGTCCAGAGTTCATAGTTTCACAACAACTTATTAACCAAATATCTTAAAGAAATAAAATGTATCCTACTCGATATATTTTAAATTATATACTTATTAATTTTTTTACACATGCTTAACGCCATCGCAAAACATTTCCCTGAAGCTATCCTTATCCATGACCTTGAAACTAAGATTTTAAATGGATTAAAAGACAACTCAATTAAATCCGAGAAATCAATTTGGGGAACTTCTTTGTGTAGCGATGAAGTAAGTAATATGTTTGGAGAACTGAACAAAAATTTTGCAGGTCCGGGACCTTTTGTTTTAGGAGGAATTTCGGGAATTCCTTTCGCCGGTAAAACAGGCTTAAATGCATTTCTTAGCCATGTTCCAAAAGGGGGCGCTGCAGTTATTCTTTATGGACCACACATTGGATTATCCAAAGATGGAAAATTGGGAACTGTAAAAAGAGAAAATCTTAATCAGAGTACTCCTTGTTGCGGTTCTCTGGTTGCGGGTTTAGATATGATCACAAAAAATGAAATACCTTCTCCACTAGATCCACTGGATTATCAACAAAGCCGTGTTTGTCAAAATCTTTATGTACATCGCGATGAAATTTTAAATGCCGAATTTCCACTTAAAGAAGCCACTGTTTTTACTTACGAAAGAATAAATAACAAACTTCATAGTCTTATTGAAGCTTCTAAAAATTCTTTTTCTGATATAGTTATTTACACTGTAGGAGGAATAGTTTTAAACACCGACTGGGATATCGAAGATTATTTTCAGGTGAGAAATAAGGAAGTAATCGAGTTTATTTGAGAAATCTATTCCATGGTGATTTTTTGATTACTACACCAATGATGGCCATTCCCCAGATTAATACATGAAAAATAGTAAAGATACCTTGTATCAGTTCTGAAGATAGAAAACCCAATGCCGGACCAATAAACCATTTAAAAATGAAAAACAGAATATAACCAATCATCAGATTCCCAAAGAGGTTAATGGCTGCTAATTCCAGAGGATGATAATCCCGATTTAGCTTTTCTTCGTATTCTTTTTCAAGCTCTTGCGTTCGGAGTTCTCTTTCTATATCGCTTTCAAACTCTTTTTGGTTGAGCTCTTGTTCTATCCTTCTTTTTCTTTTCATATCTCAAAAATAAAAATGATTAATCAGAATCAATCAGTACGGACGTGATTAATCACGTCCGTACTGATTGATTAAAAAGATATTCTACTTCTCTTCCTCATACATAAACTCAATCATATTTCCATCAGGATCAGAAATAAATAAAAATCTCCCCTTTTTTCTGTTTGCCGGCCCACTCATGATGGTAACTTCTTTATCTCTGAAGTATGTAGCCAGCTCATCAATCTTTTCAGGATTTTCTACATAGAATCCAAAGTGGTCCACTCTGAAATCTCTGGAAGTTGGATCGTAGCTGGTCTCAGCTTCTACAATAACCAATGTATCTCCACCTCCGATATCATATACAGCCATACTTTGTCCCATTGTTCGTACAATCTCGAATCCCAAAATATCTCCATAAAACTCTTTGGAAGCGTCAATTCTGTTTACTCTTATAGTGATATGGTTTAATCCCGATGGTGTAAAATTCATTTTTCCTGATTAAAATTAAGAACTATTCAATTATGTATATTTAAGATAATTCTTAATTCTTAATTGAACCATTCTTAATTGTTTTATTATTATAAATTTCAATCTAAGGGTTACTCATAATTTCAAATTCTTTCCCGTGTCCACTTTTTTTGTAGTAGCAACTCCCATCGGAAATCTTAGTGACCTTTCACCCAGAGCGGTTGAGGTTCTAAAATCGGTAGATCATATAGCCTGTGAAGACACCCGAACTTCAGGAAAGCTTCTAAATGCCTTCGGAATTGACACTCCAAAGTTCTCATTTCATTTACATAATGAACATCACAAAGTGGAACATGTCTTGAACATCTTGAGAGGTGGTCAATCGGTTGCTTTGATCTCAGATGCAGGAATGCCCGGCATTTCAGATCCGGGTTTTTTAGCGGTGCGAGCTATCAAACAAGAGGGAATAGACGTAGTAGTAATTCCCGGCCCTGACGCAGCAACAACAGCTTTAGTTGCCAGCGGACTCCCTTGTGACAAATATTGTTTTGA
Organism: uncultured Balneola sp.; assembly: GCA_963975485.1. Classification (GTDB taxonomy): domain Bacteria; phylum Bacteroidota; class Rhodothermia; order Balneolales; family Balneolaceae; genus Balneola. The sequence goes on along the minus strand of CAXBHO010000007.1, from coordinate 29,046 downwards.
AGGTTTTCTTCCCCCAAAAAAAGGTCGGCAAAAAAGACTTTCACAACTTGCAGAAGAAGAACGGACTATTATTTTCTATGAAAGTCCTCATCGAATTGTGAAATTACTTACTGAACTTGAAGAACATTTTGAGGGAGATCGATTAGCAGCTGTTGCACGGGAACTTACCAAGAAGTTTGAGGAAGTAATTAGAGCTCCGATTTCGGAACTAAAAGTAAATTTTGAAAGCAGAGATTCCATCAAAGGTGAAATTGCTGTTGTTGTAGCCGGAAAGGGATACTCGGAATAAAAAGAGCATATCGTTAAATAGCTCTTTTTTTAATTTTCAACTGACATTAAGCTAAGCATAATGTTTTACTGATAAAACACTATCCTTTTTAGCTTTTTGAAATCAATTTGAGTTAATTGCATTTTCTACTGCTAACTCTACAAATTTAGCAATATTAGAATGAGGCAAAAGTGTTTCACCACTCCATTTATACGATAAACCTTCCAATCGTTTCACATAACGTGCCTCTACTCCTCCTTGAGCTAACAATAAAGGAATAACAAGGGCTTCCCCATCTTTGTTTGCTTCAACTACCGCATTTCTGAAATGCTCTTTGGCTTGGGCATAAATCTCTGGATTGGCATCATCGCGAACTGTGAAATATTCAATATTTCTAAAATTATCATTCGTAGCATTTGTCTTATCATCAATTTGGTGTGCTAAGCTTTCCATCGATTTTACCCAATTTTTATTATCCTGCTCTCCATTGGGGCCGTGAGCTACAATTAGAATGGTTTCTTTTTCGGGATTCTTGCTTAACGTATTTATTCGATCCAATAAAATGCCTGCGATTAGTGCATGATCGTCGAACGGATTAGTAAGTATGATTTCAGCATCAATATTCAACTGGTTTAACTTCATATTGCGATCGGCTGGAGCGCTTTGAGCTTCGCGACTGCTAGACTCTTCTTTGCTCATCATTCCGTGATTCATCATCAACATAGGAGCATCTGCTAAACTATCTCTGATCCCTAGCAAATACTCATTTTGCCTAATTATTGGACTATATGATGACACAAATAACTGAACTACAATAATTTTTTTAACCCCACTTTGCTCCAAGCTGTCAATAGCTGGTTGCATAGTTGTTGGATTTGCCATCCCAAAAGCAACTTGAGTTGGATAAGTATCTTCAACTGATTTTATAACTTCGTGAATAGAATTATTCCATGAGTCATCGTTACTACCGTGGGCGAGCACTAATACGCCGTAGTCTTTACTATTTTTTGGGGCCGATTTTGTACAGCTTAAACCAGATAGAATTACTGCTGCTATTATTAATAAATGCCAATTTGATGGCTTAAATCTGGACATGCTTTATTTTTTATAATTTTTATTTAGAGTGATTCTAAATTAAGAAAACATTAATTAGATAAAAAGAGTAATCTCAATTTTTAAAATTTCTATTCATAATTTATCTGCTATATACCAGCATATATCCAATTAAATCCTCCAAAATAATTATCACCGAATTTGCTAACTTGAATATTCTTCGCTTTCGCCTATATGACTTTTACTATATTTTCACTTATCTAAAAAGCCAACATAATTAAATGAACAAATTCTTAGAAAATAAATGGGCTTTATCTCTTACATCTGGAATTCTGTTAGGATTAAGCTTCCCTCCTGTTGATCTGGCTTTTTTAAGCTTTCCGGCCTTCGTTCTTTTATTTCTGCTGGCGGATAAATGTGATTCCAATAAACAACTCGCTTATTACGGATATGCAGGATTTGTACTATGGAACCTTATCGGAACTTATTGGCTGATGATGGCGAGTTTAGTTGCCGGTGTTGCTGCTATTTTAGCAAATGCTGCAATCATGACTATTCCATTAGTTCTATTCAGGGTGTTTTCAAACAAATTCAATAAGAAATGGTTAATTGCCCTCCTGCAAACTTCAGCTTGGGTCAGCTATGAATTTCTGCATCATAATTGGGATCTTTCCTGGCCCTGGCTCACTATCGCTAATGCGTGGTCTAACCAAATTGCTTTGATACAATATATTTCTGCAACCGGCCATTTGGGCATTACTTTCTGGGTAGTCTTTACCAGTGCTTTGGCTTATCTGGCTTTAAAAGATAAAAACAGAAACTTAGCACTCGCTGCTACTTTTAGCTTACTGTTGCCTTCAGGAATGTCTTTGCTGATGCTATTAAACTCCACAGAGCCGCCTGCATCAGAAACCACAAGTGTAGCTGTTATCCAGCCCAATCATGATTCCTATGAACCTAATGGCGGAATGGAAAACCATCGAGTGCTTGTGCAAAGCCTTTTTGATATAACGAGTGAGATTAGAACCGAAGATACTGAACTCATTATTTGGCCGGAAAATGCCCTTGACGCTGCACTTTATATGGATTCAAAAACATCATTAATGCTTTCAGATTCTGCGAAAGCATGGAATACATCTATAATTGCCGGTACAGGATTATTCCAACTCTATGAAGAACCGCCTTCTCTTTACAGAGATATGTATCGCGGACAGGCAAGAAATTATTTTAACGCCGCTCTTTATGTAAATGCCGATGGAGAGCGTTCCAGATACGACAAACACAATCTTGTTCCCATTGTAGAACGATTCCCCTTCGTTGAATTTTTTAATGCTGTTGATGTATTCGGTTGGCTTGATTGGGGAAAAATTGCAGGCTTTGGAAAAGGATTAGAAGCCACCTCTTTTAAGACAGACAGCTTTACCACTCAAGGGTTGATCTGCTACGATTCGGTGTACCCTTCCTGGATACGTGAATTTGTGAAAGATGAAGCAGATTTTATCACCATAATTACCAACGATGGCTGGTGGGGAAACACCAGCGGACATTACCAGCATTTTGCCTATGCCCGACTACGAGCTATTGAATTTGATCGCTGGATAGTTCGTAGTGCTAATAATGGTTTCTCGGGGATTATTGATCCGGAAGGCAATGTCCTTCAAAAAACGAGCTACTGGGAACGCACCGGATTTACTTTTGATGTCCCCTCAAAATCTACTACAACCATTTATACAAAGTTTGGAGATTGGCTGAGCTATTTGTGCCTGATTTTGAGTATTGGTGGCTTAGCATTCATCTTGTGGAAAAACTTTCAAAACTCTCGCTTTAATGCAAATAATTAGGTATATACGAAACAAAATAAGACAGGCATATACGCAATGCGTGTATGCATAAGTTGGGTGCAATTTTAGCATGACCCGAATACGATAACATAAAAAGAATAAAAATGAAAAAAACAGTTGTAACAACAATTCTAGTTTTGACACTTAGTCTAATAGGATTTGCTCAATCGAACTTTGACAAAACCAAATTAGACAATTACTTCAACGCACTTGAACAAAATAACAAGTTTATGGGGAGTGTTGCCGTTTCAAAAAACGGTGAAATTATTTACACAAAATCAATCGGATTTGCAGACATTGAAAACAACTTAAAAGCAACTGAAAATTCAAAATATAGAATTGGCTCAATTACTAAATCATTTACGACAGTTTTAGTTTTAAATGCAATTGAACAAAAAAAGTTAGACCTAAATCAATCTATTGACAAATGGTTTCCAACAATTAAAAATGCAAAGCAAATCACTGTAAAACATTTGCTAAGTCATAGAAGTGGAATACATAATTTCACAAATGACAAAGATTACCTGACTTATAATACCCAACCAAAGACAGAGAAAGAAATGGTTGAAATTATTGCAAAAGGTGGTAGTGATTTCCAACCAGACAGCAAAGCAGAATACAGCAATTCTAATTTCGTGCTGTTGACTTATATTCTTGAGAAAACTTTCAATAAATCTTATTCCGAATTGTTGCAAGAATACATTATTAAGCCAATAGATTTGACTAGTACTTATGTTTTTGAAAAAATTAATACGAGCAATAACGAGTGTAAATCATACAAATTTGTTAGTTCTTGGAAAGAAGAAACCGAAACAGACTATACAATTCCTTTAGGTGCCGGTGCGATAACTTCTACACCAAGCGACTTGACAAAGTTTGCTGACGCTTTATTTGGTGGTAAATTGTTGAAACTTGAAAGTCTTGAGATAATGAAAACCATAAAAGACGGTTATGGAATTGGCTTGTTTCAAATTCCTTTCTACAAGAATGTCGGCTACGGACACAGTGGTGGAATTGACGGTTTTAGTTCTGTTTATTCACATTTTCCTGACGACAAAATTTCGTATGCTTTGATTTCTAATGGAACAAATATGAATAACAATGACATTTCTATTGCGGTTTTAAGTGCAGTGTACGACAAGCCATACGAAATTCCTGCATTTACGACTTTCAGTGTAACATCAGAAGAATTAGATAAATATTTAGGAGTTTATTCATCTACACAAATTGCGTTAAAAATTACAATTACAAAAGACGGAAATACTTTGATTGCACAAGGAACAGGACAGCCAGCATTTCCACTTGAAGCAACCGACAAAGACAAATTTAAGTTTGACCAAGCAGGAGCAAAATTTGAATTTAATCCAACAGATAAGAAAATGATATTATTTCAAGGCGGTGGACAAATTGAATTTACGAAGGAATAAAAAACAGCACCCAACAATGTATAAAAATAATAGCCGAAACAGTACTAAATTCGAGGGTTGTAGCCCGCTTCAACTTTCGTGTAACTTGACAGGAAAGTGTCACGCAATCGGCTACTATTCTTATACTAACCGTTAGGCATAATTTAAAAACAGCAATCTGAATTCAAAAAAATGAAAAGACTAAAACTAATTTTAATAACCATAATACTTTTGATGTTTCATCAAATAAACTATGGGCAAGAACTGTCAAAACAAGTAACTGAATTTGTGGAAATACAAGATTCTATAGTGGCCATTAAAAATGTTACTATAATTGATGGTACTGGAGGAATCATAAAATACAATCAAGATATTTTATTTGATAACAATAAGATTTCTGCGATTGCAAATACTGGAGAAATCGTTCTTCCTAAAAAAACAAAAATCATTGATGGCACTGGAAAAACTATAATTCCAGGATTAATAATGCTACACGAACATCTATTTTACGCAAAACCTTTTAACCGAAACTACAAGGGAACTCATATGACCAATACCTTTCCGCAAATGTATTTAGCAGGTGGTGTTACAACTATGCGAACGGCTGGAAGTACTGAAGCAAATGCAGATTTAAACGTAAAAAATTTAATTAACCAAGGAAGATTAGTTGGGCCCACAATGGATGTTTCAACTCCTCATGTAGAACGATTAGGCTTTATTCCTCAACTTCAATCACTTTATGGAGATGAAAGCATTGAGAACTGGTTAAATTATTGGTTCGATAAAGGCATTACTTCGGTAAAAGTTTATAACCACATCACTAAGGATGATTTAAAGGAAATCTTCAAAGTTTCTCACGCAAGAAATATAAAAGTTACTGGTCATTTATGCTCCATAACCTATCGCGAAGCAACTGAACTGGGTATTGATAATTTGGAACATAGCTTTATGGCTTCAACAGATTTTGTAGCAAATAAGCAAGAAAATGAATGCGTTTTCGGAGAACCGTCCCTAACGGAACTCAATGAAAACGACCCAAAATTAATAGAGCTAATGCAGTTTCTTATCGACAAAAATGTAACCCTAACCTATACCCCAACCGTTTTTGAGCCATTTACAGAGAGAGAAGTTATTCCGGGTGGTGGAAGTGTGGCTCTCGCACCATATTTGTTAGAACAAATGCAAGCATCTTATAATCAGTCAATAAATACCAAAAGAGATTCTCTCAGCTTAATAAGCTTTAAAAAGGAAATGAAACGTGTAATTAAATTTCATTCTATGGGAGGTAAAATCACAGTAGGAACAGACCCTACAGGTAGCGGAAAAACCATTGCTGGCTATTCAAACCAAAGATTAATTGAATTGCTTATCGAGACTGGCTTTAGCATTGAAGAAGCCATAAAAATAGCAACATTAAATGGTGCAGAGTATTTAGGAATAGAAAATGAAACAGGAACTGTAGAAGTTGGAAAAGAAGCTGATTTGGTATTGATTAATGGCGACCTCTCAAAAGAAATTTCCAACATTAGAAAAATGGAACTTGTTTTCAAAAATGGAATTGGATTTGATTCAAAAAAAATATTTGATTCTGTTAAAGGAAAGGTTGGACTCTATTGAAAAACTATGCCTAACAATACCTATACGTATTGCGGGTTTTGGTGCTAAATTGAAAGTAAATGATTATTAACAAACATATCGGTAGGCGGACAGTGAAATGCTTTCTAATCCCGCACTACGCATAGCCGAGACCGTTGGCAGTAATTAAAACCAGACGCTAATCTTTAAACAAAAACATAATGAAAAAAAATCGACAACTAAATGTACCAATGAAATTACTATTGATTTTGGCTATTGCAGTTTTTCCAATTATTTCTTTTTCACAAAATGACACAGATTCCAATAAGAAAGAACTCTTGAATATTGGATTTGTATTATACACAGAAAGTAACACACCTGGAACATTATTCGCAAGATGGAATTATGGAAATGCTTATAGCGGTCCTGGAATTGCAACTGGTGGACCAAAGGAAAGTGGGTATGTTGGAAATTATCACGTTCGATATTATTTCGAGAATGGCGATTTTTCAGATGAATATGACCTTGTAATAGAAAAGAAAGGAGATTTCTACGATGTTTCTTGGCTGATTGAGGGAAAGGTCGCTGCGAAAGGTGTTGGTATGGAAGTGGAAAATGGATTAGCAGTCGGATGGCGCAGAGTGACTGATTAGATTTAGAGAAACTGCTTGAAGTAAAAACTACTGCCAACAATGTATAACCGCAATTACGGCGGATTCGACTACGTCCGAATCCACTCGGAATTGCGAGCGTCAGTGCTAAACCGAAAATTAAAGTATATAAACCCGTAACTGACGGTTATACGAGACCGTTGATGCGAAATCCCTTCGGTCTTTCGCATCAACGTCCCGCCCGAGTTCCTCCTGCCCTTGCGCTCGCCCTTCGGGACTTCGCACAACGGCCGAGTTAGCGACATTTTTATTCCCTGCATTTTGTACCTTCCTAAAAACCTCGCCAACTCGGGCGGGACGTTGTGCTTCATTATAACCAACCGCTAACCAATGATAAAATTCTTTAGAAAAATTAGACAGAAACTACTCTCTGAAAATAAATTCAGTAAATATCTGATATATGCAATTGGTGAAATTGTTCTTGTGGTTATTGGAATATTAATTGCACTTCAGATTAATAATTGGAATGAAGAAAGAAAAGCTAACCTCAGGGAACATTCATTATATCAAAATATTATAACCGACTTGGATAATGAAGATGTCAGATTGAATAGTGCTTTGGGACAATATAAACAACATTCTGATGCTTATTACCAAATTTATAATGAATCAATAGGTAAGGCAAATTTTGATTCAACTATTAATAAATTAGACGCTTATAACATTTTAAGATGGCATAACGTATTTGATTTTGTAGTGACCATTAAACATAAAAACAACATTTCCGAAATTACAAGTAACAACATCATAGAACTACTAAATGAAAAAGTGAATATTGAATCTAATGTTCTACAAGCCAATCAGAATTTTAATAATTTTAAAGATGAAATAATAATTCCTTTTTTTATTCGCCATAGGATATATGATAGTAATAAAGCATTTCAATCTGAAAAATATAAATTCAGTCCCCTTCTTTATAACAACTTTATTAGAAATGATAGACTAAAATCTCAAGAAGTATTTGCAGAGTTCAATCAAATACTAGTTGAATTAAAAATTAAAACTTCATGGGCTATTGAAACTTTAGAAAGACTAATGAGAAAGAATAGTGAAATTAGTGAAGCTTTAAGCAACGAACTGAATAAAAAATAACGAAAGCACAACAATGGCTATAAGTAATTGCTTGTTCTCGCCTACTTCTGAAAATCCTCGCGGATTTTCAGTTTGGTGTGCACTTGCAAAGTTAAGTACTAACCCACGCAACTACTCATAGCCGAAACCGTTACCAAAAATTTGAAATATGAAAAAAAGTGTGCTATTAATTATTACAGCATTTGTGTTTAGTTCACCAATATTTGGACAAACTACTGATGAAAAATATGCTGATGACGTAAAATCAATATCTGCAATTACAGATGCATATTATGATGTTATTTCAGGTTCGAGTCTAGACCCGTGGCAATTTGAGAGAGATAAATATATTCATTCAGAAAATGCTGTCATTACAAGGTTAGATGAAAATGGGAATGCAGAAAGACATTCATTAGAAGCAGAATACATTCCACTGGCATTATCACCCAAAGTGGATTTTTACGAAATTGAACTCAAAAGAGAAGTTAGTCACTATGGAAATATGGCCCAAGTATGGAGTGCTTTTGAAATAAGAACTGATCCAAATATTACTTCAAACGTAAGAGGTTTGAATAGTATTCAACTTCATTTTGAAAAAGGCAGATGGTGGATAGATAGTTGGACAACTGAAATGGAATCTAATAGAAACTTTTTGGTAAAAGATTTTTTGACAAATAAATAAAACTTTTGCTAACAACGGCTTAAAGCAAGCGGGCGGAATGTGTAAATATGAAACAACATAGCTATAAACAAATTTCGGTACTGTGGATGGGAAAACGTTTCTAAAGCCCGCCTGCTCAAAGCCTCAACGTTGATGCGAAATCCCTTCGGTCTTTCGCATCAACGTCCCGCCCGAGTTCCTCCTGCCCTTGCGCTCGCCCTTCGGGACTTCGCACAACGGCCGAGTTAACGACATTTTTATACCCTACATTTTGTACTTTCCTAAAAACCTCGCCAACTCGGGCGGGACGTTGCCAGCAATTAAAAAAAACCGGACTAAATGAAAAAAACAGCAGTACTCTTGACCATCATTTCTTTACTGATGCTTACATCTTGTTCGAAAGATTTGACTTCGGTTCCAGATAAAACAGCGGAACAAATTTCGGCTACCTACCAAATAGAAAAAGATGTAGCGTATGGAACTGATTCCGAACAGAATATGGACATCTATCTTTCCAAAGAAGCAAAATCCTATGGAAAGAATAATTACACAATTGTTTTCCTACACGGAGGAGCTTATTATTTAAGCGACAAAAGAGAAGAAGAAAGATACATCGAGCCTTATTTTAAAAAAGGGTTAAATGTTGTAAATATGAATTACCGATTAAAAAGAGGAATTCCAATGGCAACTACGGATTTAACGAACGCTTTAAATTTTCTGAAAGCAAACAATAACGACTACGGTTTGAACTTGAATAACATTATTGTGACAGGTTTTTCCGCTGGAGCTCAAATTGCAACTAATGTTGGTGTATCTCAAAACAACTCTGAATATCCAAATAAACTAAATAGCGGAATAAAAATAACTGGAGTAATCAACTTTTCTGGACCTGTTGATGGATTGGACATTGTGGAAAAGATTTTTGTTGACCATGATTATGAATTATTTAGTAAAGCTGGTAATGCCCTTTTTCCATCGGAAAGTTATGAATCAAAAGAAAAAATAGCAGTTTACGAACCAATAACATATCTCGACAAAAATGACCCACCAATATTTATTTGGCACGGAGGAAAAGACGACCAAATTCCCCCTGAAACATTCGTTGAATTCGTTGAACTACTTAACGACGAAAAAGATTTTGTCGATTATAATCCTGATGGTTTGCATAGTCCAAACGAAACTGAATTAAATGACGCATACAAAAAGATTTTTAAGTTTTTAGACGATATATGAATAAAAATAACTGCTGGCAACAACGTGTATAAAACATAGCTATTATAGGCTTTCCGAGAGTTTTTTGTATATTTACAAAGTACGCCAATTTTTTTATTTGGTTATATTTAGAAAAGAAAATTAAACATAAAAATAAAAAATTGGCTCGTGTTAAATCCGAAAAGTTAGCGTTTATTTATACGCTACGTTTCATACACAAGACCGTTGTTGTATGCCATGCGAAAAAGAAAACCAACACTCATTTGGCACATTTGCAAAGCCACACAAGCCAAAACACAACCCATGCTTTGCAAAAGAGCCAAATCTCAAGCCCTACGAGAATTCCAATATTTGCCAGTATTCTGATTTACAGGCGTTTTTTTGATTTCCAATATTTACCAGAATTTCGTAGTTTTGGTAAAAATTGGATTTTAAATGCCAAAAATCATAGAGAATAGGTTGATTGAAGAATTTAAGGACCGGGAGTATTTTACCCGAGAAGACCTCTTTGAATTCTATCGCTATTATGAACCTGATCTGAAAGAGGGAACCTTCGGTTGGAGAATCTATGACCTCAAAGACAAAAACATCATTAGATCACTCAAGAGAGGTCTCTATGTTATCGCATACAAACCCAAGTACAAGCCGGAAATATCACCAGAGCTTATTAAGCTCGCAAAGCGAATCACAGACAAATTTGAGGATGCCAAACACTGCATTTGGGAAACGGAATGGCTCAATGAGTTTTCACAACACCAAGCCAGCAGACGAATCATCCTGATTGAAATCGAAAAGGATTTCATTGAGTCCCTGTATTACGAATTAAAGGACTCGTCAAGAAACGAGATTTATCTCAACCCTGATGATAAAGCCATCGATTTTTATATAGCTGAAAGCGACTATCCGGTGATTATTAAAAAATTGATTACGCGCTCCCCTATTGCCAGAAGAACGGAGAAAAGGGTGAAATTTTATACTCCGTTGCTTGAGAAGATCTTGGTGGACATCTTTGCAGAAGAAAGGCTTTTCTATTACCTGCAAGGTTCTGAATTGATGCACATCTACGAAAATGCCATTAGCAACTATGCCATCAATTTCACCAAACTCTTCAGCTACGCAAAACGAAGGGAAAGAGAACAGGACATCAAGCAGTTTATGACCAACCACATGTACCACCTTGTAAAAGACATCATAGAATGATTAAGGAACATTGCTTTACAGATGAGTGGTTAGAGGGATTTAAAAAACAAAAAGACCACAGGCGAATTGACAAAATCATTTTGGAAAAGATGATTTATGCTTTGCATTTGCTAGAGCGGTTGAAAAGCAATGGACTTGATTTCGTATTCAAAGGAGGTACCAGTTTGGTCCTTTTATTGGAAGCAGGAAACCGATTCTCCATTGATATCGACATTATCAGCAAAACTGACAGAAAAGAGCTGGAGCGCATTTTGCAAATGGTTGTTGATTCTTCCAATTTCACTGGATTTGAACTGGACGAACATCGCAGCTACAAACCCGGAGTACCCAAAGCACACTACAAGTTCAAATTTGATTCTGGCAGGCAAGGATCAGGCACCATTCTGTTGGATGTTCTCATTGAGGATTCGATCTATCCTGACTTGATCGAAAAGCCTGTAATTACCAAATGGATTGAAACGGAAAATGAGACCATGGTCTCCATGCCAACGATTGATTCAATTACAGGAGATAAACTCACTGCATTTGCTCCAAACACTATCGGAATCCCTTACTTCAAGGGCAAAGACAACCAGCCGTTCTCAATGGAAATTTGTAAACAGCTTTTCGATCTGAGTAAACTCTTCGAGAACATTCAAACCATGGAAGTGGTGGCTGCTAGTTTTCAGGTGTTTGCCGAGCATGAAATCGCTTACCGGAAAAATCGAACCCCGGAAAATGAACTCACCCCGGAAATAGTTTTACAAGACACGATTGATACTTGCATCATCCTGGCCAAGCGTGATCGAGGCACTGATGACGAAAAAGCAAAATTAAAAGAATTGCAAAAAGGGATCATTGCTTTTGGTACCGGTTTTTTAATGGCTGGGAATTTCAGGATAGACGATGCGGTACCAGCATCTGCCCGAATTGCTTACCTGGCAGCAAAAATCATGGTAAATGATCTTTCACCTATTCACTATTACAAAGGCCAGAACATTAAAGACTTAATCATTGAGGATCAAGATTGGAACTTCTTGATGCGACTGAAAAGACAACCGGACAAATCAGTATTCTATTATTGGTACCAGACGGTACAACTATTAACAAAAGCAAAGGCATGACAAACTAACAAATAAAACAATCCAGGTCAGGAAGTAACGAACAGAAGTAAAAGAGTATATCAACGTATTTATGCGAACTACCCTGGTGGAGACATTACCATATACAACCAAAAAGTGGGCTAGCAGCAGTCACGCCCGGAACAAGAAAAGCACGGGCATACAACAATGGCTATACGTAATGCGGGGTTTGGTACTAAATTGAAAGTAAATGAACATTAACAAACATATAGGCAGGCTGAGAGAGTTGTGGTATTTAATCCCGCACTAACCATAGCCTAACCGTTGTATGCCATTCCCTACATGAATTCTTGATTCGCGATTCGCGAATTGCAAATATGTTTTGTATATTTACCTTGTAAAACAAATGATCGTATGAAAAAACATAGCGGAATGAGACCACATGACATTGCTATATTGCTAAAAATTGCTAGTAAGGGAAGAGGAAATTGGTTTATGAAAGACTTAGCCCATGAGCTCAGGATAAGTGCTAGCGAAATAAGTGAAAGTATTAATAGGTCAATTATAGGAGGTTTAATAAGTAGTGATAAAAAAACTTTAAAAAAACTCGCTCTTTTAGATTTCTTAAAATCAGGTCTTCGCCATGTATACCCACAACAACCAGGATCGATTACAAGAGGTGTAAACACAGCGATTTCTGCTGCACCATTAAATAATGAATTTATGACTGAAGAAAAATTCGTTTGGCCATACGGAAAAGGAAATACTAGAGGCCAAGCAATCGAGCCTTTACACCCAAATACTCCAGAAGCATGTCTAAATGACACAAAATACTATGAACTGATGGCTCTAACAGATGCAATCAGAATTGGTAAAGTAAGAGAGCAGAATATTGCATTTGAGATGTTAAAAGAAAGAATTGATTATGCTTAAGAACCAAACTATCAATTTAAAGGTAGTTGAAAAAGTCGCACTGTCGCTTGAAGAGTTAAATGACCAAGTAATTTATGTAGGTGGCGCTGTAGTAACTTTATATGTAACTGACGAAGGTGCCGATCAGCCACGTCCTACCAAAGACATTGATATTTCAGTACAAATCAGCACGTACTCACAAATGGATGAGCTGCGAGAAAAATTAGCTAGCAAGAAAATCTATCCAGCTCCTTCGGAAAAAGTAATGTATCGATATTCTTATGAGGACATTCTAATTGACTTCATACCTTTCGAAGAGACTCCACTGGGACCAACCAATAGCTGGTTGAAACCTGGGTTTAAAAAAGCATACCCCGTACAAATCGGTAATACAGAAATCAAGATTTTACCAGTAAGTCTATTTTTGGCTACGAAATGGGAAGCATTTAAAAGCAGAGGTAATGATCCAAGAACAAGTCATGATTTCGAGGATATAATTTACATAATAGACAATAACTTGGAAGTAGTACAAGACATTAAAAATGCAGAAGACGATGTAAAACTATTTCTGAAAGAGATGAGTAACGAAATTCTAAATCATTCTTCACGGAATGAAATTATTGAGTGTCACATCAACCCATTTACTGTTAACGAACGTAGAGATATTGTAATTGGGAAACTTGAAGAAATATTAAAATAAAAACGGCATACAACAATGTGTATAGTACATAGCACCCTTCGGGATGCTACGAAACCATACACAAAACGTTGATGCGAAATCCCTTCGGTCTTTCGCATCAACGTCCCGCCCGAGTGTCTCCTGCCCTTGCGCTCGCCCTTCGGGACTTCGCACAACGGCCGAGTTAGCGACATTTTTATACCCTACATTTTGTACCTTCCTAAAAACCTCGCCAACTCGGGCGGGACGTTGTGTGCCATTGAATAGATTCTAACTTTCAGATGAAAAAAATCAATGTAAAAAAGAAACAAATTCTACAAAGAACTGGAGATTTAAGATCGAAGGTTTATCAAGTAGAGTCAGGCTTGCTTAGAAGTTATACCATTGACGAGAATGGGAAAGAGCATATCTTCATGTTTGGACCAGAAGGCTGGATTGTAAGCGATTATGTGTCTCCGGAACAACCCTGTGACTTGTTCATTGATGCTCTTGAAGATTCTGTTATTATCCAATTTGAAAAGAAGGAAAACCTAGACCCTAGTCTTGAAAAATTAGTAAATCGTATCAGAGTGCTGCAAAGAAGGGTAATTATGCTAATGAGCAAATCTGCCATTGAACGATACGAACATTTTGTTTCAACCTACCCAAATATTATCCAAAGAGTGCCACAACATATGGTGGCTTCCTATCTTGGAATTACTCCCGAAGCTCTGAGTGCTGTAAAAAGTCAACGCCTGAAATCAGATAAATAACCCACCCCCATTTCTTAATCTACATTAATGCGTAGGCATTTATTCTCCATGATCTTTGCATCGTAATTATATTATTAAACGATAAAAGTCAGAAAGTATGAATGTAGTATTATGGATAGTCCAAGGCCTGTTAGCGCTGATGTTTTTCATGGCTGGAACAATGAAACTTACTAAACCAAAAAATGAACTCCGCGAAAAAATTGGTGATTGGGTAGACCCATACAAAGACATCACTATTAAACTGATTGGTCTTTTAGAACTCTTTGGAGCTATAGGTATTATCTTGCCCATGGCCGTCAATGTCTTTCCAATATTAACCCCCATAGCAGCAATTGGGCTTGCCCTTACAATGGTTGGAGCTATGAAAGTTCACATACAACGAAAAGAAAATAGTAAGATGGCAACAAACGTAGTTTTGATGTTACTCGCCTTGTTTGTTCCGATTGGAAGATTAGACATTGTTCATATTATATAGCTAGGTTCGGGAATAGCTAATCATAAAAATGAAAGATATGAACGAGAAAATAATAGCTATCGAGGCGCTTCAAATGCCTTGGCAGACACTTGACCCTTTTCTATTTGCGGTCCATCATTTGGACCATTATCCAAAGGGAAACGAAAACATGGGCATACCCACAACGGAATTGTTAGGCAGGCAACTCGGTCAAGATTTTTCTGGTAAGGACAGATTTAGCATGTATCACGGAAAAATAGTTCCGGGATTTCCTTACCATCCTCACCGAGGGTTTGAGACGATAACGATTGGCAAACAAGGATTTGTTGACCATAGCGATTCCCTAGGTGGAGCGGGCAGATTTGGGGCCGGAGATGCGCAATGGATGACAGCAGGGAAAGGAATTCAACACTCTGAAATGTTTCCACTGATTCACACCGATAAGGTAAATACCTTAGAGATTTTTCAGATTTGGTTGAACCTGCCAAGCAGAAGTAAATTTGTTAAACCCCATTACAAAATGTTGTGGAGAGAGCGTATTCCAAGAATTGAAGAATTGGATGCAAATGGTAATCACGCCACTATAGATCTTTACGCTGGATCGTATAAATCGCATCAAGCTCCAGAACCAACTCCAGATTCTTGGGCGGCCAGTCCTGAAAATGGAGTAGGTATTATAGGCGTTTATCTGGAAGCCAATGCCGAATGGAAAGTGCCAGCAACAACAAACGAAAAAATAAATAATGCCCTTTACTTCTATGCAGGCGATTCAATTGAGGTGGAAGGCAGCAAAGTAGCCGTAAACAATCGCATAATCGTAAAACTAGGACAAGGATTGCGCATCATTAATGGCAACAAGGATGCCCATTTACTGATCCTACAAGGAAAACCAATTCTGGAACCTATTGCAATGCGTGGACCTTTTGTAATGAATACAGATGAAGAACTAAATGAAGGATTTGCCGAATACCGTAAAACCCAATTTGGTGGATGGCCTTGGCCTCAAACCGAACAGGTTTTTGACAGAAATAAAGGTCGCTTTGCAAAATATGCAGATGGCAGAGTAGAATTAAAATAATAGAAACCATGAAGAAGAAAATTAGATTTTCAGGTTTAAGCAATAGTGCTAACGTGGGCGGGGCTCCCGTCATTCGACACCTGCCGAATCGTTTTGCAAATGCGGTAGGCCCATTTGTCTTGCTTGATCAGGCAGGGCCCATGAAAATTGGTAGCCAACAGGCTGGTGGAACTGGTCCTCATCCTCACAGAGGGATCGCTACGTTAACCTATTCCATCCAAGGTCAAATAGAACATTTTGATAGCTTGGGCAATCACTCCTTAGTGAATTCAGGAGGTGTCCAATGGATGAACGCTGGTAATGGTATTGTGCATGACGAAAGGTCAGGTTCAGAAAATAATACCCACACTAAGGAAATATACGCTTTTCAATTTTGGTTAATCTACCTTCAAAAATCAAAAAAGAAAAACCTGAGTATTTGCCTTTGCAAGCAGCTGATATCCCTGAAAAACAATTAGCTGAAGAAGCTGGATCAATTCGGGTAATTGCGGGAAATTATCTGGAATTGATTTCTAAAATTCCATCCTACTCAGAACAGTTCCTATTTCATCTAAAACTAAATTCAAGAAAGAAATTTAATATTGCCTTTCCTCTTAAAACAGAAATTGCTGCGATTTTACCAAACGCTTCAGCGAAAATAAATAATGAAATTTTCCAGGCAGGAGAATTCATAGCATTTGATCCAGGTGCTGGTGAAATTGAAGTAGAGAACACCTCAGATGCTACAATAGATGTTTTGCTTTTTGGTGGCGAGACATACCCTGATCCAATTGTAACAAAAGGACCATTTGTAATGAATAGCGAAGAAGGAGTTGCCTTGGCTTACAAAGATTATGCTGCTGGAAAATATGGGGAGATAAATTATCCTTAGTAAGTAGATAAGTAAAAAAAACGACCTTGGATTGGATAATTGATTCTATTATAACGGCACACAACACCGTATAAAATTAATTGCTAGAGCAAGCCTACTTACGAAAATCCTCGCTGATTTTCTATTCGGTTTGTATTTGCTAAATTAGGTGCTTTAAACACGCAACTAATCTTATACAAAACCGTTGATGCGAAATCCCTTCGGTCTTTCGCATCAACGTCCCGCCCGAGTGTCTCCTGCCCTTGCGCTCGCCCTTCGGGACTTCGCACAACGGCCGAGTTAACGACATTTTTATTCCCTGCATTTTGTACCTTCCTAAAAACCTCGCCAACTCGGGCGGGACGTTGCCAGTAATGCGAAAATCGAGATTCTTAACAACAATTTTGACCTGATTTAAAACCTTTTTCTTTTTTCGTAAATTTGAGAAAGTTAAATTGGATAAATGAAACAAAGAATTTATATCGATACTTCAGTTGTTGGCGGATATTTTGATGAAGAATTTGAGGAGGCAACAGTTGCTTTATTTGAACGGCTGGAAAAAAACGAAATTATATTTGTGGTTTCCGACTTGCTTGATTTGGAATTGATAAATGCACCAGAAAAAGTCAGGAATCTATTGCAAAAATATTCCTTGGACAAATTTGAGCGGATTGAACTAAATGAGGAATCGGTCAATCTTGCGGACAAATATATCGCCGAAAAAGTAGTTGGCAAAACGAGCATCGAAGATTGCCGACACATTGCGTTGGCGACCATCTACAAAGTTGACGTTTTGGCAAGTTGGAATTTTAAATATATTGTAAACTTGGACAGAATAAAAGGCTATAATTCGGTCAATCTCAAATTAGGTTACCAAATGATAGAAATTAGAAGTCCAAAAGATTTGAGAAACTATGGAAACGACTAAAAAAGAAAAAACATTCGACGCTGTAAAAATGATGCGTGACATACGGGACAAAATAAGTTCTGAAACTCAAAATATGTCTTTCGACGAATTGAAAGCTTATATGAAAGCTAAAATTCAAGAGAGCAAATTTAAACCCGTCGGAAAATAAGCACTACTGGCAACACAGTATATAAGCTATGGCTTAGTCAATCCACACTTGGAAAGTCCTGTGGATTTTCCAAAGCTGGTTTCTATTTGGAGAGGTTCGTGCCGAGACACGCCACAGCTCATATACATAAACGTCCCGCCCGAGTGTCTCCTGCCCTTGCGCTCGCCCTTCGGGACTTCGCACAACGGCCGAGTTAGCGACATTTTTATACCCTACATTTTGTACCTTCCTAAAAACCTCGCCAACTCGGGCGAGACGTTGTGTTTCATACAGAAAAACCAACCGCACAAACGGCACATTTGGTTTTTTGCCGACACACAGAGCCAAAGCAAAAAACCAAAAGAGCTTGAATTTTAGCCAACGCTAAACAGAATTAAAATGAATGACTGAAAATTCCAAAATATTAGAAATACTGGCCACTTCGCCAAGTGTTGAATTGCTGCGTTTACGAAAAAGAGAAATAATTATTGAGTTTCTGATAAATACGTTTTTAAGCAAACAAGGTGCTATTTCTTCTGAAGATATTCATATTCAATTAGCCGATTTCTTGGAATACAAGCAAGTTGAAAATGACGAAGATAGCGAAATCACTGCCTTTGATACTTTCGAAGAAAAAGCCAAAAAGTATATTCTAAATTGGACAAACAGAGGATTCTTAACCAATTATCCTGATGAGGAGGGTGAAGTTTTCTATGAACTTTCTGCTCACTCAAGCAAAACCATAGATTGGTTGGCAAGTTTGAAAAAAGAAGAATTTGTTGGGACAGAATCAAAGTTCAACAATATTTTAAATCAGTTGAAAGAGTTGGTTGAATTTACCAATGAAGATACCGAAAAACGAATTGAGTTGTTGGAAGAAAAGAAACTGGAAATTGAACAGCAAATTCAGCGAATAAAGGTGGGCGAAGATGTAAAAGTATTTGAAGAATTTGAAATCGTTCCGCGTTTCAACCAACTCAATCAATCGGCAAAAGAATTATTGTCGGACTTC
This sequence comes from uncultured Balneola sp., assembly GCA_963975485.1. GTDB lineage: Bacteria > Bacteroidota > Rhodothermia > Balneolales > Balneolaceae > Balneola. The sequence goes on along the minus strand of CAXBHO010000007.1, from coordinate 10,235 downwards.
AAAGAAGTAGAAGACAACTTCAAAGAAATAACCAAAGGCATTTATCAAAAACACGCTGACGTTAGTTTGACTAAAAGCGATATTTTGGAATTTACGTTTAATGCACTGGATGAATTGAAAGATAGTCAGCAAGGGAAAAGTTTTTATGCTTTTTGGTTGTTCATTTTAAACCCTGAGTTGCAAAACAGATGGGAAAGCCTGACTAAAGAATTATATAAAACGTTAGAAGAAAAATCAATTCCGGTAAGCGACCCGTTCCTGAAAGGAATGAAAAAACATCTTCACGGCTCAGGACAAAAAGTATATAAAGCAAACGATAAGATGGCTGAAAAATTAAGCCGTATTATTCGAGAAAATGAGAGTTCAAAATCGGAAGCAACCAAGAGCATTATACAGGAAATAAAAAAGCAACTTGTTGAAATCAGCAAGACAAGAAGAAAGCCCGACATTTCATTTGAACTGGAAACCGACACTGAAATATACATTCCGTTTGAACGAAAACTGACATCTGAACGGACAGAAGATGTCAGTTACATAAGCAACCCCAAGATTGCAGACGAAGATATTACTTCTTCCAATCATTTAAGCAAGTTGTTTTCGCAATCGAACATTGATAAGGAGTTGTTACGGAAAAGAATCTCAGCTATTCTCAAAGAAAAATCTCAAACAACACTTTCAGATGTGGTTGAAAATTATGGTGGACTTGAAAAAGGTCTGCCTGAACTTTTTGGTTATATCAGCATCGTTAAGGAGTTTAAATACATTATAAATTCCGAGAGAACACATAATATAATGTTCGATGCTGAAAACAAAAAACAGATTAGAATACCCGAAATCATCTTGACCAAATGAGTAACTTAGAACAAAATATAAAACCGTACAGCAAAGCAATTGTAAAGTTGCTCAAAGGAGTTGTTGAAAGAAAATCAAGAGTGTGGGAAGATGTGCTCAATTATCAAAATGAAATTCAAGAATACATTGGTCAGATCGGTTTGGAACTTATTTTAAAGAAAGATGATGGTTTTGCGTTTGTAAAACAATTTGAAGACAGCGAGGGCAAAACGCTTGGTTTGGTAACAAGACGACAAATCGGGTTTGAAATATCAATCGTACTTGTAGTTTTAAGACAAAGTCTGGAGGAATTTGACAGCAATCCCATGCAGTTGGTAACGGAAAAATTTATAACTGATACCGAAATCAAAGATGAATTGGAACTCTTCCTACAAGAGGGTTATAACAAATTGAAATTTCAAAAAGATTTGAATAGTTACATAAAAAAAGCTGTAGAATTAGGCTACCTGAAAGAAATAAGCACTAAAGACAACGAAACAAAATACCAAATACAACGCATTATTAAAGAAAAAATAACATTGGATATTTTACAGGATTTTAAAACAAAACTACAGGAATATGTTGAGTCTGTTTAGCACAAGCTCCGATACAGCGGGTTTCAGACTTCAATATATGGAAGTTTTTAATTGGGGAACATTTGACAAAAAAGTGTTCAGGATAAACCCGCAAGGAAATAATTCGCTTTTAACAGGTGCCAACGCATCAGGGAAAAGCACCTACATAGACGCATTGCTTACTTTGATTGTACCTACCAAAAGAGACCGCTTTTACAATCAGTCATCGGGTGTCGAGAAAAAAGGTGACCGAACTGAAGAAACATATGTACTGGGACATTACGGCAATATTCAAGAGGAAGGCAAAAGCTCTACTTCTACACAAAAGTTGCGTAATACAAATACCTATTCCGTAATTCTTGCTCATTTTAAAAACACAGACGAAAAGAAAATTACATTATTTCAAGTACGCTGGTTCTCAAATAACGAATTAAGACGACAGTTTGGAATTGCTCACGTTCCGCTTGAAATAGAAAAAGATTTTAGTCAATTTGATGCCAAAGGAAATTGGAAAAAGCGTTTGGATAAAATCTACAATACAAACAGTAATAAAAAGAAAATTGAATTTATAGACGGACCAACAGCTTATGCCGAAAGAATGTCAAATTTATTCGGAATGCGCTCTGTAAAAGCTTTGAGTTTATTCAATCAGGTGGTTGGCGTGAAGGTTTTGGAAGATTTGGACGAGTTTATAAGAACGAATATGCTGGAAGAGCAAGATGCCGAAACGGAATTCATCCAACTCAAAGAAAGTTTTTTGACATTAATGGATGCAAAAACCAACATTGAAAAAGCCAAAGAGCAAATTACACAACTCTTACCTATCAATGACATTGGGAACAAACTGAATGAAGTACAAAAAAACTTACAGCAACTAGAGAAATCAAAAGAAACAGCTGTTTATTGGTTTGCTAAGAAAGGTGTTGAATTAGGAGATAAGGAGCTTGCAAAATGCAAAGCGGAATTACAGCGACTGAATGAGGAATTAACGGAGCTAAGAAATCGAGAAACCGAATTTAAAAATCAGGAAACAGATTTAACCGTTCAAATAAAATCAGATGAAGTTGGAAATCAAATTGAGAAACTAAAAGCTGAAATTACAAGGTTAGAAAAAAGCAAAAATTTAAGAAGTAGCAAACTTGACGATTACAACAGAATTGCTCAAAGTATTGAATTAAGCACTAATCCAAGCGAAGAAATATTTACTGCAAACCGTGAAAAAGCAAAACAATTAAAGCAAAGTACACAAGAAAAAATTGATGATGAAAGTGAAAATCTTCGGACTTTAAAAAACAAAGACGATGAATTAACAAAATCAACTGATGGTTTAGTAGGTACAATTCAAACACTTCAAAAAAACAAAAATAATATTGCAGGCAGAGAAGCTGAAATACGAGATGAAATTATCGCCCACATTGGAGCAAACAGAGAAGAAATTCCTTTCATAGGTGAATTGATTAAAGTAAAAAAAGATGAATTGGCTTGGGAAACTTCTATTGAAAAAGTATTGCACAATTTTGCTTTGCGATTGATTGTTCCACCAAAGTATTACTTAAAAGTAAACGAGTATGTAAACGGCAATAATTTGAGGGGAAGAATTCGTTACGACAAATACGAAGAACTAGATTATCTCAAGAATTTTCGACATAAGACTACCAACGAAAAATCTTTGGTCAATAAAATTGAAATAAAACTCAAAACGCAGTATTACGATTGGATAGAAAATTATTTGGAGAATCAATTTGATTTTGTTTGTGTGGATAATCTTGTAGAATTTGGGCGTTATTCCGAAATGGCAATCACTCAAAAAGGTTTGATAAAATTCAAAAGAGGGAAACACGAAAAAGATGACCGTTCACACATTTCTAGAAAAGAAAACTACGTTTTAGGTTGGGATAACAAAGAGAAAATTACGGTCTTAAAAAAGGAACTAACTAGCCTTCAAAAGCAACAAACTGAAAACCAAAAAGCGATTAAAATCAAAAAAAATGTAATAACTAAAATAGGTGATTATAAGGAAGAATGTCACAATCTGTTTTCACTATTTGATAAATACGATGATATTAATTGGCAATTGTATGCTAATGAGATACAGGAAAAAACTAACCAAAAGGAAGCTTTAGAGAAGACAAACAACCGAGTTAAGCAATTGCAGGAACAGTTGAAGAAAGTACAAGATGATTTAAAACATCTTTCGGAAGTTGATATTAAAAAAAAGGATAGAGAAATATTCCAAACTGAAGAAAAACAGAAAAATATTGAAAGAACAAACGTAAGCAACAAAGCCATTTTTGAGCCTTTGGGAAATATTGATGTCTCGGAATTCGAAACACAAAATCCCGATTTGATACATATCGAATATCCAAACTTTGAAACAAGTCGTAAAAATTTTCAGGAGAAAAATTCGGAAGAATTATCAGAACTAAACAAACAAAAGCTACAAAGTGAAAGAGAAGTCATTATTAAAATAAACGCTTTTAAAAATCCCTCAGAAGAACTCACAAATAAATTCAAAGATTGGCGTTCTGATGTGAGTTCACTTCCAGAATCAACTCATTTGGAATTTATTAGTGAATATCAGAAAAGGTTAGAAAGCCTTCAAAGAGATGACCTCCCTAGGTTTGAATCAAAGTTCAACAACTACCTTCAAGAGACTATTACCAACAAAGTGGGTGATTTCAGAATGTATTTTGAAAACTGGTCGGATACCATCAAAGAAAACATCAAGCACCTGAATGATTCTTTGAAAGAAATTGATTTTAAAAACAACCCTATAACATACATTCAACTAGTTGCACCAAATAAAATAAATGATGAAGTAAAAGAATTTAGGAATTTACTGAACGTTGCCATTCCAAACATCAGGGAGGTTGATGCTTCTATTGATGGGCGAAAACATCACTTTTACAATCACATTGAGCCATTAATTTTAAAATTGGATAAAGAAGATTGGCGTAAAAAAGTAATGGAGGTTCGTTCTTGGTTTACGTACAGGGCAGAAGAGTTTTACAAGGAAAATGATCAGAAGTTTAAAACGTATGAAAATATGGGTCAGCTTTCAGGTGGTGAAAAGGCACAACTCACTTACACCATTTTGGGTTCCGCCATTGCTTATCAATTTGGTTTAACAAAAGAAGGTTTACAAAGCAATTCATTTCGGTTTATTGCTATTGACGAAGCATTTAAAGCACAAGACGAAGATAAAGCCCGATATCTGGTTACACTTTGTAAACAGCTTCATTTACAGTTGTTGGTTGTTACACCAAGTGACAATATTCATATTGTTGAAAATGATATTTCATTCGTGCATTTTGTAGAACGCAAAGAAGAAAGACACTCCTGGCTATATGATATGCCGATTGAACAATTCAAGGAAGAAAAAGCGAATTACGTGCATCAATGATTACACCACTGGAAATAAAGAAAAAAGCAGAAAGAAAATATGTTTCTTTTCTTCAATTGCTAACTCGGAAGACACCTTTTGAAAAACTTGTAATTCGTGGTGATAAAAAATACACAAAATCATCATTACAAGAATTTGAAAAAGAAATACAGTTAATCAACAGCCAATCCAAAGAGAAAAAGGGCTTTGGCTATACTTTGAAATTTCAACAGGTAAAAACCAAACATTTAGGCACACAAGATTTACCGACATCAATCTATTTTGATACTGAAAATGACTATTTGAGGTTTTTAGGAAAAGAAAAAGAAGTTGAATTGTTCACTGAAAGCATAGCCAAAATCATTGAAACGTTTCCCCTGCTAAAAGAATGGATAATTAAAAACCCAACAAAGGTTATTCAAAACCAAACTGAATGGGAAAGTATTTTGAAAGTGTGCAGGTATTTCAAACAAAGTCCCAAACCCAATTTGTACATAAGAGAACTCCCGATAAAAGTTCATACAAAGTTTGTAGAGCGAAATCAGCGTGTAATCAAGGAATTGCTTGATATTCTAATTTCAGAACACATCAACATAGACGAAAAATTGTTTGAGAAAAGATTTAACCTGAAATATGCCGAACCACAAATTCGGTTTAAGGTACTTGACAAAGAAATTAGTCAAAAATTCTTCTCTGGAATTGACGATTTGGCTATTCCCGTTAGTCAATTTGAAATATTGAACTTACCGATTAGAAGAGTTTTGGTAGTTGAAAACAAAACCACACTTTACACAACTCTAACGCTACCCAAAATGGACGGGGCAATTGCCATATTTGGGAGTGGTTATAGTGTTTATAATCTAAAAAATGTTAAATGGTTTGACACACTTGAAATACTTTATTGGGGCGATATTGACGTACAAGGCTTTGAAATCCTATCACAGTTCCGTAGCTATTTCCCTCAAACAAAAAGTATTTTAATGGACAACGGAACATTTGAGAAACACTTTGAAAATGACATTGGTACAGCAACATACGTCACAGCACAACTTAATCTGACAGAATCAGAAAAAGATCTCTATCAAATTTTAAAAACAAACAATTGGAGATTAGAACAAGAAAAAATCCCATTTGACTATGTAAACAAATATTTTGACAATGAATAAGCCAACCCTTCATAGCCACACACATTGCCAAGCCACACCAGTCAACGCTACAACCCAAGCTTGGCAAAGAGTGTGCCTGCTCCACTGCACAGAGGAAAAAAGAAACACCGAAGGCACAACAATGGCTAAGAAAACATAGGGGTTTTGGTGGTAAATTGAAGGTTTTGAGCTTTGAATGAAAACCGCCAAACCAAAATTTTGATAATGAAAAAAGAAAAATAATAATAAAAATATTTGGCTTGGCTAAGTGCTAAACTGAAAGGGCATAGTTTCAAACTCCCCTACGTTTCTTAGCCAAACACGTTGTGCTTCATTATCACAAACCGCTAACCAATGATAAAATTCTTTAGGAAGATTAGACAAAAAATGCTGACTGAAAATAAGTTTAGTAAATATCTGCTTTATGCTATTGGAGAAATTATACTTGTCGTTATCGGAATTTTAATTGCTCTACAAGTCAACAATGCAAACGAAACGCGTAAATCGAATTTAGAATTGGATAAGATAAATCATAATCTAATTCAAGAATTTGAATCCAATCAAAAAGCATTAAGTTCTGCAATGAGCCAAGTTAAATGGACTAAAAATGGAGGTTTAGAAATACTTTCAATAATTGGTAATCGTGAAAATCAATATCAAGAAAATGATCTTGATAGTTTGATTGAGATTTCTGTTTTTTGGCCTACATGGAAACCAACTAATTTTGTTTTAAATGAATTAAAGAGTTCTGGAAAATTATCATTACTTAAAAACAGTAAGATTAAGGAACTACTTTTTGAGTGGGAACGACAATCTGAAATAGTAAATGATTGGAATAGACGTATGGAAAAAAGTTCTCAAGACATTATTGATTACATAAAAACCAATGGTTCTTTAAGAAACATAAACCACAATCGGATTTCAATTAAAAAATCTGAATTGGATATTAACAATATTAGTCTTTTTAATGATTCAAAGTTTGAAAACCAAGTTGATGAAAAAGTACTTTATTCACAGTTTTTGGAAAATGTTTATAAAGAAACTGATAGATTAATAAATCAAATTTTAGAAGAAGCTATAAAAAAATAAGGAAAGCACAACACCGTATAAAATTAATTGCTTGGTACGAGCCTACTTACGAAAATCCTCGCGGATTTTCTATTCGGTTTTTATTTGCTAAATTACGTGCTTAACCACGCAACTAATCATACACAAACACGTTGCCAGTAATGCAAAAATCGTCCTTCGCAACAACAAATTTAACTTGAAACAAATCCTTGCGATTCTTTCGTAAATTTGAGAAAGTTAAAACGAATTAATGAAACAAAGAATTTACATCGACACTTCAGTTGTTGGAGGATATTTTGACGACGAATTTTCAGCCGACACGATTCCGTTTTTTGAGCGAGCTATTAAAGGCGAAATCCAAATAATATTGTCCGATTTACTTGAGGCCGAACTTTTGCGGGCACCTGAATTTGTAAAAGAACTTTTAACAGAAATTCCAAAAGATAATATAGAGAAAATTAAGCTTTCGCCAGAAGCAACTGAACTTGCCGACAAATATATTGATGCAAAAGTGGTCGGAAAAACAAGTCGAGCCGACTGCCAACATATTGCAATTGCGACTATCTGTAATGCTGATGTTTTGGTAAGTTGGAACTTTAAACATATTGTGAACCTCGAAAGGATTAGAGGTTACAACGGAATCAATTACCAAAACGGTTACAAAATGATAGAAATAAGAACGCCAAAAGAAATAACGAGATATGGAAACGAAGAATAAAAAACCGAAAAAAAAGTTTGACGCAATAAAGACAATGCGTGAAATTCGAGACAAAATAAGTCTTGAAATTATGGATATGACTTATGAAGAGGAAAGAGCATATTTGGACAAACTTCTTGCCGAGGGAAAAACCCAACCGAAATAAGCACTACTGGCAACACCGTGTATAAGCCATTGCTTGGTCAGTCCACACTTGGAAAATCCTGCGGATTTTCCAAAGCTGGTTTTTATCAAGAGAGGTTCGAGCCAAAACACGCCACAGCTCATATACATAAACGTTGATGCGAAATCCCTTCGGTCTTTCGCATCAACGTCCCGCCCGAGTGTCTCCTGCCCTTGCGCTCGCCCTTCGGGACTTCGCACAACGGCCGAGTTAACGACATTTTTATTCCCTGCATTTTGTACCTTCCTAAAAACCTCGCCAACTCGGGCGGGACGTTATAGCCAATGTGCGCAACCGCATATAGAATCTCGCAATGAACGAAATAGGACGATAAGACCTTCAACAAGACTAGAAACATCGAAGAGCTACAAAATCAACACTAAAAATGTTTCTCGTGGAGATATTTTAGTAGTGAACATTGACCATGAATCAAAACCGTTTCATAAGTCTTATAAATTTAATGGAGCAGATGTTGCCCATAAAGACAGCATTAGCTTCAGAGTAACTGACTTTGGAACGTCAATCGATATAAGTTGGAGCGGAGCAACACCTCTTGGAAATCCATCAAAAAGTGGAACGCGTTTAAAGCTAATTTCAACAACCACAAGAGAAGAACCCAAAACTGCTACTAGACCAACATCTGGCCACTCAAAAACTTCGTTTGAACCCATTTCTGATCCAAATACTGAAGTCCTAATTCTAGGAACAATGCCCGGGAACAAATCACTTGAACTGGGTGAATATTACGGACATCCTCGAAACAGATTTTGGAAAATAATCTCAACAATTACCAACAACTATTTACCTCAGACTTATTTAGAAAAAAGGAAACTCCTTTTAAAATCGAGAATTGGAATTTGGGATGTAGCGCACAAAGCAATTAGAAAGGGAAGCCTTGATAGTGCAATTAAGGATGAATTGCCGAATGACTAAGAAGGTTTTATCTCTGGACATAAGAATTTAAGGATTATCGGGTTTAACGGAACTAAATCTGAAACGCTTTTCGACCGATATTTTAACAGAGATTCTGAAATAACATATATCTCCTTACCAAGTACAAGTCCGGCGAACACTGGTATTGACTTTGCCAACATTTGTAAAATATGGCAACAAATATTGAACAACTAATCACTGGCTATAACAGACACTATCGGTTATGTGCCAAACTGCATCTTTGCCAGTTTCATCGGGACTTGCCCGTGCCAGTGCACCTTCTGAAACTTCATCGCATTTGGAGACTTCTGTAGTTCTGGAATTTGACTTGCAGAACGCAGTGCTTCGTAGCTACCGTTGTGCTTCTGGTGCACTTCCGCTACATTAGTGCTTTCTGCCAACTGTGGGCACACAACCGATAGTTGGACGTTGTAGAGCATTTATGCAAAAAGTTAAATAAAAAGATATTAATATGAATCAATTGATTTTTCTAATACTATTTTCATTTACTATTCTTAATTGTATTGCCCAGAATACAGATACCATTCTAATAAAAAATGTCAATGTTATTCCAATGACAGAGGAGGTAGTACTAGAAAATCAGAACGTTTTAATTTCCAGTGGGAGAATCGTAAGTATAGGGTCAGATTCAATTTCCAACGGTCAAATTATAGATGGGACTGATAAATTTCTTATACCAGGATTATCAGAAATGCATTATCACTGGAGAAGTACAAAAACTGGAATTGAGAGGGATTTGAAATTATTAATTGCTAATGGGATTACAACTGCAAGGAATATGGCAGAATATGAAGGGCAAGACCATGTTACTATCCGAAATAAAATTAAGTCTGGTGAAATTTTGGGACCTGACTACTACACAACGGGGCCTTATCTAAAAAAAGAACAGTTAAAAACTAAAGAGCAAATATCTGATGTGATAGCTACCCATGTATCCAACAAATATGATTTTCTAAAGCTGGCAGATAACTTACCTAAAGAGCTTTATCTCTTTCTTTTAAGTGAAACTCATAAAAATGGAATCCCGGTTATTGGGCATGCTCAAAGAAAACTACCTTTGGAGTATTCCCTAAGAATGAAATCACTTGAACATGTTGAGGATTTTGTTTATGTGTTTAATAAAGAAGAAAACTGGAGTTATGTCAACGATGATGTCCAAGAATTAAATTCAATAGCAGATGAAGTACAACAAAGTGGAATATTCATAACCCCTACCTTGGTGGTATTTGCCGGTACAAATATCCGTTGAAGGATTACAAGTTGACATCAATTTGGCAGATGTTTCCGGTTCCTCTATAGTATCCATAGGACAGTAAGATTCATCCATTACTTGTGCTTGAAGTGTGCTATTAACAAAGCGGTAATTTAACAATAAAATTTCGTATCTTTGTGGTATGGA
>CAXBHO010000006.1:0-70459 GCA_963975485.1 uncultured Balneola sp. | reverse complement strand
TAAAGGCAATGAGCGTTGTTAAGGAGATCTCGGGTCAAGTATGCCCGAGATGACGAGTTGGTGTGAGGTGAAGATCTCGTCATTGCGGACGCAGAAGGAACAATCCAGCTAGGTTATTTTGAAGAGAAAGATATCGTACAACTCTGACTTGGATGAACGATCCGCAATCTCCAAATCAAAGGCAATGAGCGTTGTTCAGGAGATCTCGGGTCAAGTATGCCCGAGATGACGAGTTGGTGTGAGGTGAAGGTGATGGAGGTTTTTATAATAGAACTCAGGTTTCCATGTCTCCATCCGCTTTTGACCGGGATTACACAGGTTTTGGGATACTACCAATTAGGAATAGGTTACCTCTTATAAAACCTCTTCCTAATTCACTATTCTCATATTCCTAATTCATTTCGTAGCTCTGCTGCAAATAATTCTGGTTGTGAAATTAATCGACTTAGATTATTTAATTAAAGTAAATTTCTCAACAAGAACTTTCGAATCAGTAATTAAACGGTAAAAATAGACTCCGCTGGCTAGATGATTGGCTATAAATCTTGGGTTATATCGCCCGGCTGTAAGTCGGCCATCAATTAAGGTTGTTACCTTGCGGCCAAGAACATCGTAAATAACCAAGCGTACATTGCTGTCTTCATTTAAGCCAAACGGAATAGTGGTGGTTGGATTAAATGGATTAGGATAGTTTTGGTTTAAGAATACTTCTTCCGGAATATTAAGTTCAATATCTTCTGTGCTTATTTTTAAGGTAAATCTTGTAGACTGAGTTGTCGCTTTTTTTCTAATTGAATAGTTGGGAGTAAGCGGATTTGATGAGTAATTCGTGGATATTTTTGATTTAGTAGAATGATTAAATGTGTAGGACATCTCTTCCATCATATTTACTTCTTCCCCTGTTTCATTGTCAACCAATGTCAAAATCCAATCTTGCGGAATTGTTCTAAGCTCATCCCAAAGTATTGTAAACTCTCCTGAAAAAGGGATGCCATCCTCAAAAGCATTTACATGCAAAGGGATAGATAGTCTGGAATTGAAGGCTAGAGGTAAGTTATTGATAGCCAGTTCGGTACCGTTTTCAAGTAAAGAATGAAATTCTATATGGGAATTTGAAAGAGGCAGAAGACGATAGGCATCAAGATTATCTTTAGATATTTTACCTTCATCTGAAAACATAATATTGGTTTTTTTTGAACGACCTTCACTTGAAAGTACTGCGAGTCCAATTCTCCTAATACCAGTATCTAATTCTTTAATTTTAGATGAGTCAGATACTACTTTCCCAGTTTCTTTTCTTAAGAATCCACCACCAATAGTTTTAGCATCTAATTTCACTTTTAACTCTGGCGAGGCAGCATTTGCCTTAACCCAAAACCCTTGAAAAGGGGCAATTAAACCACCTGTTGGTAAGGTACCGGTTACACCGTTCCAAGTAAGGTATTCTCCCTCTCCGCCATTTGATGCAGGATCCCAGATATAGATAGTTGACTCAACATTTGTCTTAGTCCAGTTAGGAGAATCGTCCCAATCAATCGTTGCAAGGAATGGATTTCCAATCAGATTCCAACCTGTGTCTGCAGCAGCGGTGTATGTGATACCGAAATCAACTTCTGTATCATCACCATTCCATTCTTGACCCTGAACATCTAAAGTATCAGGAAGTGGATCATTATATCTCGAATCAGCTGCAATGCTACCGAATACGAATACGAAAACTCCTTGGCCTTGTACAACATTGTCAGTGATATTACCAGGAGCTCTGTATCGCTGATTATCTGTTCCCTCAAAAGTTTCCAGATAAGTAAGAACATTTGGTTGCAAGCTATCCTGAGCAGCGGCTCCTAAAGTTGATCCTGTGTATCCTTGGGTTAAAGTGCCATCCAAGAAATCACCATAAGTAGTATTAAAAGGAGAGGAGAGGACACGCCAACCTCGAGAGCCTGATATTCGGCGTTGCATTCGAATATTTCCAGATCCATATAACTTGGAATTTGCTATCAGGTTAGTACCAGTAGGCATAAAGAGAATTCCGTTTGTTAGTTTAAGAGAATCTGAAATAGTCAGATTGGCAAAGAAATCTGCACCGTTTGTATTATCAAGTTCCAGATTTACATAGTCATTTGGTGTAGTAACATCCTGATTGTTGCTACCATCAAGTTTAACATATCCAACCGACATATCAGATATTCCAAGATCCCCACCAACCGTAACAGAATCGGTATTACTCCCCAGAACTTCTCCTTCCCCCGAAAGCTCTCCGGTAACAATAAGTTCTTTACCACCGGAAACAGTAACAGAAGCACCAGATTCAATGGATAGTTGAGTTATAGTTGTATTCGTTGTATTAACTACCGGTTGCTCATTACCAGCTGAAGGATTTGCTGGAATTAACACTTTATCACTGGGAACAGGCACTGATCCGGAACTCCAGTTTGTAGCTAAATCCCAATTTCTTGCATTTGGAATAGAGCCAACAGAAGATCTCCATAGATTGTTAAATGCTGCAAACTCTACCTCAGCATTATCAGTAATCGCTACTGCATTCAAAGTTCCTGTAATTGTAGCTGTACCTGCTATTACTGATGAAGTTAATGTAGCCGTATAAGTTCCATTTCCATTATCTGTAACAGAGCTAAGGGCTCCATCGGTGGTATTTAGTGCAATAGTTTCACCACCAACGGTTCTGTTATTACCCTCTGAATCTTTTAGTTGAACAGTGATGGTAGAGGTAGAAAAACCATCGTTCAAAATTACAGATGGACTTGCTGAAATGGTTGTTGTAGATGTTGATGCCGCTCCGGGAGTTACATTAAATGAGTTACTGGTTCCCGTTTCTGAACCCGAAGAATTAGTTGCGGTAATTGAACAAGAACCAACACTTGAAACGGATACTGTTTTAGAAGATAAAACTCCTTCCACAAAACTAGTGGTAGTACCTCCACCGGTACCAAGTGTGCAATTTGAAGATATAACAACAGTTCCTGTAAAAGTATCTACGGTATCCTGTGCACCATCAATTGCAATTATATTGATATTGAAACTTTGGCCGGCTAATTTATTGGCGATATTTCCAGAAGGAGTTCTGGAAACAATGAATTGAGTTAATTGCCCCAGTACTACTACATCAAACTCATTACTGGTAGTATTTGCTAGTCCGGAGCTGGATGCTGTGAACGAATAAGTTCCAACATCATCTACAGATAAATTGGCAAATTCGGCAATCCCGAATAAATTTGTTAGTTGCGAGGTAGTGCCTGAAAGAATACCGGTACCAGAGACCTGATTTAAAGCCACACTAATATTTACCCGACTTTCTTCAACAGGATTTCCAAACTGATCAATAAGCTGAACTCTTACTGCGGGTGAAATAGTTGAGCTTACATTTGACGTGGAAGGTTGTTCTGAAAATTCCATCTCAATTTGAGTACCTGCAACCATAGTAAGGGTTCCATAGCTTGTTGATCCACCAAGACCGGTAGTTCCGGTATTTTTTATGTTTCCGGTATTTGGCAAATCACCAGTAGTAGGTTGCACCCTCAAGTTTCCAAATGTTAACTCTCCTGGATTACTAGTGGAAACAGCAGATATTGTAAACGTGATTTTAGTTGCAGTAATACTTGTAAATGAAGCATCTAATAAAGTAGTACCTCCAAACGCAGCCGTACTTGTAACAGTTGGGCTGGAGCCGGTATCCCACTGAAAACCTGTAGGGGCGTTAAATACAAAAGTACCGCCGTTTGTAAATTCTCCTGCAAAACTCTCCTGAACCCTTGGTCCTGTTAACGTTGTAAAAGCAGGAGAGGGAGCAATACTTGCGTCATCCGCTGAAATAGCTTCTCCACCAGTTGCAGCTGTTAAAGATCGAATTGATATACCATATTTAGTAGAAAGATAATCTTCAACAGTTTCTTGATCGGGGATTGATATTTCTGATCCATACATAATCACTTCTGCAATTAAACCATCCCAACTATTGCTAGCATCCTGGCTTCCCTGACCAATAATTGCCGATTTAACGTCTGTCAATACGCCTGTAGGAACATTCTGAAAAAAGGATGGATTGCTCAGAACGCCATCTATATAAAGCTCGTAGTTTTCTTCTGATGTCCATTTCAGCATAACTATCTGACCCGCTGTTGTTTGAGCATCTTCAAAACTGGATTGAGAGAAAGCTGTAGGCAAGTCTCTCATTCCGGTAGTTATTACATTGGTTGCAACCCCATCTTGTCCGGTAGCATCGTAACGAAGGCTCAAAACCTCATCATTTCCGTTGGGTTCTCTGGCCGTGAAAAAACCACGGTCGGTCCCTACAACGTCAGCTTCAATTACAAAGAATATAGTAAGCTCGTCTAACCCGTTTAAGTAACTTTCAGCATCGCTATCCTCTAATCTAACAGCCGATCCACTTGGAAATTCAATAGCATTTTGAGAATTAATGGTAGCTTCATTTGTTTGGAATACAGGCGCTGTACCGGAAGTAGTGAAGTCTCTTCCGTTCCCACTTTGATCTTCCCATCTTCGAACTATTCCTCCATCGGTACTAGCACTACCGCCGGAAGTAGCATTAAAAGTACCTGCATCACCTTTTAACCAGAAAAGTAAATCAGACACTGATTTTGGGATGCTAAAAGAAATAGATCTGGTAACAATATTACTAAGATTATTTGAAGCCTCATTGTCATCTGCTTGAATTTCTATTGTTCGGGGTACATCGGTAGGAGTTGTTACTCTACTTGCATACTTCACCGTTCTCATTGCAGATTGAAAATCTGCTTTTGAGGCAGGTCCCGATAGAGTAAGCGTTCCACTTCCAAGAGTCCAGGCAGCCGTTATTCCGAATAAAGGTTCAAAAACAAGAGTATCTTCAGCACTATTATAGTTTGTTGTAATTTGAAAAGTAACGCTTTCAATCTCTGTATTATCAGGATCTGCTAACGTAATTGTTTCCGTAACAGCAACGGTATCACCAACAGGGTAAAAAAGATTGGAAGCTTCAACCGAACCAAGGCTAGGAGCAGTATTTAAGCTGGAAACAGATATTGGGCGAGTAATACCGGTTGCGCTACTATCTATGCCATCAAAAACACGGAATTCTATTGTTCTGTCTAAGCTTGTCACGGGATCGGAACTTATATTTTCGTAAGCAACAGAACGTAAAGCAGTTTGGTAATTGGCAAGCGTTGTTGTTCCAGAAAGTGAGAGAACCCCGGTAGTGCTGTTAAATGAGCCTGTTATTCCATTTGCATTGGCATAATTGAGAATATCCTCACCAAGAAAGTAGTTATTGGCAAATGATACGGTTGCACCTTGCAGATTAGCATCATCATTATCCGCAACAATTATATCAGAGGTTGTTTGAACTGGGCTATCACCTTCCGTAAAACTGATCGTTGAAACATCAGTAATGGAAAGAGTTGGAACATCGTTTGAAGGAATAATTTGAATTTCTCTGGTAACTATTCCGCTTTCGTCATCCCAGTCGTACACAACAAAACTGACTTCTCTTGTAGTGGTAGATGGGCTGGTAGTTTCGGTATTTTGATAGGTTACATTTCTAAGCGCGGTTTGGTAATTGGCTACCGTAGTAGTGCCCGTTAATGTGAGCACTCCGGTTGAAGAATTATACGAACCTGTAATTCCTAAAGCGGTTGAATAAGCAAGTACATCCTCAGAGCTTTGAAAGCCAGAAGAGATATACACTTTTGCACTATCAAGATTCGTGTCATCGGCATCAGTTACTGTTATTGTAGAAGTGATATTGGTTGCAGGATCAGCTTCATCATAACTCAAATCAGAAATTTCAATTCCGGAAATAACGGAAGGTGTATTAAACCATTTATCACTTAGAAAACCATATATGTTAGTGAAATCAGTTGTTGTTAAAGCAGTATTCCATGATATAAATTCTGCAATAAACCCATTAAAATTATTGTTTCCTGCAGGATTATTACCAGTAGTAACAGGGTCTCGAGTACCGTCTTCTTCACCAATTTCTGCTCCCCCGGAATGTGCACGTTGAAAATCTACATTCGTAAGAGTAGAAATGGCACCTCCATTTACATTAGCTTCCCAAACTTTATTAACTAATGAAGCATCTGTGGCATCATGACTAGCAATAACAATGTAGGAAGTATTAGATTGAACACTGCCTAAATTAATAGACTTATATTGATTTCCACTTCCCCATTCTGCATTATTCCAAACGAATGCATATAGGGTTCCATCTTTTATACTTAACTGATAACCCCTAGTCCCGCCGCCTTGTTCAAACATCATTTGAAGACCACTTGTAGAATTTCCGGTTCTGAAAACCATAGCGAATGACTTCTCTGTATAGGAATCAGTATTAAGCAGTGCATTATTTACTGGAGAAAGATTATCATCAGTACCATCAAACAAAAGTGCGCTTCGATTACCTAAATAACTAGAATTTAATAGTGGTTGATTACTAACAGTTCCATTCGAAGCAGAAATATCTGCGCCACTGGCTCCAACGTTATCAGATCGATCACTCCATGGCGATAAAGCACCGTTGCCAGGCTGGTTGGTTCCACTGTTTCCATCTCCATCGGCGTCCTGTGCATCATAATGGAAAACGCCCGTACTTTTATATGAGGCAAGTTCAGTAATGTTATCTGGATATTCTACATTTCGGGTTACTGTAGTACTATTTTCAGTGCCATCATTTACGGAAACACTTATAGTCCTGGTAGTCATGTCGGGAGAGCCAGCAGTGTTCTCGTAGGTAACGGTTCTTAAAGCTGCTTGATAAGTTGCTTTTGAAGCGCTCCCTGAAAGAGTTAAAATACCTGTTCCGCTTGCGTACGAGCCTGTTATTCCATTCGCATCAACAAAAGCCAGTACATCTTCTGAAGAGTTAAAACCAGTGGTAATTGAGACAGTTGCGCTTTCAATATTTGTATCGTCAGCATCACTCACTAAAATGGAAGATGTGATTGATCGCTGACCATTGCCTGCAAAGTAAATTATAGAACTAGATTCGAGACCGCTTAAAACGGGAGCAATATTTACTTTTACAACATTGATGTTTCGGGTTCTAGTATTACTGTTATCATCTCCATCATTAACTGTGAAACTGATCGTTCGAACAGATTCGCTGGGAACAGGATCTGTATTCTCGTAAGTAATACTTCGCAATGCCGTTTCATAATTAGTAATGCTGGAACTTCCAGTTAGCGTAAGTATTCCAGTACCCGCAGCATAAGAACCGGTAATCCCGTTTTGATCTACAAAATTCAGGACGTCTTCTGAAGAGTCAAAATTGGAAGTTATGGCAACAGTAGCGCCTTCAATATTGGTGTCGTCTCCGTCAAATATGGTAAGCGTTGAAGTGATAACCGTAGGGGAGTCGCCCGAGTTATAAGTGATTGTACCCGCCTCAATATTAGCTAAAATCGGTTCTGAATTTAGTTGCGTAAAGAATGTTAATGGCGAACTTTGATTATTATATTCAGTTGTTACCCAATCTTGAGATCTTGTTATGTTAGAAATGCGAACCTCATCCAAACCTCCTTCATAGTCATATTGAGTAGAAGAAAGGAATAGATCGTCATCGCTGATACTGAATGATGCCGTAGAATTATCATTGGCTTCCTGAGATCCGTCAACATAAATAAAACGATCTCCATTAGAAGCACGCGTTACGGTAACATATTGCCATTGGTTTTCAAATACCACGCCATTGCCAGTTCTTAAGTCATCGTTATTGATTTGAAAAACCAATCGACCTCCATCACCAGTAGGCCAAACTCCGTATCCATCATTCCATGTTCCTTTAGTAATAATATCGGGTAAGTCGCCAAAGTTTGTACCAAACATCCAAAATGAAATGGTAATATTTCCTGCGATATCAAGCGGTGAGACACCATTATCAGCTACTACAATTTGGTCACCTTGATTGTTTCCAAAAAAACGTGCTCTACCAATTTGACCTGCTACGTCCGAAGTTCCGTTATCGGTACCATTGGTTCCTTCTCCAGCAGCATCAAGTACATCATTATTTAAGTGTAGAACCATCTTATAGTTCGAATCCCACACATTTGGACTAGACTGATCGGTTGTTATGCTTGGGTTTCCAAAGTAGATGTAAAATTCAGTATCTGCTGTTGCAGAGAGGGTAGGGAAACGGACCCAAAACTCGATAGCGCCCGTTGCAGGATTGTAAGATTCCCGTTGATGGCTTAGAATAGTAGTGCCGTTAGCGGCAGTAAATGTGATGTCATCGCCTTGGGCATCTTGAACAAAACCTCCATTGCCGGTAGTTCTTAAATCATTTAAAGGGAAACTCAACAGAACAGGAAAGTTGGTTAAATTAGATGTTCCAGGAACCTGTGAGGCATTAACTTGCCCTTTAAATCTGTTTGTATAGCCTGAAAGTTGAGCATAAGAATCTATTGTGAGCAGTGAAAACAAGAGTACTGCTAACGAGAATGTCTTTGTATAATTAAAAGTAATATTCAAGATTTGTGGATAGATTAATTACTTAAGAATATACGTAGCCAATAATCTCTTAGACCACTTAATTAATCAATTCTAATACCAAACTATAGAGTTTCTTAATTTTTACTTGAGCAACGTCATTTTTTTGAAGTAATTCCCTTCTGATGTTACCAACCGATACAAGTAAACACCACTCGCTTGTCTGCTTGCATTCCATTCGTAAATGTGTTCTCCTGCAGATAGTTCTTCAGAAACCAGAGTTGTTACCCTTCTGCCAAGTATGTCATAAATTTCCAAAGTAACAGAGCTTTGAACCGGAAGCGTAAATTTAATATTTGTAGAAGGATTAAAAGGGTTAGGATAATTTTGGTTCAATGTAAATTGATTAGGAAGATCAGAGGCATCAGAACCCGGATCAATCCTTAAATAGAATCTATTTTTTGAAGAAGCTTTAGAAGTGATTTTCGGTTTATTTCCAAAGGTATTGTTAGGAGCAGCCTTACCATAATTTCCTTCAAAATTAAATAAATAGGTTGGTTCAGAAAGTATATCAATTTCTTTGTCAAGTTTGGTATCTACAAGGTAAATAGTCCAACCTTCGGGAATATTCTTAAAATTCTTGAATAAAAAATGAAGTGGTTTATCTACTGAATACCCTTTTTCATAGGAATCAACTGAAAGTGGGATCTCGATAGGTATTCCGAAGCTTCTGGGCAAATTATTGATAGAAAATCTATTACCATTATCAGACACTGAGGCAAAATCAAGATATGAAGGAATGCCCGGAGGAGGGACCAATCGATATGCATCTTTAGCGTCTTTATTAATTTTAGCACTTTTTGAAAACATAAAATGAGTAGAAGTCTTATTCAGATCATCAGAGAGAACTATTGAAAACTTTGGTTCAGGGTCAAATTCTAATGTATTTACCTTTCCAATGAAAGTACCACCGGTTGTTTTTGCATCTTCTTCGACAATTAAGGAAGGATTTGTGTCATTCGCTTTTATCCAGAATCCTTGAAATGGAGAAATTAATCCATTGCCTATATCGCCGGTAGTTCCATTCCAAGTTTTATACTGGCTTGTTGTGTAATCCCAAATATAAATTGTGTTGTCAATGTTTGTTTTGGTCCAATTTCCGGAATCGTCCCAATCGATGGTAGCTGCATAAGGATTTCCAATCAAATTCCACCCGGAATCCGCTGCAGTTGTGTAAGTTACTCCAAAATCTACAGAACCTGAATGCTCCTGACCTTCAACAGTTATATCTGCAGGAAAAGGAGTGTTGTAACGGGAGTCAGAAGCAATATCACCAAATACGTAAGTATATAGGCCGAGGCCTTTTTCTATCGTAGTAGAAGCATTTGCCGGAGCTCTCCATCGTTGACTGTCTGTTCCCGGATATGATTCCTCATAGTACAAAATATTTGGCTGAAGGCTGTCAGCAGATGCATTTCCTAAAGAAGAACCGGGATAACCTTGTGTATCAATGGCGTCAAGGAAGTCGTTGTAATCAGATGAAATAGGAGAGGCTAGTAATCGCCAGCCATTCGAACCTGAGATCGTTTGTTTCATTCTTATACTACCTGAACTTATTGATTTTGTATTTGCAATCAGGTTATTGCCGGATTCAATAGTAAAAGTCCCGGATGTTAGAGACAGCGTTCCTGTTACTTCTACATCGGCATCAATTGTAACGCCTGATGAATTATTGATTGTTAAATTGTTAACGGTGGAAGGCAACCCTGTTCCTGTAATCTGAGCACTTGCTCCATTGTATGTGTAAGAGCCGGAAGTGCCAAATGAACGCGTAGAAGTTTGAATATTCCCGGTAGATCCTGAAGATGCTATTCCATTAGCTGAACCAATTTGTAAAGTTCCGGTTGTGACCTGAAAAGTTCCTGAACCTGTAATAATCTTTGAACCTGTAGTTAAAACACCACTACTTCCAACTATCAATTTAGAACTTACATTTACTTGAACCGAAGTTTGACTTACAATAGAAGTTGAGCCGGCGATAGTAACAACATCTCCATCACCAACTATGATAGTTGCATTGTTGGTATTTCCCGGATTTGAAGTTGCAGATGCTCCCGCATGGCCTGTTGTTGACCAGGTACTATTTGTACTCCAATTTCCTGATTGACGGCTGTAAAAGATAAGGTTTGCTTTTTTAAATCGCTTTTTATGGTTGGCAGATATGGTTCCATTATCCGTACTTTGAAGATTATTCATGGTGATTTCGTACTCAACATTTTCAACGATAGTTGAAATAATAAGTGTTACCTCTTTACTGTTACCACCGGTATTAAGCACTGCATTGCTTATAGAAACGGAAGCGGAGTTACTTACGCGGCGAATGCTGTAATTGCTAATTGTTTCTGCCGGAATCTCTTTCATCGCTTTATTGAAAGTAATTACCACAGTAGTAAGATTTGGAGCTACTGCCGAAATTGCAAATGGGTTCGGGCTGTTAATATTTCCATCACCTTGTATATCACCTTGCACAGCGATTTGGTCATCACCTTCAACTTCAACCCCACCACCCTCATTAACCACTAAATTATTTTCAATGATAATAGTATTTCCGGAACCACCATCTGTGTTTAAAACTGCTCCTGAATCAACAACAACATTATAAAAACTCACATTCCCATTTGAAGTAATCGTCTGTGTAGAGTCACCACTAAAAGTTACTGTACTGGAACCGGCATTAAAGTTACTTCCGTTTTGTACCGTGAAATTTCCTTCAAGTTCGATATTGGCATTTCCTGCATTAACCGTTCCGCCAGATGTGAATGATGCATCACCGCCTACATTCAAGCTACCATTGTTCAGATCAAAACTACCGCCACTACTTAGATTTGCATTTCCTGTAATGTTAATAGTTCCTTCATCGATTGTAAGATTTCCATTACTGGTAAAGTCGGCATTTCCGGTAACGGTTACTGTTGCGTCTTCAACATTAAAGAAACCACCACTTTTTACCTCAAGATTATCGTTGATAAATACGTTTCCATCACCCAGATTAACCGTTCCACTATTTCCAACAAATGTTTCTCCATTAAATGTGATAGTTCCGGAATCTAAATTCAAAACACCACCGCTTCGAACATCAACACCGCCATTAAAGGTAGTGTTTCCATTATCACCATTGTAAGTTCCGTTTACTGTTGTATTACCATTTATTATTACGTTGCCATCTTCTGCATTAAATGTATCACTATTGGAAACATCAAAATCCCCGTTTACAGTAAACGTTCCGTTTCCAAGATTTACTGTGCCGATTATTTCTACATCTATATCTTCAGAAACAGTACCAGCAGTAAAACTCCCATTGGTGATATTTATAACAGATTGAGCAGAATTTAGATTTAAGTTATTTTGACCATTGGCGGTAGCTGTCATTTCAAGATGTCCGTTTACAATGTTCAAAATACCTGCACCACTCAAAGTAAAGTCATCGGTAATTGTGAGTGTGGCGTTGTTGCGAATAGTAAGTTGATCTCCGGGATTGGAATAGTATTGATTGATAGTAACTGAGCTTACTGTAACGTTGGAAGTTATCTCAGGATATGGAGTTATATTTCCTCGCAGGGATACAGTTTGGCTCGAATTAGGTACTCCTGAAGGATTCCAGTTACCGGCTACATGCCAAGATGAATTAACCGCTCCTGTCCATACTTTATCCTGTGCTTCTGCATTAATCCCAAAGACAGAAACAAAAAGAAGTGTGAGAATAAAGTTAAGGTATAATTTCATCTATAAGAAAATACGAAAAATGTACTCCAATAACTCTAAAAGCCACTTATATTGTAAAAATCTAATAGAAGTAAATGGTATTTTACGTTTCTAATTGTTGGCAATAAAGAGTAGTTTGGTAGCCATTAACATTGATGCAACTTATGTCCTGTGATATAAATTACGTAAAACAATAAGATTCAGATTTACATGAAAGGAATAATTTTAGCTGGTGGAACAGGTTCCCGACTTTACCCGCTTACAAAGGTTACAAACAAGCATTTATTGCCTGTTGGCGATCAACCAATGATTTATCATCCCATCAATAAACTTACAGAGGTAGGAATTGGAGAGATATTAATTGTAACAGGAACAGATCATATGGGTGATGTGGTAAATTTGCTTGGTTCCGGTAAGGATTTCGGATGTCGATTTACTTACAAGGTTCAGGATGAAGCCGGCGGTATAGCACAAGCTTTGGGATTAGCAGAGAATTTTGCAGGAAATGATCCTGTGGTTGTAATTCTTGGAGATAATATTTTTGAGCATTCTCTACAAAAAGCTGTTGATAATTATGCTGGGGAAGGTGCTCAAATACTTATTCAGGAAGTGGATGCCCCTGAACGATACGGAGTTGCTGAACTAGATGGCGAAACTGTAATTTCAATTCAGGAAAAGCCGAAGAAGCCTAAATCAAATTATGCGGTTACCGGTATTTATTTTTATGATGAGACTGTTTTTGACTGTATTAAAACACTGAAACCTTCAGGCAGAGGAGAGTTAGAAATTACGGATGTAAACAATTACTACATTCGAAAGGGAAAAATGAAGAGTTCAGTGTTAGAAGGGTGGTGGACCGATGCCGGAACTCTTGAATCTTATAAACATGCTAATAAACTAGTTCAAGGCTGATATATGAAGCTTTTGATTACAGGAGCCGGAGGACAACTGGGAATGGAGTGGATAGATTTCTGCATATTTAACGAGATTTCTTTTTCTGCTTTTAATTCAGCTGAACTTGATATTTCAAATAAGGATCAGTTAAAAGAGAAATTATCAGAACATAATCCGGATGTGATAATTAATTGCGCAGCATACACTAAAGTTGATGAAGCTGAGGATTTTGAGCAACAATCCATAAATGTGAATGCAACAGCCGTTAAGTATATAGCAGAACTTTGTGGAGAATTGGATATTAAGCTGGTTCACTTCTCAACGGATTATGTTTTTTCCGGGAAAGAAGAAGATAAAGAGCAATTGCCGGATGGATATCCTGAAAACCATGAACGAAATCCGGTGAACAAATATGGCTACTCAAAATTTTTAGGAGAAAAAGCTATTGAAGAGTCAGGTTGCAATTATTTACTGATGAGAGTATCGTGGCTTTGTGGGAAGTATGGGAATAATTTTGTTAAAACAATGCTACGGCTTGGTAAAGAAAAAGATAATTTAAATCTTGTTGATGATCAGTTTGGAAGTCCCTCTTTCACAGAAAATGTAGTTGCACATAGTTACCAATTATTAAAAAGTAAAGAAACAGGAATATTTCATACTACTTCTAATGGGTTAATTACTTGGTATGAATTTGCCAAAGAGATATTTGATCAAAAAGGAATTACTGTTAATGTTAAGCCCGTTTCTTCTGAAGAATTTCCAACAAAAGCTAAACGTCCGGCTTTTTCTAAGCTAAGCACAAAAAAAATCAGTAAAATTGAAGAAGTTAATATAACACACTGGAAAGTTGGACTTAAAAATTTACTTGAGCATTTAGAATGAATATCAATGAAAGCAGGATAAAAGGGGTTTTTGTCTTTGAGCCTCAGGTATTTGAAGATGATAGGGGTTATTTTTTTGAATCATTTAGAAAAACCCATCTTGAAGAAATAGGATTTAATCTGGAGTTTGTGCAAGATAATGTTTCAAAATCTTATAAAGACACCATTCGCGGGTTACACTATCAAATTGAAAGTCCCCAGGATAAACTGATAACATGCCTGAAAGGAGAAGTCTTAGATGTAGCCGTTGATATACGAAAAAGTTCTCCATCATTTGGGAATTACGTTGCATTTAAGTTGTCGGAAAAGAACCATAGAACGCTGCTTGTGCCAAAAGGATTTGCTCATGGATTTTCAGTACTAAGCGAACAAGCAATCGTGTCTTATAAATGTTCTGATTATTACAATAAAGATGGAGAACGAGGTATTAGATGGGATGATCCTTTAATTCGAATAAATTGGGACGTGTCTCGACCAATACTTTCGGATAAAGACAGGAAATTACCACTATTTTCATCACTTAAAGAAGAGGATACATTTTGAAAAAAATTATTGTAACAGGTGGAGCCGGGTTCATCGGTTCAAATTTGATTCTTAAACTATTTAAAGATCATCCGGATTGGACCATTATGAATATTGATAAACTTACATACGCATCAGATCATTCTCATTTAAAGCCTCTGAAAGATTCTGAACGCTATTATTTTAAAAAAATAGATCTTATAAATAGAGAAGAAGTTCAGGATATCGTTAAATCATTTAAACCTGATGGCGTATTTCATTTAGCGGCAGAATCGCATGTTGATAATTCAATTACAGGACCTGAGCCATTTATACAGTCTAATGTTGTTGGTACCTTTAATATTTTGGAAGAATGTCGTCAGCTTTGGCAGGAAGATGAAAAAGCTTGGAAAGTAAATCGTTTTGTTCATGTTTCTACGGATGAAGTGTATGGTGAGCTAAAAGACGATGGCTTTTTCACTGAAGAAACTCCTTATGCGCCCAATTCACCATACAGTGCTTCTAAAGCAAGTAGCGATATGATTGTACGCGCTTACTTCCATACGTATGGGATGAATGTAGTTACTACAAACTGTTCAAATAATTATGGACCGCATCAGCATGACGAAAAATTGATACCAACAGTTATTAGAAGTGCTATACAGCATAACCCGATTCCGGTATATGGAACGGGTCAAAATATAAGAGATTGGCTAAATGTTATAGACCATTGCTCCGCTATGGAAACTGCTTTTATGAAAGGCAAAGCCGGAGAAACTTATAACATCGGTGGCAATAACGAATGGAAGAACCTGGATCTGGTTCATAAAATTTGTGACATTCTGAATGAAGAAGTTGGGAAGGGTCCTGATGGAGATTATAAGAACTTGATCAATTTTGTTACTGATCGTTTGGGACATGATTTCCGTTATGCAATTGATGCTTCTAAGATAAAAAGAGAGCTTGAATGGGAACCAAATCCAGATTTTGATGGAATGTTGAGAGACACAATTTTGTGGTATGTGAAGAAATACAATGATTCAATTAAGAATTAAGAATGATCAATTCATAATTCTTAATTGAAAAATTCTTAATTGGAGCGAATGCAATGAGCGAACGTAAGTATTGGTTAATGAAGTCGGAACCGGATGTATTTGGGATAGATCACATGGAGAAAGCAGGAGTGGAGCCCTGGGACGGAATCAGGAACTACGCTGCCCGAAATTATATGAGAGATGAAATGAAAATTGGTGACAAAGTTTTCTTTTATCATTCTAATGCTAAGCCGATGGCTATTGTTGGAACAATGGAAGTAGCAAGCGAATCATATCCCGATCCAACTCAATTCGATCCTGAATCCAAGTATTTTGATCCAAAAAGCAAAGAATCGGATCCACGATGGTATTTAGTAGATGTGAAATTCATCCAAAAATTCGATAATCCTGTTACCAGAGAAGCAATGAAAGAAGAATCTGCGTTAGATAATATGGAGCTTTTCCGTCTTTCTAGATTATCCATAACTCCTGTGAGAGAAGAAGAGTGGAATAAGATCATGGAGATGGCAGGGATTAAAGTTTAAAAAAACATGAATGTATAAACCTCAGTTCGATATTAAGATAGTTCAAAATAAGTGTTTTAACGTCATTCCTGCGCAGGCAGGAATCTAGATTGTGTTATAATAGCATTAGTTTTCTTTGAAAAAGATCCAGATTCTTCCTGAGGGATGTCTTTGGCGCAGGCATACACCGTGGATTGATTCTAGATGGATTTGAATTACAGTTTTTATGTCGTACTCAGGTTATAAACATCTAACCCACTTATTTCCGGATTCTCACAAAGTGATTCTGCACGATTTTATCCAGGAATAATTTCGATTCTATACATTCAAAACCGAGTTGTTCAGGAAGCTCAGCGAAGAGTGGTATTAATTCTGCTTTTGCTAGCCAAAGTGTTTTTTTATTTCCTTCTTTATTTTATCTGGATCTTGACGATTATCAACTACGGTTAAGATAAAAATTGAATCATCCTGAATTTCATATAAAATAGTGGTCTGCCTAGTAACAACACATTTTCTTACCTTAGGTTCTAAAGTACTTGCCGGAAATGCTTTGGGATTCTCTTTGATAGAATCAAGTTTCGTATTCAGGTCTTTTAGAAATTTGTTCTTCGAATCTTCCGCCCATTCTTGTTCCAGATATTCAAGAAGTTTTTCCAATTTTAGTACAGATAAAAGTGAAAACCGGACTTTCATGAAAGTCTCTTACTGATTGATTCCCAATCTTCGGTCTCTCCATTTTGTATCTGCTCTCTACTTATTTCAATTTCATTCTTTTGATCCTCAGTAAGATCTAACCAAAAATCACGTTTTTCTTTTTTCAGATCCGCCAAAAGTTTCTTTAATAAATCTGTACTCTCTGTTTCAAGAATGATTCGGGTAAGTTCTATTTTTAAAGATTGAATATCCATATTTGGAGGGTTTTTTTAAAAGATAAAGAAATTCATTAATACATACAGTGGTTCTGTTTCACATTTTGGTTAACACCAACATAACATGAACTTTAGTCTTGTTATGTCAGCTTCATATTTAATTTTATTCTTGGTATTCAAAGAATAATATAATCACTTTTAGTTCTGAAGATTCGGAATATCGTCTTTAGTAAAGTCATACAAGTTTTTAGCTTCTTCCTCTTTGAATTTAGTAACTAAGGCCAAAGCATCAGGAACCACATCACTGCAAATTACTACTAAACTTCCGGGTTTTGCATTCGTGATAGCGTGTTCAATGGCTTCACTTTCTTTTGGTATGATGGTTACTTTTTTCTTTGGGTCTATTTTCTTAATTCCTTCAGAAAGCATTTCGATTAATTCAGTATCCGTTTTGCCTCTCAAGTGTTTATCCTGACGAATAATTATTTCGTCAAACATTTCCGCAGCAACTTCTCCAATCTCCATATTGTCCTGATCTCTGCGATCCCCAATTCCGGCAATGATGCCGACCTTAGGAGTGTGGTCCATTCGCTGGATCATATTATTAAGGGCGCGTAATCCGGCAGGATTATGAGCATAATCCAGAAGCACATTAAAACTTTTGAATTCAAACATATTTAAACGTCCCGGAGTTTGAGAAGGGGACGGAATAAAGGATTCCAACGCCACTTTGATATCTTCTAAACCTACGCCATTTATGTATGCGGAAAGAGTAGCCGGCAATACATTTTGAATCATGAAAGTAGCTTTTCCACCAAATGTTAAAGGTACGTTTATAGCCTTGGTTATACGCATTTTCCATTCGCCTCTGCAAATGGTGATGTACCCGTTTTCGTACACGGCGGATAATCCGCCCACTTTAGCAATGGCTTTTATATGGGGATTGTTTTCATCCATCGAAAATAAAGCCACATTTGCTTTTACATCTTTTCGCATCGCATAAACCAGATCATCATCGGCATTAAGGATCGCATAACCATCAGCATGTACGGTTTCCGGGATTACTCCTTTCGCTCTTGCCAATTGTTCTATGGAATGTATTCCTTTGAGTCCCAAATGATCGGGCGCCACGTTGGTAACAATACCAATATCACAGGATTTAAAACCAAGTCCGGCTCGCAATAAGCCACCTCTGGCACATTCTAATACTGCAAAATCAACAGTAGGATCTCTAAGTACAAATTCTGCACTTGCAGGTCCGGTACAATCTCCTTGAACCAGTAGTCGGTTTTGAATATATACTCCATCTGAAGTTGTATATCCAACTTTGTATCCTTTCATTCTCATGATATGAGAAATCAAACGAGTGGTGGTTGTTTTACCGTTGGTTCCTGTAATTGCTACAATTGGAATCTTATATTTTTCTCCCGGTGGAAACAACATATCCACAACGTTAGCAGCAACATTTCTTGGTAATCCTTCAGAAGGGGCCAGATGCATTCTGAATCCCGGTCCGGCATTAACTTCCAGAACAGCGCCACCGGTTTCGTGTAATGGAGAACTAATATCTGTAGTCATGATATCAATTCCGCAAATGTCCAAGCCAATTAGTCGGGAAATACGTTCAGCCATAAAAACATTATGAGGATGAACAATATCGGTTACATCTGTTGATGTTCCGCCGGTACTTAAATTTGCAGTATCTTTTAAAGCCATCCATTCGCCTTCAGGAAGTACCGTATCTACTGATTTTCCGGCTTGTTCTAAGATATCTTCAGTCATATCATTGATGGTAATTTGTGTCAATACCTTTTCATGGCCATAACCTCTACGTGGGTCTTCATTTACTTTATCAACTAACTCTTGAATAGTTAATTCTCCATCTCCGGTAACTCCGGCCGGGGTTCTTTTTGCAGCAGCAACCAATTTGTAGTCGATCACTAAAAGCCGATAATCTTCTCCATTTATAAATCGCTCCACAATCACAGATCGTGATATTTCTTTAGCTGCGTGAAAGGCTTCCAGTGTATCTTCCCAATTATCCAGATTAGCAGTAATGCCTCTTCCGTGATTTCCGTTTATGGGTTTAATCACCAAAGGATATCCGATATATTTGACGGCGTCTTCTAATCCTGCTTCAGTGCGTACAATATCGCCTTTGGGAACCGGAACTTCCGCTTGTTCCAGAATATACTTAGTGTCTTCTTTATCACACGCTAACTCCACGGCAATGCTGCTTGTTTCACTAGATACGGTAGCTTGAATTCGTTTTTGATTTTTGCCATAACCCAACTGACAAAGGGAATATTTATTAAGCCTGATCCATGGAATACCGCGTGATTCTGCTTCCTTAATAATGCTTCCCGTAGAAGGTCCTAAACGCTCGCCTTCGCGGAGTTCTCGCATGTGTTGAATGTCAGCTTCCAGATCATACTCTTCTCCGGCTATCAATGCTTCTGCAATTTCTACGGATGCTTTTGCCGCAAAACGGCCCACTTTTTCTTCCATGTAGGAAAAGACGACATTATATACACCGTGCTCTCCGTAGCCACGGGTTCTGCCAAACCCTACATCCATTCCAGCCAGAGTTTGAATTTCAAGTGCGATATGCTCTATCACGTGTCCCATCCAGGTGCCTTCATCAACACGCATAAAAAACCCACCTTCTGTATCTTCAGAACAACGATGAGTATAAAGAGAAGGCAGTAGCTCCTCCAAACGCTCCCTAAATCCATCTATTTTGTTAGTAGGACGTTCTTCAAGTTCCTCCAAGTCTAAAACCATTACTATTAGTTTATGTCTGCGAATAGACCAATAGTTAGGTCCACGCATGGCATTTATAGAAAGAATCTTCATTTATCGAAAGTTGAAATGAGTGTTAATAAATTGTGTTACTCTGCAAGAAAGTATATAAATTTTAATCCTTGAAATAACAATTTAGCAGACAAAAAGAAAATATAATTATGGCAGCCAAAGGAGTATTAATTCCGATTGGGGGGAACGAAGATAAAGGCATTGAAGAAAGTGAAAGTTATACAATGGATTTTATTGAGGATAGCATCTTAAGTAATGTGGTTAAGGAAGCCGGAGGAGTCGATGCGAAAATTGTAATCATACCTACTGCGTCAGGCATTCCTAAGGAAGTATCGAATAATTATATCAAAGCATTTAGCCAACTGGGATGCACAAATCTGCAAGTGCTGGATATTAGAAATCGTTTACAAAGTTCATCAAAAGAAACTCTTCAGGCTCTTGAAACTGCCGACTGTTTGATGTTTTCCGGAGGCAATCAGAGTAAAATTACTAAGTTTATTGGCGGGACAGAAGCGCATGAAATTATGGCTTCGAGATATCGAAATGAACGATTTGTAATAGCAGGTACCAGTGCCGGAGCCATGATGATGAGTGAACACATGATAGCAGGAGGAAGTAGTAAAGAATCCCTGTATAAAGGTGCAGTTCATATGTCAAGAGGATTGGGTTTGGTTAAAGGATTGGTAATTGATACTCACTTTATCAAAAGAGGTAGATTCGGACGATTAGCCGAAGCAATGGCTATTCATCCTGAATTATTGGGGCTTGGTTTGGCAGAGGATACAGGAATTATCATCGAAGAAGGAAACCGGTTTAAAGTAATAGGTTCAGGTATGGTGTTGCTTTTCGATCCTAGCAAACTCACCCATAACAGCCATGAAATTCTTCCTGAAGGAGTCCCGATCAGTTTGGGAAATCTGGTTATAAATATCTTAGCTAATAATGATGAGTTTACTATTGATGATCGTAAAGTGAGTATTTCAGCTATTGATGCCGAGTATATTTGATTTAGTTTTGTTGAGGTACTTTGCGACCAATCTTGTTGTGTCATTTCTGCTTGTTCTTTTGAACGATCAAAAGAACCAAAACTCGTCGCGAAGAAACACTCTGGGTCCACTGCATTCATCGACTTCAAAATTGCAAAGGTCTTCATTCTACAGTGGCATGTCAAAGAACCGACCTGAGTGCTATTTTGACTCCGCCGATAAATGAACATTTTTCACCCTTCGTGTTTCTAAATGCGATTGTCTTAAAAGCCTGGTTCGCTTAATACTTGATAAAGCAATAGCATTCTGTTAAAAAACTACATTTAGAATCCATGTGAGGGCATTCCACGGCATATGCCTGAAATTCGGATCTTTTTTTAAGACAAGGAATGATGTTGTAGCTTAATCTAGATTCCTGCCTTCGCAAGAATGACTTTAATAGAAATCATTTCCGGTTACTTATAAATCTCAATAAGTTCTTTACCGGAGCTTTTTTTCAATCCACGGTACATACCATCAGTATTGAAATCGAGACACAAATTTCCGGTTTTATCGACAGCAATAAGTCCGCCATCGCCACCAATATTTAGTAATCGATTATGAACCACTTCTTTACATGCTTCTGACAAGGAAAAGCCTTTGTATTCCATAAGACAGCTGACATCGTAAGCTACAACTCCACGGATAAAAAATTCCCCGCTTCCGGTGCATGAAACCGCACAGGTATTGTTGTTGGCATAATTTCCGGCGCCGATCATTGGGCTGTCACCAACACGGCCAAATTTTTTGTTGGTCATTCCCCCGGTTGATGTAGCTGCAGCAATATTTCCAAATTGATCTAACGCAACGGCGCCAACCGTTCCAAATTTGTTTTCCTTAAGTGGAGAATGATCGAGTTGCACCACATCATTCTTAAGTGCTTCCTGCCATTGCTGATAGCGCAATTCGTTGTAGAAATACTCATCAGGCATCAATGAAAAACCTTGTTCTTTAGCAAACTCAAGAGCACCATTTCCTGCTAAAAACACATGCTCGGAAGCGTCCATGATTTTCCGGGCTAATTGAATCGGATTTTTTATTCCTTCAACTCCTGCAACAGCTCCTGCCGAAAGGTTTTTACCTTCCATAATGGACGCATCCATTTCGTGTTTTCCTTCGTGAGTGAAAACAGCACCTTTTCCTGCATTAAAAAGGGGAGAGTCTTCAAGAGAAGACACAGCAATTTCAACCGCATCTAATGCTGAATTCCCTTCAAAAAGTGAGTTGTATCCGTTATTAAGAGCTAAAGAAAGAGCAGTTTTGTAAGCAACTTCTTCCTCATCACTCATTTCACTTTTGTGGATGGTACCGGCACCACCGTGGATGGCTATTGAAAATGTTTTATTCATAACCAAAAATAAGTAAATGGCAGTTTAGAAAATGGAAGAATAACTAAGCTTGATCTTTTATTTTTGATCCGGTGATAAACTCTTTTTATTACTCATTGAAGTGATACGTTAATTCTGTTTGAGTTTAAGGTCTTGGAATGGAAGTAATTAAATCACGAATACTGAATATCTGCCATAGGCATGCCTTCGGCACAATATTGAATGTAGAAGTGATTTGCGTTAAGTAAGTTATTGGAAGATTGAAATTTTTATGAATGAGAAGGACTGTTCGTTAGGTATTTGGAGCAGGAGCTCCAGTTTATTCTCCCAAGCAGGAGCTTGGGAAAGAGTTTATGTGTTTTTTAAAGATATTATTTGTCTGGATAATTAAGCTAAAGACTCTAAAATGGCTTTGGGTCTTTTCTCTGCAATTCTTAAAAGAACCTTTGCCGGTCCCTGTGGTTTTCGCCGACCTTGTTCCCAGTTGCGTAGCGTGCCAACACTTATTCCAAGCAAAGATGAAAATTCTTGCTGGGTCATTTCATATTTTTTACGGATAGCAGATACATCAGGTTCTGCTAAAATAGTACTTCTGTATGCCTTTGATTTTCCAGAGTTAATTTTTCCAGCTTGTTCAACGCTTTGAAGTAATTCATTAAACATTTTTTCATTCATGATAGCTGCTCCTCCACTAATTTTTTTAATTGTTTAAGTTGATCAGAAGAAAGATCATCCTTTACATTTTTTGGATATGCAAAAAGCATATATATTTTTTCGTCGTCATTAATAAAATAATATACAATCCGAATACCACCTCGTTTTCCGCGTCCAGAACCTGACCATCTTAGTTTACGAATACCACCACTTCCTTTTATTATGTCACCCGATTCTGGGCGAACAGCCAATTGTAACTGAAGTAAATGGTATTCCTTATCAGAAATGAGTTTGGTAATCTGTTTAGTGAAAATAGGCGTTTCGAGAAACTCCATTAAGAACGATTTAATTTAATAAAATATACGTCAATGGCGTATAATAAACAAGAAAGGTAAATAACACAATAAACAGAAAGACAATTTGAATGCTACACAAACAGATTTTTAGTATGTTATCTGGAATATTTGAAATAAAAGTTCCACATAACAAATCTATGAAATCTTCAGTTATCCTTTTATCCATTTTAATAGCGACCACTTGTTTTAGTTTTGCCCAGGAAGCACCCACCACCCGAGAAATGAACCTCATCAACTGGATGGAATTTGCTGAGTTCGTACCTGATCAAATCGAAACAGTACTGCTGCCTGTCGGGACATTGGAGCCTCATGGGGTAATTCCAAACGGAGCTGATAACTTAGCTCCGGAAAGAATGGCAAAGGAGTTTGCTGGAGAATTGAATGCTATGATCGCCCCGACATTGAACTATGGAATGACAGGTTCCTTGCAAGCCTATCCGGGTGCGTTTGCGATCTCCGAAGAAGCTTACGAATTATTTGTTTCTGATATCATAAACGGGTTAGCCGGTAATAAGTTTAAGAACATTATCATTCTGAACGGACACGGTGGGCCACAAACGGCAATTCTTCAATCCATAGCTGCAAAACTATCTCCTGAGTTGCGGGTAAGGATAATGGTAATCAATTGGTGGAGTGTAGTATCTGAAGATACGTTTGCTGTATTTGGAGAGAATGGAGGTCATAGTGGGAATAATGAAACAGCTTACATTCAGGCTATCGTACCTGAGCATATTCATAAAGACCGATACACTGGCGAAGAAATGACTACTGCATATCCTGCAGGTTCTACTTGGTCGGCTTATCCATTTCCTTCTTCGATTGGTTTATACGAGCCCGGACAAGGGTACCCAACTTTTAGCGAAGACCAAGCTACAGAATACTATGAAAAGGTAAATACCAGAGTATTTAATTTGATTGAAGGGATTATTGAGAAGTGGGATTTAGCGAAATTATATAGGTAGAGAGCGGATCAAATACTTTTAAAACAAAAAAGCACAAACCTAGCGCAAGCGTCCCGCTTGTGCGAGTAAACGATAACGGAACTATTTAAAAGAAACTCAATCTTTTTTGTAAGGAATAGTTGTCAAACTTGTCTAACTCATTAAAAGCCTTAACATAATGAGTAGAAAATATAAGTTCCTAAATCAACAACAAGCTTACTTTGTCAGTTTTTCAGTTATTAATTGGATCGACGTATTTACCATAAAAACATACAACGATATATTAGTTAATAGCTTACGTTACTGTCAACAACAAAAAGGATTAATTCTTTACGCCTGGTGTATAATGCCAAGTCATGTTCATTTGATTATTGGTACAAGAAAAGAACCTATGCAGAATATTCTCAGAGATTTTAAGAGCTTTACTTCCAGATCAATACGAACGGAGATTATGAAGCACCCAAAAGAAAGTAGAAGGGAATGGATGATTTCTACGATGATGAATGCAGGAATGAATAATGGAAACAATAAAGATTGGCAATTCTGGCAACAAAATAATCATCCGATAGAGTTATCCTCGAATTCAATTATAGATCAAAAGTTAGAATATTTACATTTTAATCCTGTGGTTGCAGGATATGTTGAAAGTCCGGAACATTGGTTGTTTAGTAGTGCAAAAGATTATTATGGTCGTAAAGGGTTACTTGATGTGGAACTTGTTTACTAACCGCACAAGCGGGACGCTTGCGCTAGTTATGGGTTAGAACCAAAAAAAGCTTCCACATGGAAGCCTTTTTTTAATCAATTAAGAAAACAATCTTAAGAAACAGCTAGCGCACCTTGAAGCTTTCTACTGTTTGTAGCTTCGGCACTATTAGGATATTCTTCAATAATAGTAGAAGCGATACTTTTTACTTTTTCTGTATTACCTAATTCCTTGTAAACATTGGCAGCTTTCATAAGGTTAAATGGAGTTGTGGAATCGTTCTTATCCCAGTTCGCAGCTTCTTCGTACTTTTTGGCTGCTTTTTCTAAGCTACCATTAAGCTTTAACAGCGTTGCGTGGAAGGAAACAGATCCTACGCCCATAATTCCTTTGGGATGCTTGTATTCCTGAATGTAAGCCAACGCTTCTTCGTAGTTATCCAATTTGAAATTAGATACAGCGGCATAATATGCAGCAAGATTGCCGGCGTTGGTTCCTGAAAATTCATCAGCAATCTGCACAAACCCGTAAGACAAAGTGTACTCGTCTCCGTTTAAAGCTGTTTGGTAGTCACCATTTGAATAACTTAATTCTGCTGTAGCAAGCAAGTTTTGTGCTTGATCTTCCTGACCTATAGAATAATATCTATATCCAATTAAAACCCCGATTACGACAACAAGTGTAACCACTATTGACAGAACCATTGTTTTGTTTGTATTAAAGAAGTTTACCGCACTTGTATATTTATCTAATAACGGATCGTGTTCGAGTTCTTCTTTAGTAAAATTCTTTGACATGTTTGTATTTAATTAAATATGATTTTTATAGATTTTAAAAATAAGCCTTTTGAGCGTTAACCAAAATCGATTTTAAGCGATAGTACCATTTTTTATTTCAAGCACTAAATCGGATCGCTCAGCAATATTTTTTTCATGTGTGATTAAAAGCACAGAAACCCCATCCTTATCTCTCAGTTCGTATAAAAGATCCAGAATAACCTGAGTATTTGCATCGTCCAGATTTCCTGTTGGCTCATCAGCTAGTATTAACTCAGGATTATTCATTAGAGCCCGAGCCATAGAAACACGTTGCTGCTCACCGCCGGATAACTGAGTAGGGCGATGAAATCGTCGATCTGCAACTCCAAATCTTTTCATCAAATCCAGCGCCCGGTCTGAAGCTTCCTTAATAGATTCTCCACCGATCAAAGCCGGCATTGCTATATTCTCCAAAGCAGTAAACTCCGGCAACAAATGATGGAATTGGAACACAAATCCAATATTTTTGTTTCGGAATTCGGCTAAAGCATCAGATTTCATAGAGCTGATTTCTTTATCGCCCCAAAGTACTGAGCCTTCGTTTGGCTTATCTAATCCGCCTAAGATATGCAATAATGTACTTTTTCCACTTCCACTTGATCCAATGATAGAAATTATGGTTCCTTTTTTAACTTCCAGCGATACGTTTTCTAACACTTGAAGGGGAGGCCCGCCGTTGTCATCGGCGTAGCTTTTATAAATGCCTTGAGCTTTAAGCAATAGATCAGACATCAGCTTTCCTTGCTTGAATAAAACTCAGGATGAGTAACTTGTTCAATATGAATGCATTTTCCGGTTTCGGCATCGACTTTCGCAAATACTCCACATAAGTGATTATCACCTTCAGCGGCTCTGTATTTTTGATGCACGCCGGTAACAAATCTTTTTATGGCAACTTTTTTATCCATCCCAATAGAAGAGTTGAACGAACCCGTCATGCCGGCATCTGTCTGATATCCCAGACCACCGGGGAATATTCTTGCATCTCCGGTAGGGATGTGGGTGTGAGTGCCGACCATTACAGATGCTCTGCCATCAATATGCCAGCCCATAGAAATTTTTTCAGCGGTAGCTTCCGCATGCATATCAACAAAGATGATATTGGTTTCTTCCTTGATTTTTGAAAGAGCCCGGTCAGCGGCAGAAAATGGATCGTCAATCGCTTTCATAAACGTACGACCTTGTAAATTTAAAACGCCAATCTTGTGAGTGGTTTCCGGGATTTCGTACACACCAAATCCATAACCGGAATTTCCTTTTGGATAGTTGAGAGGGCGGAGGATGGTATTATTTTCCCTCATGTACGGAAATACTTTCCATTTATCGAATGAATGGTCGCCGCCGGTAATTACATGAACGCCTAAATTATGAAGATTTTTAATGATCGTCTCATTAATTCCGTGACCTTCATGAGAGTTTTCACCGTTAGCAATAACAAAGTCCGCCTCATATTTTTTTATAAGGTTTGGAAGAACGGTTTCTGTTAATTGTAATCCGGGAGAACCAACGATATCTCCAACAAACAAAATGCTGACAGTTTCAGCCAATGTATTTTCCTTCAAATTATTCTTCTTTAATCTGTTCTAGTAAACGCTCTAAACTTTTATTCACCTTTTCCATAGTATGGTGTTCATTCTTTTCTATTTCAGAAGAGCTGTTGCGAGCCTCAAAGAGTTCTTCAGCAATGCTTAAAGCAGCTAAAGACATTACCGTAGATTCCGGTTGTTTTACCAGTTGTTCTCTGTATTTACGGAAGCGTTCATTCACATAATTACAGATTCGAATCATGTTTTCTTCTTCTGATTCTTCAACTTTGAGTGGATACTGTTTGCCGAGAATGGTGACTTTAATTGATTTCATGATTCTGAACTTAGGTGATTATCAATTTTTTTAACAAGTCCTTGAACGTGTTGACGCATAGCCAAACGTTCCGATTCATTAATCGCTGAGAAAATATCTGTTTGTTTATCTTTGGCTTCTGCCAATTTTGTTTTCAGCTTGGCATTGTCCTTTTTCAATTCCTTGATTTCACTCTTGAGTTCTGAAACCTCATTATTGATCTCGCTCAGTAATTGTCGAAATCGCTCGCTTTGTTGTGCAACTTGATTCATTGCTTGTAACCTAAGATCTAAGTTTAGCAGAGAATTGCTTCTCCAATGATTTTACCACCCGCTTAATAATAGGTTCTACTTCTTTGATATTCAAGGTTTTGTTAGGATCAATGAAATTTAGCCTGAAGGCGATACTCTTGTTTCCTTGTCCAATTGAATCTCCTTCAAACACATCAAATATATCAATGTTTTTTAATGTGTTACCAGCGTTTGATTTAATCGAAGTCATTAAGTCTCCGGCAGAAATAGATTCATTTACGATTACTGCGAAGTCAAATTCAAAGCTTGGAAATTTTGGAATCGGAGTGAATGAATGTGCTTTTTTCTTAGTAAGAGCTTCCGAAATTCTATCTAAACTAAATTCGGCAATAAATATATCTTGTTCGATGTCATAGACTTCTTTCAGCGATTCAGAGACTTCTTTTACTGTACCTAATTCTATCTTCTTGTATGAATAGGAGAGTGTGCTTTCATCTTTCGTTGAAGTTTTTAGATTACCTGATAATCCAAGTTTTGTGAAAAAAGCTTCTACTTCAGATTTAAGATCAAAGATGGTAAAAGGAGTAGCTTTCCCTGTCCAATGTTCAATGTGTTTATCACCGGAAAGTCCTAACAGTATGTGAGTCTGCTCATTAATACCTTTATGATAAGTTGCATCTTCACTTTGCAAGAAAACATTACCCACTTCAAAGAATCGAATAGTTTTCGACTTTCTATTAAAATTATACGAAGCAGACTTTAAGAATCCATGAACTAAAGACGGACGCATCGTACTCATATCCTTGTTCAGTGGATTTAGAGTTTCGATCATTTCATCTTCTGTAATGAAATTCAACGCTTCTTTTTGGGAGATCAGAGAATTTGTATAGATCTCTCTAAAACCAAGTTGAACACCTAAGTCTCTTGTTTTTGAAACGAGGATTTCCCAATCAGTTAAAGGCTCAGTTGAAACATAAATCCCTTGATTTTTAGAGTCGATTTTGTTGTAATCAAACAAACGTCCTACTTCTTCAATCAAATCAACTTCTCGTTCTAGGTCAGGACGGAAAGTGGGTATTTCGAAAGTTACTGTATCGTTATCTTTAGATACAACTTCTAATTCTAAACCATCTACAATATTAACAATTTCTTCGGCACTTAAATTGGTTCCGAGTAAACGGTTTGTATAACTTTTTCTTAGTGTTAGCTGATGTGTTTCTGTTTTAATCGGATGGATATCAGTTAAACCATCTTCAGCTTCTCCACCACAAACTTCAACAATCAAATCAGCCGTTCTTTGTGCTGCTATTGCCTGAATATTTGGATCTATTCCACGCTCAAACCTATATGAAGCATCTGTTTGAAGTGTTTGTTGCTTAGAAGTTTTTCTAATACTCCCGGGATCGAAATAAGCACTTTCAATTAAAATATTTGTGGTAGAATCACTTACTTCGGAATGCAATCCCCCCATAACACCGGCGATTGCAACAGGTCCTTTTCCATCACAAATAAACAAAGTACCCGGCGTACATTTCCTCTTGATGTGGTCTAGAGTTTCAAATTCAATTTCTTCATCAAATTCTTTAACGATAATCTTTCCATCATTTAAATTATCAAAGTCGAAAGCGTGTAAAGGTTGACCAAGTTCATACATCACATAATTGGTAATATCAACAACATTGTTTACGGGACGAAGCCCAATAGCTTTCAGTTTGTTTTGAAGCCAAGTAGGAGAATCTTCGATAGAAACGTTCTTGACAAGCTTACCTACATAACGGTGGCATTTTTCGCTTTCAACGGTAATGGAATAATCGGTATTTTCGACTACCCCGTCAGCATTCGCTGACACCCCTTCAGTTGTGAAGGGGAACTTTTTGTTGTCTTGATCTAAAGAGTTCCCCTCTGGCAGAGGGGACGAATCCGAAGCGTTTAGCTTTGGATTCCGGGGTGTTCCAAACAGCTTAACAATGGAATTGGATAAATCAACAAGCACAGAATCCATTTCTTTCTTGATATCATCAGTAGAATATCTGATGATTTCTAAATCTAGTTCTTTAAGAAAAGCTTCTCGTGCTGCATCATATTCTTGTTTGTTATCATGGCTACTTCCATCAATTTCAATAACAAGCCCAAGAGATTTCACATAAAAATCTACAATATAGCTTCCAATCACTCTTTGACGATCAAAATCGATTTCAAAAAACTGTTTGTTTTTCACTTCATTCCAAAAAAGTACTTCGGGTAAGTTTTCAGCTTTTCTTAATTCCTGCGCTCTTTCCTTTAGTTCAGGATTATAAGGAAGTCTTGGAATTTTCCTTTTGTAGATCGCGTTTCCATCAATTTTGGTAAGTTCTCCGGTTTCCGGGTTTTCGACTACCCCGTCAGCATTCGCTGACACCCCTTCAGTCCTGAAGGGGAACTTTTTGTTGTCTTGATCCAAAGAGTTCCCCTCTGGCAGAGGGGACGAATCCGAAGCGTTTAGCTTTGGATTCCGGGGTGTCCCTAAAGACTTGGGTGTGGAATTATATACGCTTGGCTTAACCAGTTCAAGATTTAAAGCAGCTGCAATGTCGCGCGCAACACCCAAATGACAAGTAGCGTCAGGTCTGTTTGGGGTGATAGCAATTTCAATTATGGTATCCTGATAAAGATCGAATATCTCATTTATTGGAGTTCCAACCTCGATATCTGCATCCAAAACCATAATTCCATCATGATCAGTGCCAAGACCAAGCTCGTCTTCTGCGCAGATCATTCCATTTGATTCCTCGCCCCGCAATTTAGCTTTACGAAGTGTTAAGAAACTTCCGTCATCTAATTTAACGGGAAGGGTAGAGCCAACGGTAGCAACAGGTACTTTTTGTCCCACAGCTACATTATTAGCTCCACAAACAATCTGAACTTTTTCATTGCCGATATCTACTATACAAACTTTAAGTCTGTCAGCATTTGGATGTGATTTTGTTTCAAGAACTTCGCCAACAATTACTCCATCGAGCATGCTGCCGTATTCTTCGATCTCTTCAACCTCTAAACCAATGAGGGTAAGTTTATCCGCAAGTTCTTCCGGACCTAAATCCAGGTCAATAAATTCTTGTAGCCAGTTATATGAAATCTTCATTTATAACGTATTGAAATCTTTTAATTAAACTGTTCTAAAAAACGGATATCGTTATCGTAGAAAGAGCGGATATCGTCAATTCCGTGCTTTAAAATCGCAATTCGTTCTACACCCATTCCCCAAGCAAAACCAGTGTATTTTTCAGGATCAACTCCTGCAGCTTTAAACACATTTGGGTCAACCATTCCAGATCCGAGTATTTCCAGCCATTTTCCTTCTTCTTTAGAACCCCACCAAATATCCATTTCTAAACTTGGTTCTGTAAAAGGGAAAAAGCCGGGGCGTAATCTGAATTTCACATCATTGCCGTACATTAATTTCACAAAAGTAATGAGAGTGTCTTTAAGATCAGCAACACTTACATTCTCATCTACATACAATGCTTCCACTTGGTGAAATAAGAAGTAAGACTTAGGGCTCACTGCTTCATTTCTGTACACACGTCCGGGCATAATTGCGCGGATTGGTGGCTTTTGATTCTCCATCAATCTGATTTGCACCGGAGAAGTGTGCGTTCTCAATACAAGATCATCTACATCGGGATTATCGCTTTTTCTCACAAAAAATGTATCCTGTTCATCTCTTGCCGGATGATTTGGAGGGAAGTTCAATGCGGTGAAATTATGAAAATCATCTTCGATTTCAGGGCCATGAGCGATAGTAAAACCCAATCTATAAAATATGCTCTTCATCTCTTCCAG
The DNA here is from genome assembly GCA_963975485.1 of uncultured Balneola sp. Taxonomy (GTDB): domain Bacteria; phylum Bacteroidota; class Rhodothermia; order Balneolales; family Balneolaceae; genus Balneola. The sequence continues at coordinate 38,998 of CAXBHO010000006.1, read as the reverse complement.
CGTTTGTGTAAGCGGATGAAGTGAGCCGATAGGAGAGAGAGGAGCCGTTAAAGTGATATCGTCAAGTGCAGTTTTACTTGATGTAGTTGAGGATTTAAACTCATTTTGAAGCGAATCAAATTTATCCTGAGCTAAATTCTTAAGGTCATTCATTGACTTTCCGAATGTGGCTTTATCTTCATTCGCAACTTTACCCATCATCTTAAACAAAGATTGGATTTTTCCATTCTTAGAAAGAAACTCTAATCTGAAGTTTTCTAGCTCGTTTGAATTTGAGACTGAGAAAGCTTCTACTTCTTTTTGTAATGCTTTTACTTTATCAAGCATATTTTATGTGTTGTGTTACTATGTAATCAGGGGTTAAAATAAAAAAACCGGTAAACCTAATTGAACAGATTTACCGGCTTTAAAATAGCAAGTTAGCAATTAAGCTGTAGCTTCCTTCACAATGGCAGCAAACGTATCGGCGTCGTGAATCGCTAAGTCTGCAAGTACCTTACGGTTGATCTGCATATTCTTTTCTTTCATCGCGTGGATGAGTTTAGAATAAGAGATTCCGTTGATTCTTGCAGCAGCATTGATTCGAACGATCCATAATCTACGGAATGTACGCTTACGATTTTTGCGATCACGGTATTGGTACTGAAGACCTTTTTCAACCGCATTTTTCGCAATCGTGTATACATTCTTTCGTTTGCCCCAGTAACCTTTCGCTTGAGATAAAATCTTTCTGCGACGGCGACGGGAAGCCACTAAGTTTGATGAACGTGGCATTTTGTCTAGATTTAAGGATTAAAATTTATATGGGATCAACTGCTTTACTTTTGGAGCATCTGCATCTGTTACGATCGTAGATGTACCCAGCTGTCTCTTTGTTTTACTGCTTTTTTTAGTAAGAATATGGCTCTTAAAAGCTTTCTTACGTTTAATTTTACCGGAACCGGTAACCTTAAAGCGCTTTTTAGCTCCACTATTACTTTTCATTTTTGGCATTGTGTATATACCTGCTTTTTGAAAATTATAAAGACTATAAATATAGGTAGAAATGATGGTCTAATCAACGAATTTAATGGCTTTATTTAGGCGTGATCATCATGGTCATGCGTCGGCCTTCCATATTTGGCTTGGTTTCTACTTTTGCTACGTCTTCTAAGCTCTTAGCTAATTGAAGAAGTAGTAATTCACCTTTCTCCGTATATAACATATCTCGTCCACGAAATTGAACTGTAGCTTTAACTTTATCGCCACCTTCTAAGAATTCTCTGGCGTGTCGTGTCTTAAATTCAAGATCATGATCATCGGTGTTAGGACGGAAGCGAAGCTCTTTCACGTTAATCGTATGCTGCTTCTTTTTTGCTTCTTTTTCCTTTTTTTTCTTTTCGTACATGAATTTACCGTAATCAATAATCTTGCAAACCGGTGGGTTAGCATCCGGTGCAATTTCCACGAGATCGAGATTAAATTGTTCTGCGATTTGCAAGGCTCGTTCAGAGCTTGTAATCTCATGTTCCCCGTCGGGCTTGATTAAACGAACCTGTGCGGCTCTTACATCTTCATTTATTCTGGTTTTGTCAACAGGTTCTGGCCTGCCGTATGATCTTCTTGCGATATTTATCCTCGTATATTTAGTTAATCTTCTGGAAGTAGTTTCTTATCTATCTCATTTTCTACTGTTGTAAGAAAATCAGAAAAATTGAAAGTTCCAATATCTCCTTTTCGATGTCTGCGAACAGAAACCGTGCCAGCTTCTTGTTCTTTGGCTCCAACAATCAACATATACGGCACTTTGTCAGTTTCCGCATCTCTGATTTTGCCACCAATTTGTTCGCTGCGTTCGTCAAGGGTAACTCGAACTCCAATTTTCTTAAATGCAGTAACACATTTTTGTGCGTATTCATTCTGATCATCTGAAATTGGTAGAACTCTAACTTGTTCCGGTGAAAGCCATACTGGGAAGTTTCCGGCAAAGTGTTCAATCAAAATACTAGTAAATCTTTCCATTGACCCAAATGGAGCTCGGTGAATTATTACCGGTCTGTGCTTTTCATTATCTGAACCTACATACGTGAGATCAAATCGCTCCGGCATTACATAATCAACCTGAACGGTACCGAGTTGCCACTTTCTACCAATAGCATCTCGAATAATGAAGTCGATTTTTGGTCCATAAAAACTAGCTTCGCCCGGGGCAATTGTGTAATCGAGATTCATTTCATCGGCAACTTCTTTGATCTCTTTTTGAGCACGTTCCCACAATTCAATATCGCCGCCGTATTTTTCTTCGTTGTCGTCACGGAAGGAGAGGCGGATATCAACAGGCATACCAAATGTATCGAATACTAAATTGGTAAGGTCGATGGTATTCTTAATTTCTTGCTTTAATTGGCTATACATACAATAGATATGCGCATCATCCTGAGTAAATCCACGAACTCTTGAAAGTCCACTAAGTTCGCCCGATTGCTCGTATCTGTAAACGGTACCAAATTCTGCCAGACGAAGAGGAAGATCTCGGTAACTTCTCATCTCATTAGAATAAATTCTATGGTGATGAGGGCAGTTCATCGGCTTCAACATGTATTGCTCATCATCAACCTGAATCGGGGCATATTGAGAATCAGAATAGTATGGATAGTGTCCGGAAGTCTTATACAGTTCAATATTTCCAATATGAGGAGTGATCACTTCCTGATAACCTCGTTCAAACTGTTCGTCTCTAAGAAATGCTTCTAATGTTCTGCGTAATCGAGTTCCTTTAGGCAGCCAGATTGGGAGACCACTGCCAACCATTTTATCGATCATGTAGATACCAAGTTCTTTACCAAGTTTTCTATGGTCTCTTTTCTTGGCTTCCTCAACCATCTGCAGATGCTCTTCAAGCATTTTCTGTTTCGGGAATGAGATTCCATAAATTCTTGTAAGCTGCTTACTGTTATTGTCTCCACGCCAGTAAGCACCCGCTAAACTTGTAAGTTTGATTGCTTTTACTACTCCGGTATTTGGAACATGAGGCCCGCGACAAAGGTCCGTAAAATTTCCTTGGGTATAAAAAGTGATAGATCCATCTTCCAACCCTTCAATAAGATCTACTTTGTATTCATTACCATTTCCTTTGTAATGATTGAGAGCTTCTTTCTTGGAAATATCTTTTCGTACAAAAGAATTTTTATTACGAGCTACTTCAAGAAATTTCTTTTCGATCTTTTCTAAATCATCCTGAGAGATATTCTCATTTCCAAAATCAATATCGTAATAAAATCCGCTTTCAATAGGGGGGCCAATACCAAATTTAGCGTTAGGATATAATTCCTGAACAGCTTCCGCTAAAATATGAGCTGAAGAATGCCAAAACGTATACTTTCCATCTTCACTTTCCCAGGTGTTGATAGCAATTTGTGCGTCTTTGTTAATCGGTCTGTCTAGATCTAAGATCTCTCCGTCAACGGTAATACTTAGCGCAACACGTGCTAAACCTGATGCTATTGATTCTGCTATTGCAAGCCCTGTGGTTCCTTTTGGATATTCTCTGGTTGAACCGTCGGGTAAAGTGATAGTAATTTTCTGTTCAGACATTAAAATTAGTAATTGAAAAACTGCATTTTATTATACCTTAAAGATAGGAATAATAAGTTTTGGTACATATTTAATTTGAGATAATTAAAGTTTAGTTGGATAAAGTAATTGAATACCTGCATATTCTCATGCAAAATTATAAGGACATAAATAACGTATGACATTTTTCGATTCGCAACTCATGTTTATTTGCGATCAGGTTAATTTAAAAATCTTAGATGTAAACGAAGCCGCTGTTTCAAAACTCAAGTATTCTAAGAAAGAGTTATTGGGAAGGTCTCTTACCTTTTTAGGTAAAAGTATCGGGCTAAAGGATTCTGAATTTAAGGAACTTGAACTTCCATATATTGAAACGTGGACAATTTTTTCAAAGGAAAAAGAGCAACTTTATGTCCAATTTTCTTCTCACCTTATAAGTTATAATGGAGTTCCTGCAAAGGTTGTGGTTGCACATGATGTAACCAAAGTTTTTGAAACCCATACACCTGTAAAAAAAATTACTTCGCTTCCAATTGGTTTTCAAGATTTTCCGTTGGCAGAAATAGAATGGAGCCTTGATCACAAAATTATAAGATGGTCTAAGAGGGCTGAATTTCTTTTCGGATATTCACACAATGATGTTGACAAAAAGCCATTTCTAATTGAACAATTAATAGCTGATACAGATCTAGAAAAAGTTACCGAAGCTATTAGAAATGCACTAGATGAGAATATTAAAACCAAGATTCTATTTCTGCATAACAAAACAAAAGGCGGTAGAGAGATTGAATGCGAATGGTATAATTCCTATTTATTTAACAGCAAAGGAAAAATCACTTCTGTTTATTCCGTAATAAAGGACATTACTGAAGAGCGACAAGCTCTAAAAAAGTCTGAGCAGCTTATGAATAGTTTTATGGATCTATATAATTCAATTACAGATGCTATTTACCTTTTAAATGAAGACGGAGTTATTGTTAATGCGAATGATGGAGTAACAGATACTTTTGGATACAGCAAAGCGGAGGTTATAGGGAAAAAGACGAAATTTTTATCAGCTTCGGGTAAATTTTCTGAGGATAAGATTGAGGAATACCAACGTAGAGCCAGAAATGGAGAATCTATTAGCTATGAAGGTTGGGGAGAGAAGAAGAACGGCGAAGTATTTCCAACTGAAGTGTTGATGAACTCGGGAACATACTTGGATAAAAATGTGATCATCATCGTAGAAAGAGACGTATCAGAACGATTACTATCACATCAAGAGTTACGCCAACGAGAGAGTATGTTTAGTAATCTATTCCATGCAAGCCCAATTGGAATTGCACAGCTTGATCGTCACAGTGAAATAGAGAATATCAATCACAGCTTTGAAGAAATATTTGGCTACACCCAAGAAGAGGTAAAAGGCTTAGAGCTAGACAAACTTATTGTGCCTGATGAAGAGTATAAGGATGCAACGGAACTTTCAAGAAGTGAAATTGCTAAGGTGTACACCGGAAAGAGGCAAACAAAAGCAGGTAATATTATAGATGTTATTGTTTGCGCAGTTCCGGTGACTGTAGATGGAAATATAATTGCCATGTATGGTATTTATGTTGATATAACAGAGCGCAAAAAAGCGGAGGAAAAGCTCAAATCTAATCTTCGAGAAAAAGAAGTGTTGCTAGCTGAAATTCATCATCGTGTTAAAAACAATTTGGCAGTAATAACCGGATTATTGGAACTTCAGGCTCTCAATTCAGAAAATAAAGACGCTCAAAAAGTACTAAAAGATAGTAGGATGAGGGTTAATTCAATTGCACTGGTGCATGAGTTACTTTATAAAAGTGATGATTTCTCGCAAGTTGATATCCCTAATTATCTTAAAGATTTAACAAGGGTGATATCCAATTCATTAGAAAGAGAGTCTATTCCTGTAGATATTAGCTATGATCTCGATAACATCCAATTAGAGATCACACAAGCTATACCTTGTGGGTTGATATTAAACGAGGTGCTTACAAACAGTTATAAGCATGCGTTCAAAGGAAAAGAAACCGGCGAAATTAACATCAGCTTTAAGAAAAACGGAGAGGGGATTATTTATAAGATTAGCGATAATGGAGTAGGACTTCCAATTGAAGATTCAGAGTCGAAAAGATCGTTGGGAATGACCCTTGTTAAAACATTAGGAAAACAACTTAACGCAGAAACTGTCATAAAATCTGAAAACGGAGCTTTTTTCGAATTCAGGTTTCAGAAGAAGATTTAACGGAGTATCTAAACTTGTAATTTTATATTTAATTACATTTTTAATATTTAAAATATTATACTCCTAATTTATTGTTTTTAATACAGAGTTATTAAATAACAAATTTTAACACAAAAAAAAGAAGGATTTAACAAAAGAAATATTGCATATATAAAGTATACCTAGCATATTGGGCATGTCTTTTGGAAGCGCTTCTTTTTCACAGAAATTGAAGTAACAATCAGCAATCAATTTTCCATGCCTTTACAAAACATTATTACTGCTTATTCCATACGAAAATTAACGATTTGTATTTTTTCGATAATTTTAATAATTCTTTTTTCACCAAAGGAAATTCAAGCTCAAGATTCCGGAGTTATGAAGGGTGTGGTTAGAGATTCAACCAACAACGAATTAATTTTAGGGGCAAACATCTTCATTTTGGATCTTTCCAAAGGGGCGGCAACGAATACTTCAGGAGTTTATGAGATCAAGAATATCCCGGCTGGTATCTATGAAGTACGATTTTCATATATAGGTTATATTACAAAAACAATAAGTGTGACAATAAAAGAAGGGGAAGTAACTAATCTTTCTGTTTTACTGGAACAAGATATTTTTGAAGGGGAAGAAATAACCGTCCTTGCTCAAGCTGCAGGACAAGTAGCCGCAATCAAACAGCAATTAGAATCTAATACTATAGTTAATGTTGTATCCAAAGAAAGACTCTCGGAATTACCTGATCAAAATGCTGCAGAATCCGTCGCAAGATTACCGGGTGTTTCTGTACAGCGTGATGCAGGTGAAGCTTCTAAAGTTGTTGTTCGTGGACTTTCGCCAAGATTTAATTCCATAACGGTAAATGGGATAAGATTACCGGGATCAGGAGATGATCGCTCTGTAGATTTAAGTTTAGTTCCCTCTGAAATTTTGGGTGGAATTGAAGTTTTTAAAGCACTTACTCCGGATAAAGACGGCGACGCAGTTGGAGGAACAGTAAACTTATTGGTAAGAAAAGCATCCAATAATTTTCGAGGATCTGCCAGTGCTGAGACAGGGTATAATGATTTAAGATCTGATTTTGGACAATATAAGTTCAGTACAAATTTAAGTGATCGGTTTTTTGATGACAAACTAGGAGTTTTGGTGTCAGGGAGTATTCAACGAGCGAACAGAGCATCAGAATTATTTGATGATAACTTAGTGGCAGATCAGGCTGATTCTTCTTTGCGAACTGAAAACCTCAATTTGGCAGATACCAGAGAAACAAGAGATAAATATGGATTAAGTGCCAGTTTGGATTTTCAAATTGATAATAATAATGAATTATTCTTTTCATCGTTATTTGGGAAAACAAATAGAGATGAACAACGCTATAGAAAAAGATATAGAGTTGGTAATACAAGAACAGAGTACGATTCTAGAGATAGAAAGAGGTTTGAAACTATATATTCTAATTCTTTAAGTGGTCGGCATAAGTGGGATTTTCTTGAAGTCGATTGGCAATCATCCTATTCATACAGCTTAGGAAAAACTCCCTACTCAAATTATGCAAGGTTTATTGAAATTGGTGCTTTTAGAAATGGCTTAGACGATACTAACCCTGACAGTATTGTAGCAGCCGCTAATAATGATTTAGATGAAACCTTCTTTCAGTATGGGACATTTAACACATCCAGACGAACAGAGGATGACTTTACAGCTGCTATAAATACTCAAATTAATTTTGATATCACGAGGCAAATTGATGGGTACTTTAAAGTAGGCGCTAAATATAGAGACAAGTCTAAGTTTGCAGATGAAAACGAAATTAGAACTGATTTTGGAGTTGTAAGTCAAATTGGTCAAGATAATCCGGATGATTTCGATCTATATAACAGTACTGATATTGCAATTAGTAATTTTACCAATTCCGATTATACCAGCCCAACAATAAATGGTAGGTTTTTTATTAATCCGGGGCTAGATGCTGATGCACTGGCTGATTTTTATAGTCGATTCTCTAACTTTTATGAAAAAAATAGGGTAACAGACCTTAGTGATTATGAAGCGGGAGAAAGTATAACTGCTTTTTATGCAATGATGGAATTAAATTTTGGATCTAGATTTTCGCTACTACCCGGATTTAGGTATGAATACACAGAAAATTTCTATAGCGGAAATGCAGGAAAATTAAGAGGGAACTTAGGACAGACTGGTACGATCTCTGACACAACAGGTAGACAAAATTATTCTGAATTATTACCTCAAATTCATTTTAAAGTAAAAATCATTGAAGGGATAGATATTAGGTTAGCATATACTAAAAGCCTTGCTAGGCCTAATTACGATAACTTGGTTCCATTTCAGAATATTGATCAAGTTGAAAGAACTTTGAGCAGAGGTAATCCTAATTTAAAACATACAACAGCAATAAATTATGATGCTTTTATATCCTTCTATAAAAATAGTCTAGGTTATTTTTCTGTCGGTTTCTTCTATAAAGAACTGGAAAATATTGATTATATAAGAACTACCAGAGTGAGGGAAGGACAATACGAAGGTTATACACTTACTTCCCCGGTCAATGCAGAAGGAACATCTACCGTAAAAGGAGTTGAGTTCGATTTGCAAACTGATTTTAGATACTTACCAAAACCTTTTAATGGTTTAATTCTTTCAACAAATATTGCATTTATAAACTCGGAAACATTTTTTCCTGTTCTTTTAATTGGCCCAAGAAGTCCTGATCCACCTTTTGCTCCAACTATTATTGACACAGTTAGGGCAGGTAAGATACCGGGACAACCTGATGTTACCGCATCATTTACATTAGGCTATGAAATTGGATTGTTCTCTGCCAGAGCTTCTCTGGCTTATCAACAAGATATTTTAGACGAGATAGCAGTCACCTCTTTTACAGACGGCCTTTCTGAAGGATTTAATTTTTGGGATTTCAGATTAAATCAGTCTTTCAAAAATATGAGAAATCTCACATTCTTTTTAAATATCAACAATGTGTTAAGTGAGAGTGAACGGGAATTTGTGGGTTCTGATACTATTTCAAGAAAATCAAGAGATTTTAGTTACGGGCTTACAGCGAGTACAGGTATTAAAGTAAAATTTTAACAATCACATTAGTGAAATCACGAGTGTGAAAACATCAATAACCAAAGGAGTAAACATGAAATCTAAAACAGATACTATAAACGTACTGACGAAGATGATTATGTATGCATGCAGCACGCTATTATTGGTATTTATTGCCAATTTCAATGTACAAGCACAGCGTACAGTAACTGTAAATCAGGGAGTAGGAACACTCAATGATGCTATTGTTGGAGACACTACTGCTACCGGAGCAAGAGTAGATTCAAATACCGTATACGTATTATCCAGTGGAGGTACGTATTTATTGGATGGTAGTATAGAACATAGAGGCTATCATTTAACGATTGTAGCAGAAGATGGATATACAGAAAGACCAAAATTAATACCGGCCGTTGACGATGGCGGGGTATCTGACAGACCGTTTAGGCCAAGAGGAGACTTAACTCTTAGAGGTCTATATATCACTAATGAAGATGAACTTGGTGGTTTAAATACAAGAATAGTTCGAATAAGTGAAAATGAAGTTACAATCACTATAGATGATTCTCATCTGGATAAAGATGGTCAATCCGGGTTTAGAGTTGATGGTGATAATGTCAGTATTTTCCTTACAAATTCAATTCTGAGTAATATTGGCTCTACCAGCAGCCCAGATAATGGGCGCGGGGTAGATGATAGAGGAAACCCAATGGATACGCTTTGGTTCGAAAACAACACGTTCTATAATATTACAAGCCAAGTACTTAGAGATGGAGGAGGTACAATAAAGTATGCTTATGTTAATCAAAACACTGCCGTAAATATAGGTAAGAATACTGCATTTGAATTTGGACCAACCGTTAAAGGTATTTTCACCAACAACATGGTTTATAATGCTTCTTTTTATGGAAATAACACTAATGGTGATGAAACTATTACCGTTATTGGGTTGGATTCTTTAACAACCGAAGAATTAGCAGAATTTGGTGCGCAATCATTTACACTAAATAATAACAACTTCTACACTACATCAACTGTTACGGCTGCTTATCCCGACTCAGTAGAAGCCGCGGCAACGTTCAATGCTACTGCACAAGCATATGTTACGGAACAGGGTAGTGCTTCAACAAATATAAGCGAAGAAATTTCATTTACTGCCGGACCTGCTGACCCAGCAAATATTGTAACTGAATTTTGGGGTAATGCTGAAACACCTTCGGAATTTTCCACATCAGGTGAACCTTTTGATTTTGGATATGCAGCTACTGAGGCTTCCTTTACAGGCGGTGATAGCGGACAGCAATTGGGTTCTTTATTCTGGCACGGAGGAATTACCATCAGCAATGAAGATGAAGTGTTTTCTGAAACTCCAAATTCATTTCAGTTAAAAGGAAACTATCCAAATCCATTTAACCCTTCTACAAATATTGTATTTGATTTGGATTCACCTTCAAATGTTTCTATTGAAGTTTATAGCATTATAGGGCAGAAGGTTATGTCAATTCCTTCTCAAAGAATGAGTTCAGGCTCGAATCAAAGTGTCTTATTAGATGCATCAGGGCTTTCATCCGGGATGTATATTTACAGAGTAACAGCGAGAACTGTAAATAACACGTTCGTAAATACCGGAAGAATGACACTTATTAAATAATTATATAAACAAACTCTCATATAGGGGAGCCCTTGAAATGGCTCTCCTCTTTTAATCATATAAAATGAAATTTCTTCAATTATTATTAATTGGGATAGTCTGCACTAGTTGTATAAAGCCTCAGCATACTCCTGTTAGTTTTACCAACAAGCCATATTATTTTGATGCAGGAGGAAGTGATTCCAAACCAAAAGATTCTTCAATCTTAATTACGCCTGAGTTTGAGTATAACGCTGATATAGGCTATGGATTTCAAGCATCAAATCTTTCGAAATTCTATCACAAATCCACTGAAAGATCAAGAGATGAGTTTTTAATAGATGGAGTAATTGGAACTGAACTTACATTTAAAGCAGATATACCTGAAGGTAAGTGGTGGTTAACTATTTGGTTTGATCCTGGAATGGAAGATTCCATAACTACCCAGCTCTACATTAATGGTTTGAAAAATGAATTAAATCTTCAATCATTTTCGTCCTCTGCCGAGCCAAGAGAAACTATCCAAAAAATGTACCGAGTAGTTCAACGAAAAGTTGATATACAAAAAGACTTTTCCTTTTCTTTGAAAGGGGTAGAAGATGAAGTTCGTCTTCTTGGCTTTTCGCTAATTCCCTCAAAAGAACAACCCTCGAATGAAATTCAAAAAGATGTGTTTAACGAAATTCAAGAGATAGGCGATTTTAGGAATTCCAAAAAAGTAGATGACTTAGTTTCTACCCTTGAAGAAATAAAATCTAATCCTGATAATTTAAATTTTGCTTCATACTGGATACAGCAACTCAACATTCTTAAAGAAGCTGAAAAATATTTTTACTACCGTGGCTGGAGTTGGGCAACTGAAAAAACCGGAATGGGATTATTTGATCATATTCCACAGTCGATAGTGCTGTATGATGCATTGTTAAGTTTCGAAGATGCTACAGATCATCCATTATACAGTAAAGCTCTTTGGTATCGAGCAAGACTTCTATATTGGTTATGGCTTGAAGGAGCAGGACCAAAAGAGGAGTTATCAGGAAAAAGAGATCTTGCAGAAATGTATAAGATTTATCCTGATGATGAAATCGTTCAAATGTATAATGGGTATAAACTGGATCAAATTGATCAGTTTGATAAAATACCTAAAAAATCAGGAACACCGGAATGGGCTTCAACCCAATGGGAGCTTACGAATCGTCTAAAAGACATTGTAGATTGGTGGGTAAATGAGCAGCAAGACGAAAACGGTGAGCTTGGTGGGAAATTTGGAGATGATGTTGAGATTTTAAGATGGTGGTCGCCTCTAATTCTTTCCGGAGACGAAACTAGTTATTTAGGATGGAAAAGACTTGCAGATGGTGTTTGGAATAGTTCAAAAGTTAAAAATGGCTATGCTAAAACCCCTAGCGATGTGGAACATTCTTCTGAGTTTATTTCAGACACGGCTCCTCTAATGGTTCTTTATACTGACAATCCCGATTACTTAGAACGATTAAAATATTCGTCTGATTATTTTCAGAATTTATGGACAGGATACAATAACAAAGGGGCAAGATTTTTTAAATCTGCTTGGTTCAGTTCTTCTGAAATTGAAATGGATGAGCCTAAAAATAGAGATGTTTCTTACAATGCAAGAGCAACTAAGGCTGTACGCTATTATAACTGGAAAACAAACGACCAAGATACCAGAAATGCCCTTGTTGAATGGGCCGATGCATGGGTTGATATTTCAAAAAGTGCAGAAAAATCAAAACCTATTGGTATAATTCCTCCATCAGTTGAATTTCCATCAGGTAAAATTAATGGTGATGAACCTACTTGGTATTTGGCTAATATGTATTGGGATTATTTCGATTGGAGTGGAAGCACGGCTATTCTGGATCAGCTTTTGTATACATGGACTTTTACAGGTGATGAAAAATATTTACAACCATTGCTTCAGCATCTTGACCTGATTTTAACATACAGCGAAGATTTAGAATCAGATAAAAACCCATTTAAAGATGGTAGCGAAGGTTGGGCTGCTTACATACTCGGAAATTCTTCAGGATTTTGGAATGTTGTAGAAAACTGGCGTTTACTAAATGCAAGCTCAGCATACGATGATCTGATTTTAGAGCATGGTTCAAGTTTTGTAAAGTATCGAATCACCGGTAAAGAGCAATATTTGGTAGAGGCGATGAAACCATATCTTGAAACGGTAAGGTATAATAAACCAATGCTGACAAGCGAAGTAATTCATACAGATCGCGTGTTTATTAAGGAGCCAAGAGTTAGAGAAGCCGGTATTCTTCAAGGCATGATAACCGGTTTTGGAGTCGATGAAAGTGCATCTCCATACATAGCTGTAAGCTGGGAAAATACGGACAGAGATCTGACCTATTTAGTAACCGATAGTGATTCAACAAAGTTGAATGTGAATTTGTATTCGTTTTCTGATCAAGAAGTTGAAACAACTATGAGAATCTGGCAACTCAAGCAAGGGAAATACGAGCTTGCGAGATTAATTGATGGTAGAACGGAATCTGAGATAATAGAAATCTTCCAACGTGGTGAAAGAGTTGAAATAAAGGTTCCTTCTCATGAATTAATGAAAATTACAATAATTCCCTTAAACGAATAATATGGCAAATTCCAAGTCAATTGGACTATTTAGGAAATTTCAGTTGTTCGTATTATCGATTGGTCCCGGGTTATTCATAATTGGTTATAACATAGGTACCGGAAGTGTAACTTCAATGGCCTCAACAGGCGCAGAATATGGAATGGCACTTACAATACCGTTGGTGTTATCATGTATTTTTACGTATATACTAATAGTTGTTTTTGGTAAATATACCCTTGTTACAGGAGATACTATCATACACAGTTATAAAAAACATTTTGGAAAACTAGTCGGACTTTTTGTTTTAGTTGCTTTGATTTTTACGGAGGCTGTAGGAAGTGTTGGAGTGATGGCAATTGTAACTCAAGTTACTCAAGAATGGACACGTCCGCTTACTGCTTCAGGAAATGGGATTGATCCAATATATTCCACAATGGGATTTGGAGCCTTACTTTTTTCATTGCTTTGGAATGGTAAACAAAACTTTTTCGAAAAGGTTTTAGCAATTTTTGTTGGAATAATGGGGCTTAGTTTTATTGTAACCATGTTTATGGTAATACCCGATCCTTCTCAAGTATTATCCGGTATTGTTTCAGGTATGCCCAATGAATCGGGTGCTTTTCTGTTAGTAGCAAGTATGGTTGGTACAACAATGGGAGCTGTTATTTATGTAGTAAGGTCAGTTCTTATAAAGGGAAAAGGTTGGAATCTAAAACATTTGAGATATGAAAAAAGAGATGCAAAGGTTTCTGTTATTGTAATGTTTGTATTGAGTATTTCAGTAATGGCCGCCGCCGCCGGAACTCTGTACCAAGAAGGCATAAAAGTTGATAATGCAATTGACATGGTAAAGCTTCTTGAACCGTTTGCTGGTCGTTTTGCGATTTCAATTTTTGTTGGAGGTATTCTTGCAGCAGGACTTTCATCTCTTTTCCCACATATAATGCTTGCCCCTATGTTATTGGCAGATTATAACGGTGAAAACCCAAACTTTACGTCTGCAACTAACCGATTAATATCTCTAGGAATTATTATGTTGAGCTTTTTAGTTCCCATTTTTGGAGGAGAACCTGTTTTTATAATGATTATTTCGCAGGTATTTATAGCTGTAATCACTCCAGTAGTTATTCTATTAATGCTAATTCTTATGAATAGAGAAGAATTGGTAGGGAAACATAAACTGACAAAAATGAAGAATATTCTGGTCGGATTTATACTGATTTTTTCATTACTAATGGCCGTATTTGGCGTCATTGGAATATTTGGAATCTAAATAAAAAAATTTAAGAAATTAAGAATGCTTTATCCATTGCAAAATAATTATAGAACTGTTTTTGACCTATCTGGTTTCTGGAAAATTAAAGCAGATCCGAAAAACTTAGGGCATAAAGAAAAATGGTTTTCTTCAAATCTTGAAGGTGATACACACACTATTGCTATTCCCGGATCTTGGAATGAGCAACTCACAGAGCAAGGGTTTAGAAATTATGTAGGTAAAGTTTGGCACGAAACTACGTTTAATATTCCTTCGGTTTTTGGAGAAGAATATAAAATATGGTTTAGAGCCGGTGCTGCAGATCATTCAGCAGAAATTTGGCTCAATGGAAATTATGTTGGAGAGCATGAAGGCGGGTTTCTTCCTTTTGAATTAGATTTTACTAGTTTCTTAAATAAGTCGGGGCAGAATAATCACTTGAGCATTTGTGTTGATAGCTCAATAACCATGCATACATTACCTCAACACATCGATCCTAATTCTGAGCAATACGGTACTCCTGGTTATGAAAGGCGCCATCTTTTTCCACCAACCAGATTCGACTTTTTCCCTTATGGCGGTCTTACTCGATCAGTTAACTTGGTAGCCACTCCAATAATCTACATTTCTGATATTAATATAGATACTGCTAATAATGGAGACATTAATATTGAGGTCACTGCTTCTGAATTTGATAAAGTTGTTGTCGAAATAATCGATAAAGAAGAGAATATAGTCTCAAAAGCGGATTCAAATAATTCGTCTATAAGTTTAAAACTTAATAACCCGAATCTTTGGAGTCCATCAAATCCCTATTTATACAAAGCTAGAATTTCGCTGATTATTAATAATACTATCATTGATAAATACGATGAAGAGTTTGGCTTTAGAGATATAAAAATTGATGGTGGAAAAGTATTATTAAATGGAGAGCCTCTTTTTTTGAGCGGTTTTGGGAAACACGAAGATTTTCCAATTGTTGGTAGAGGTCAATTTAGGCCTGCCTATCTTCGAGATTATGAGTTAATGAGATGGATTGGAGCCAATTCTTACAGAACCAGTCATTATCCATACGACGAAGAAATGATGCGACTGGCAGATAAGCTGGGGTTTTTAATAATTGATGAAGTACCTGCAGTAAGTTTGGGTTTTTGGTCAAATGAATTTGAAGAGCTTCAGCCATTACTCGATAATCACAAAAAAGCGATTAAGGAGCTCTATAAAAGAGATAAAAACCATCCTTCCGTAATTTCATGGTCAATAACTAACGAGCCAAACTTATGGGGTGAAGAGTTTTATCAGAATAACGCCAGTAAGCAATACTTTAAAGCAGTGTATGATTTTACCAAATCTTTAGATACAACTCGTCCAATTATGTCTATTTCTATGGCAGCTCATAAAGAAAATGATGTAGTACTTGAGTCCTGCGACATAATTGGATTAAACAGATATTACGGTTGGTACACAAAACCCGTTGATTTAGAACAAGCAGCAGTTGACCTAAGCACAGAGCTGGATAAAACTTTCGAGAAATACGGAAAGCCAATTATGGTTACTGAATTTGGAGCTGATACTGTCGAAGGCTTACATGCTACTACAGCTCAGATGTTTACGGAAGAATTCCAAACAGCCTTTATTTTTAAATATTTGGAAGTTATGGAGAAAAAGGAGTTTGTATTTGGATCACACGTTTGGAATTTTGCCGATTTTATGACTCCACAACATTTTAGAAGAGTAATTCTAAATAAAAAGGGAGTGTTCACGAGAGATAGAAATCCTAAAAGTGTCGCATTCAAGTTGCGTGAACATTGGAATACTATGGAGAAGATTAGCGATACTCACAGGCCAAAGAAATCAAAACCGGGATTCTTAGTTCCTGATATAAAATAAACAATGAGACTGTAGTATGGATGAAGATTGTTTGAAAATATGGCATGTGGGTAACTGGTGCATTCACATTGGTCAAACGTATGTGGAATCTCCTTTTGAAGCCCCAAGTAAAGACGTGGAAGTTCTTAATTATGCAAAGCCACTCATTGATGCCCTTAGAAAAATCCCTTTATCTGAGGTGATTTCGCAACCTTCTTGGGAAATGTATAGAATGTCACCTAAAGAATTTAATGAACGATTGGCTTGGTCTGATATCATAATTTTTGCTGATGTAGAGACTAAATGCTTGATGCTGCATCCTGACTTTTTTAACCGAGCAAAGTGGGGAGAAGAATATATTACATTTCCTGATCGATTCGATCTTCTAAAAGAATGGGTAGAATCAGGCGGTCATTTTCATATGAACGGAGGATGGTTGAGTTTCTCAGGTGAACTTGGAAAAGGAGGATGGGGGAGATCCAGATTTAATTCGGTCTTGCCTGTAAATTGTTTACAGCACGACGACTTGATTGAGTCTACATCTGGTTACAAAGTTAGATGTAACAATACCAAACATCTATCAATGAAAGGAATAGATTGGGGTACGCTACCTCCAATTTTAGGATTCAATGAAACTGTTATTAAAGAAAATGCAAATTTGATTGTAGAAATTGAAAATCTTGGCGAATGGTATCCACTTTTAGCAGAACAAACTTTTGGTGATGGAAGAGTAACTACATGGATGACTGGAGCAAGCCCTCATTGGGGTATAAATTTCATGAAGTGGGACTTCTATGATCAATTTTGGCAACAACTTTTTAAACCCGAATTATGAATTTTTCACCTGTAGATTGGATCATAATGATCGTATATCTAAGTATCACAGTATACGTGGGTATTTGGGTAAAAAGGTATGTACAAAATTTAAGCGGTTACATTGTAGCCGGTAGAAAAATAAAAGCTTCTCTTGGTATTGCTTCTTTTACTGCAACTGAGCTGGGTACAGTCACCTTTGTATATTTTGGTGAATTGGGATATGTAACAGGTTTTTCTTCTTTCATAATCGGAATTCTTGCACTAATAGCTTATACCACAGTTGGAAAGACCGGTTTTATTATCGAAAAGCTCCGTGAATATGGAATGATGACAATTCCACAATTCTATGAACTCAGATACAATAAAAATGTCCGGATTGTAGGAGGGCTTATTCTGTTTATTGGTGGTGTTCTAAACATGGGGATTTTCTTGAAATTTGATGGGATTTTTCTTTCGGAGGTGATGGGCTTTGGTCCTCAAGCTCTTGGTTTTATTATGACATTAATGCTAATAGTCGTAATGAGTTACACTATTCTGGGAGGGATGTTTTCAGTGGTAATTACTGATTTTATGCAATATGTAGTTCTATCGTTCGCAATGCTTGCAACAACAATTATTGTTTTGTTAGAAGTAGATCTAACTACTATTTCTGACGCAGTAACAGCAGGTTTAGGTGATGGAGGTGTAAATCCTCTTGTGAATGATAGATTTGGTTGGAGTTTTATTATTTGGATTCTTGTAACCAATGTGGCGGCTGCGGCATTATGGCAACCTGGCACATCGAAAGCATTGGCCTCAAAAAGCCCTGAAGTGGCTAAGAAGGTTTTTTGGGTAACCGGGCTAACTTTTGCAGGTAGAGCTATGATCCCAATGTTTTGGGGAGTAGCGGCATTTGCATATTTCGGTTCAGGTCAGGATTCAGCTTCTGCAATGCCTATGTTGCTAGGTGAATTAGTACCGGTTGGTTTGTTAGGTTTATTGGTAGCGGGTTTATTGGCAGCTTCAATGTCAACATACAGTTCTTATGTACTCGCCTGGAGTTCTGTTCTTACTTTAGATGTGATTTCAAAATTCAAAAAAGGTGGGTTTGATGAAAAAAGGACCATCAGAATAACCCAATTTATATCAGGGCTTATAGGAATTTTCTTGTTAGTGTTCGGATTGTGGTACCAAATTCCAGAAACAGCTTTTCAATATATATTTATAACAGGAACAATGTATACAGCAGGCGCTTTAGGGACGGTATCCGCAGGGTTGTATTGGAAAAAAGCGAACAATATTGGTGCAATGTGTGCTCTTCTTTTAGGTGCTTTAGTCCCTGCCTGTTTTCTAGTCTTAGAAAATTACGCCGATGTATTGCCTAGTTGGATGAGCTTTGTTACCGATGTAAATGTAGCTGGATTTTTAAGTTTTATCTTAGCTGCACTAGGAATGATTTTCGGGTCTTTATTAACACAAAAATCTAATCCTGCAAAAATTATTAAAGAAGAGGAGGTTCAGTATGTCTAATGGAGTTCTAATCTGGATGATTTTATTTGCAATCTTTGCGATAATCTTTTTTTCCATTGCAAGTATTGTCTCAGTAAAAGGTATTGCTGAGATAAAAGAAATTATGAATGATCCGGAGTTAAAAGATGATTGATTCCAGAATAACGTGTTGCTACTTACATTCAATTACTAAGTATGGATATCCGCCTGCAGCTGAAGATACATTAACGTATTTAGAAGAGTATAAAGATCTGGGATTTCAGTCGGTAGAGCTTGAGGGTATTAGAGACGATCATTTGATGAGAGTCTATACAATGAAGGATTCTATAAAAGAAAAAATTGATCAACTGAATTTGGAAGTACCATACTTTTGTACAGTGTTACCAGGTTTATCCTCAACTGATGAAAAGGAAAGAAAACAAAACCTTCAGTTGTTTGAAAAAGGATGTGAGATTGCTTCTATGTTAGGAAGTAAAGGTGTTTTGGATAACGCACCATTACCACCTTATCGGTTTCCTGATAATATTCCCATTGTTAGACATTATCATGAGGACGTTTTGTTAGCGGCAAAATTTCCAGAGAATTTGAATTGGAATTCATATTGGGATACGCTTACATCAACCTATAGAACTGCTTGTGAAATTGCAGATAATTATGGGCTAACGTTTCAAATGCATCCTGCAATGGGAGTTTTAGCTGCTACAACGGATGCCTTTTTGTATTTCAAAGCGGCAGTAAAAAAAGATAATCTCAGATTCAATCTAGACACTGCTAATCAATTTTTTCTTAAAGATAACTTGCAGCTGTCACTTCGCAGACTTTCTGAGCATATAGATTATATCCATATATCTGATAATAGGGGAGAAAAGGTTGAACACTTGGCTATTGGAGATGGAAATATACATTGGGAGGAGTTTTTTGAGACTATCCAAATAATTGATTTTAAAGGGCAATTCGGAATCGATATTGGAGGAAGTGAATCTGATGTAGCTGATTTGGATACATCTTATAAAGAAGCTGCTGAATTTTTAATGAACAAAATTTAACTATTGTGAGAAAAACGACAATTTGTATACTGACACTATTTTTAATCCTGATTATTCAGAAAGAGAGTAATGCTCAAACTCAGAAATTACATCTGGTTCCCACACCTCAAGAAGCAGTATTTAATGAATCTGTATTTATTTTAAATCCGGAAATTTCAGTACAGATTTTTATGGATAACGATGAAACAAGGTCATTGATTCATGAACAAATAGAAAAGGAATTTAAAACATTCTTTGATGACAGCTTTCAACTTAAAGAAGTGAATTCAGGAGCTACATTACTCATTGGTGTAGAAGGGTTCTCTAAAAAATTTGATAACATAATTAAGAGCCGAAATCTACAGTTAGAAGATAATTTAGGGAAAGAGGGTTACGAAATTAACATATCTGAAAATGAAATAGTTATAGCTTCAAAAACAACTAAAGGGGCTTTTTATGGAGTTCAAACATTAAAACAGCTTATAAGAACAAATAATAGCTTTTCTAAATTATCAGGCATTCATATTAAAGATTGGCCGGATCTTGAAATTAGAGCTATGATGGATGATATAAGCAGGGGACCTGTTCCAACTAAGCAATTTATGATGGAACAGATCGAAAGAATGTCTGAACTAAAAATCAACATGCTTACCTACTATACTCAAGATGTTGTTAAAACAAAAAGTCATCCTGCATTTGCTCCGGAAGGAGGTGCAATCAGCATTCAGGAATGGAAAGAACTAGCAGATTATGCAAAAAAGCACTACATAGATTTAGTAGGTAATTTTCAATCATTTGGGCATTTTGATCAAATTTTAAAACATCCGGAGTATGCTCATTTAGGAGAGAGCGGGATGTTACTTTCTCCTGCTTTTGATGAAAGCTATGAGTTATTAGAGGATATTTATGCTGAAATGATTCCAGCTTTTCATTCTGATTATTTTCATATCAATTCAGATGAAACTTTTGATCTAGGTTCAGGAGCTTCAAAAGCAATGGTAGATAGTTTAGGAAAATCTGTCGTTTATGCTAACCACATTAAAAGAATCCATAAAATTATTACCGGAATGGGTAAAAAAGTAATGATGTGGGGAGACATTGCACTTGATAGTCCTGAAATTCTCGATATGCTTCCAAAAGATATCATTATGATAACATGGGGTTATGATATTATGGAAGATTACGAGCCAAGAATAACTCCATTTCATAAAAAAGGGTTCACATTACTTGTCTCAACGGGCATTTTGAATTCCTATTCCACCATGCCAGATTTCAATGTAGTGAGAGGGAATATAGGCGGATTCATGAAAGAATCTGTAAAGCAAAATGTTTGGGGAATGATGAATACAGTTTGGGATGACGGAGGATTCGCTTTATTCTCTCGAGATTGGTACGGAGTAGCTTATGCAGCAGATCAATCATGGCAAAGTACTTATGTGGATTCAACTTTTGATGACAGATTTAACAACGCTATTTATGGAACAGACGACACAGGGCTAACTGAAGCCATTCATGAATTAAACGAATTGGCCAATTTAAAATCTACAGAAAAGATGAACGAAGATATTTTGTGGGCAAAAGTAATTCCTGATAAAGGTAAAAGTGTTTTAATGAATATTCAGGATTGGGAAAAAGTGAACAAAATTGTAGAAAAAGCAGAAGTTTACCTCAAGAATTACAAGCCAACATTTTATTTTAATGACATTAGGTATATTCAACAAATAATTGATCTATATAAATATTTATCAATAAGTAGACCAAATCTAGTTCGCTCATCAGAACTATATAAAAAAGCGGTGAGCCAACAGCAGCAGAGCAACAACTTGGTAGCTAGAAAATATTTGGTTGACTCATTTGATTTATTGGGAGAAGTCTACTACGAACTTTTAAAGTTAAAAACAGAAAACGAATTTTTATGGATTCAGGAGAATAGAGTTTATGCTCTGGATCGGGTAATCACTAAATATGATGAGCAAATTAATGCAGTAGACGAAGCAAAATCATTGCTTTTGCAAACTATTTATGAATTTGACAAAGGAGAAAAGTTACCTGAGGCTAAAGAAATTAGACTAGATATTCAGGAATCAAAGGGATGGTACTTTCAAGGATGGTTAATGTGTGAGGCCTTTCCCAATAAAAATGGATATAAGAATCCAATGGTAGATTATCTGGAGGATATGGGAGGAATAGAAAGTGCGTTCCCTAATGTAACGGAAGAATTCTACTATAATAATGTTAAATACAGGTGGAGAAGAGTAAACACTCCTTATTTCGCAAAAGTGGATTTAGATGAAATTCATAAACAGAGTGAAAACGTAATTGGATATGCCTTTGCTCATATTGATATAAAGGAAGACAGAGATGTAAGAGCACTGGTAGGTAGCAGTGATGGAATTGAAGTGTTTTTAAATGGGAAAAAAGTTCATCAAAATTTTATTGAAAGAGAATTTGAATTAGATCAAGATGAGTTGATTTTACCGCTTAAAGAGGGTAGAAACCATTTGATGGTCAGAGTCACAAATAAAGACGGAGACTGGGCATTTAGCTTCCAATTACCTGATTCTGAAATGAGAAGTTATAAGAATCGATATAAAATTATTGAATAATGCGATCTATACTAAGATCTAAAGCAGATAGAATGGATGTTTCTGTATACAAAAACAGAGACGAGCTAAGCCTTGCAGCTGCCCATCATGTTGGAACAAAGATCAAAGAAGTTTTAAAAAAGAAAGATGAAGTTAGAATGATTTTTGCAGCGGCTGCATCACAGCGAGAATTTCTTACAGAACTTTTAAACTTAATAGATATTCCTTGGAATAAAATTATTGCTTTTCAAATGGATGAATATCACACTCTTCCAAAATCTGCTCCTCAAAGATTCGGTAATTTTTTGAACAAAACATTTTATCGATTTAGAGATTTTAAAGAGATTCATTTTATGAATGAAAATATCGAAGAATATGAACTACTAATAAAAGAGTCTCCAATTGATATAGTTTGTATGGGAATCGGTGAGAATGGGCATCTTGCATTTAACGACCCTCCGGTTGCAGACTTTCAAGATCCAAAGAGTATTAAAAAAGTACACCTTGATGAAATATGCAGGCAGCAACAAGTTAATGATGGAGAATTTGAAAAATTAGAAGATGTACCAACCAAGGCAGTTACTTTAACCATCCCGGTACTTTTAGATGCCAAATATATCTCCGTTGTAGTGCCTGATGAGGCTAAAGCTGAAGCCGTTTATAGTACATTATTTGATGAAATATCAGAAGATTGTCCGGCAAGTATTTTACGAACTCACTCTAATACAAAACTATTTTTAGATACAGAATCTTCAAAGTTAATCATGAGTAAAATCCAATGAACGATATAGAACATAAATTACAAGAGCCTTATAAGTTAAATGAGCAAGATATATCCTACTACAAAAAAAATGGATTTATAAAATTAAAGAATGTTCTTGATGAGGATACTCTGAATTATTTTAATGACGAAATTTCCAGGGTAGTAACGGAGAAGAATCCTTTGCTTAAAAAGCCAATTGAAGAGAGAAACACTTTTGAGCAGGCTTTTATTCAAATTGGTAATCTTTGGAAGACAAATGAGATTATTAAAAAATTAGTGTTGAGCAAAAGGTTAGGAAAAATAGCTACTGACCTTATGGAAGTAAGTGGCATTCGTTTATATCATGATCAAGCGTTATATAAAGAACCGAGCAAGAAAATAAAAAATATAACACCATGGCATGCGGATCAATTTTATTGGCCTTTAGATACAGATAATACTATTACAGCATGGATCCCACTCCAGAAAACCACACCTGACATGGGGCCACTGGCATTTAGTATAGAAAGTCATCGTCATGATTTTGGAAGAGATTTAGAAATAAGCGATGAAAGCGAGGCAAAGATCCAACAAGCTTTATCTGATGCAAATCTTAAAATGTTAGATGAAGGTTTTGATGCAGGAGAAATTAGTTTTCATGGCGGTTGGACTTTTCACAGAGCTAGTGCAAACACTTCTGATAAAGTGAGAGCTGTTATGACCATCATTTACATGGAAGACGGAATAAATGTAAGTGAATTCACAAATTCATCTCATCCATTAGATAGAGATGCTTTTCTGCCAGAGCTCCAACCCGGAGATAGCGCCGCAACTGATTTAAATCCTTTAATCTATAAGAAAGAATCATGATTCTAAGAAACAATGCCACAGGATTAATTCTCTCCATATTTCTAATTTCTTTCGGGTGTCAAAGCGTAGATACTGAAACAATGCAACCCAATGAGTTTGCAAAGAAAGTATCAGAGATAATCGTAAAAGAGACCAAGTTTGATTTCGAGCCAGCTATTCAAAAATTTGAACAAGATGGAGTCTATCTGTACGATTTCCCATCACAGGAAGAAGGAATATTTTTGGCAAGATCTGTAGTAAGTGTTAGGGATGTGGAAGGGAATGACTTTACTGCTTACCTGGCTGTTAATCAACAAGCTGGTTCTCTAAGCGTCTTCTTAAATGGAACTCAGGTTTATGAAAATACTGTAACCAAAGATGAATATTTAAACCATGTTGATTATGGATTATTTGAATTCCAGAACAAAATTCCAATTGATATTACAGATGGTAATCACCAATTAGTTGTTAAATATAAACCACTTAAAAAAGGGAATAACAGAGTATATTTAAGTTTTATTCGTTCAGATAATGCACTCCCTTATCCCGGAATTGAGGTTAAATCACCTTCAAATAAAGAAGTTTTTGATCATTATGGATATTGGTGGATTGGACCATTAAAAGAAGGAATAAATTTAAAAGATCTCATAGCTAACGATGTTTCAGAAAATCAACTTATTAGTCAAACAGCGAAAAGTGTTTTTGGTAAAACTATTCGGTGGGATATCCCCACACTTCATTTAGTTAAAAGCTTACCAGGATGGCTAACTTTTCAAAATTGGCATTACTCAGGCGGAACTTTTTTAGATGCCATGCGGCAAGTAGGAGAACAATTTCCTAATCAGAACTATAGTTCATACATCAACAATCATACTAATTTTCTGGAAGATAACATTGATGAAATAGAGCAAATGAGAAAAGACTATGGATTAATAGAAGGTCCTTTCGGTCATTATTTCAGAGCTTCTTTATTAGATGATATGGGTATGCAAACAGTGCCATATATCAATAAAATAATAGAAATGTCTCCTCAAGACAGAGACAAATCATTATTTGAATATAAATTAACGAATAGAGTAGTAGATCATATAATGAATAATGCTTCCAGATTGCCTGATGGAACATTTGCCAGATTTACACCTGATACTATGTCTGTTTGGGCTGATGATCTATTTATGGGATCAATAGTATTATTGAAAATGAGTGAACTTACCGGTAACGAAGAATATCTTAATGAGGTCGTAAAACAAGTAATACAATTTGATGATTATCTTTTGGACAGCGCTGATAATTTATATTGGCATGGCTGGTTTTCTAGAAACAGAGAACATTCTTCTACTAAATGGGGAAGAGCTAATGGCTGGACAATGATGACCAAAACAGAATTATTAAAAGCTATGCCCAAAAATCATCCAAAAAGACAGGAAGTTTTAGAGATTTTCAAAAGGCATGCACAGGGATTGAAAGAGGTACAATCTTCAGATGGAAGGTGGCATCAGGTTCTCGACGATCCTAATACCTACCTAGAAACATCAGCTACTGCTATGTTTGTGAGAGCTTTTGCTGCAGGTATAAATGAAGGCTGGTTAAGTAGGGAAGAGTTTGAAAGTTCTGTAGAACTAGGATGGAAAGCACTTACAAATCAATTTGATGAGAATGGAGATGTAATTGGGATAGTTCGTGGAACTCCTATAATGTTTTCCGATGAAGAATACGATAATTGGGGAACCAGAAGAAATGATCCAAGAGGTCTGGGAGCTTTGCTCTATGCCGCAATAGAAGTAGATAAAATGATTAATAGCTCTAAATAATAATTGTTCTAGTAAACTTTAAAATTATCTAAAATTTATGGAAGGTTCTTTTTTAGGGTTAAATATTTTGGATTGGATAGTTATTTCCGGTTATATAATTCTTATAACAGCTATAGGATTATGGGCAAACCGGAGCGTTAAATCGACCGGGGATTATTTTATGGGAGGTCGTCGATTTGGCAAGCTTCTTATGATTGCTCAAGCTTTTGGGGCAGGCACAAGAACTGATCAAGCTGTGGCAGTAATAGGTGCTTCTTCTCAAATAGGATTAGCCGGTATTTGGTATCAATGGCTGTATCTATTTTCTACACCATTTTTCTGGCTAATAGCTCCGATTTACCGAAGATTACGCTATATAACCATCGGTGATTTTTTTGAACAGCGCTATGGTACCGGTATGGGAGCGGCTTATGCGTTTGTTGGTCTGCTTTGGTTCGCTGTAAATATTGGAGTTATTTTAAAGGGAACCGGCGTTACAATTGAAGCCATAACCGGTGGTATTATATCAACAGAAGCAGCAGTAATTGGAATGATGTTGTTTTTTGTAATTTATGGAGCGTTAGGAGGGCTAGTAGCAGCCGCTAAAACTCAGTTAATTCAAGGTTTCTTTATACTTTTATTGTCATTTTTGATAATTCCTTTCGCTTTGAATTATGTAGGAGGCATACAGGCTGTTCATGAAGCTCTTCCAGACGACTGGTTTAATCTGATTGCAAATGAGGAAGTCACACTATTTTTTATCATTATGGCTGTTCTTAATGGTTTAATTGGGGTGGTAGTACAACCTCATCACATGGCAATTAATGGTTCCGGTAAAACAGAAATAAGTTGTAGGTCAGGTTGGACATACGGAATTTTTATAAAGCGATTTGCAACCTTGGGTTGGGCATTTTCCGGAATATTTATTGCAGTAGTTTTTCCTCAAATAATCAATGCAGATTCTTCTGAAAGGGAATTAGCATTTGGTTTGGCAATCGTTGAATTATTACCCAAGGGATTTGTAGGTTTAATGATTGCGGCAATGGTAGCTGCGGTGGTATCAGCTTGTAATAATTTCATGGTAAACGGTTCCGCTCTTTTTACACGTAATTTTTACAGACGTTTTTTAAATTCTGATGCCAATGAGAAACATTATTTAAGTGTAGCGAGGTTAAGCTCCTTTTTTGTAGTTGCCGCTGGTGTTGTAATAGCTCTTTATATACCATCAGTTGTAGATGGATTGTTACTTATTTGGAAGATAATGGCTTTCTTAGGCATTGCATTTTGGATGGCAATTTTTTGGAAGAAAGCAAACAGATATGGAGCGTGGTCTTCGATGATAATAACAGCTATTTTAGCTTTTACAACAGGTGCAATGGGTTGGAGTTTTCCTGAGCAAGTTGCTTTATATCTGCCTATAGGTTTTGCTACCATGATTACAGTGAGCTACTTCACTAAGCCCGAAGATGCAAAAATTATTAATAGATTTTATTCATTGCTTAATACTCCTGTTGGTCAAGAAGAACGATTAGAAGATGCGGGAATATCAGCGGCAGATTTTGAAATCCCTAATTCAGATCAAAGACAGAAAGAAAAAGAAGATCGGACTTTTATACCACTTTTAGATAATAAAGAAGCTCTTAAAACAGGAGAGGGGCTGATGTTGGTAGATTTATTAACACTCAAGAAAACATTCAGCTTTAAAAACTACAAAGTAGATCTAAAAGGATTTGGAATTTCTTGGGCAATAGTCGTAGGATATTTACTATTAGCCTGGTTTTTAAGTAGGGTAGTTTAAGCTAAAAATTTATCTAGCCTTTCATAGAAGAGCTTAAAGAAAGTTTTAAACCTGATTTCATTCTTAAAGTGCTCTTAAAGACACTTAAACAAAGAGTTTGTCACTCAGATCCGCCAGCTGGCGGATCTGAGTGACTCTTAGTGTAAGTTGGTTCAAAGATTATTGAACTAGTTTTTAGAATCTGCCGAGGGCATCACTTTGTGGGAACTCAGATTTTAACTAGCTGTAGTTGAAAGCTGGGTTGATTTTTTTGAATTAGAATTTTTGAGCTTAGCTCCACAAGATTCTCTTACTATAAGGTGAGGTTGTAAGATACTTCTTACTTCGGTCTTTGTACCCTCTATTATATGAAGGAGTTTGTCAATAGCAGCTGTCCCAATCTTCTCAATAGGTTGATGAATAGTAGTAAGTGGAACTTTTGCATATTTAGCTTGATCAATATCATCGAAGCCAACAATAGCTAAATCATCCGGAACTTTATATCCCAATTCTTGCACTCTTTTAATAAGACCTAAAGCCGCTAAATCATTATATACAAAAAATGATTCTGGCTTATTTTCCATATTATGAAAGGTATCACCAAGTTCATAACCTGCCTGATAACCAGTAGATGATTCTGCTTGGGTTAATTGCAAAATTAGATTAGAGTCGTAAGAAATATCAGAATCAATCAAAGCTTTTTTATATCCATTAAACCGTATATCACCTAAAGAATTATTCTCCGGACTATTTATATAGCCTATTTTCTCATAACCCAACTCAATCAAATGTTTGGTTCCCATAAAAGCACCATTTTCATGATCAGCGCCTACATACCATATATCTTTATCAGCAACATATGAAACCATTACATAAGGAAATCCCTCATCATTTAAATCACGAATAATTTTGGGAGCATGGGGATCTTTACTCAGTGTTGCAATTATAAGCCCCTTAACGCCAAGGTTTTTGAAGTGAGTTATTTGAGCTTCTTCTTTTTTAACTTGGCTAGAGCTATTAGAGAGTAAAATATTGTATCCTTTAGAATAAGCTTTCTCCTCAACCATGTGAGCGATAAGAGAAAAAAAAGGATTTTTTAAATCTTGAAGAACTAACCCGATAGCATCATGTCTGGTTAAGTTATCATTTTTAAACCTTTTAGCCACAAAAGTTCCTTTTCCAACTCTGCTGTATAAAAGCCCTTCATCAATAAGAGTAGAAAGAGCACTTTTTATAGTAATTAAACTAACATCATATTTTTCAGCAAGTTCCTTATGAGAATTAAGTTGTTCACCAACTTCTAGTTCACCTTCTGAAATCTTAGTTTTAATATCCTGAATAATCTGGATATAAAGAGGAGTAGAATTTTGAAAATCTATCGGCATTTCTCTTATTTGATTTAAGTTAGTTCCATACCCAATATACCTAATAATCCTAATTTTTACTAATCCACTTACAATAGATACTTACTAAATTGAGTAAGAAATTGGAATTTAGAATATGTGATATGTGATTTTATGGATGATTTAAACTATGTTTCAAACAAATATTTGTATAATTTTAACGTTCTACTCTGCCGCTTCCACCGCTCTCAAGAAGTTTTTCCACTTCATTAGCACTTACAAGATTGAAATCTCCTGGTATGGTTTGTTTCATACAAGAAGCTGCAACTGCAAACTCTAAAGCGTCTTTTGTGTTTTCTTTTTCTAGTAACCCATAAATTAAACCACTTGCAAAAGAATCGCCACCACCAACCCGGTCAACCAATTGAATCTCATATTTTGTAGAACGGACAGGAGATTTGCAGTCCCTATCATCATGTAAAATTGCACTCCATCCATTTCTTGAAGCGGAATGACTTTCCCGTAAAGTGATGGCTACGGTTTCAAAGTCATAGCTGGATTTCAGTTTTCTTGCGAGAGCATAATAACCATCTTCATCGATATGAGCAGATTCAACATCAGTTTTTCCAGCTTTTAAGCCCAAGCTCTTATCGGCATCTTCTTCATTTGCTATGCAGACATCAACGTATTCCATTAATGGATTCATAACTAATTGAGCTTCTTCTGTAGACCATAGTTTACTTCTGAAATTCAGATCACAGCTAACCGTTGCTCCAGCTCTTTTAGCTGCTTTACAAGCATTCAAGGTGTTTTCTTGTGCATTTTTTCCAAGTGCAGGTGTTATTCCCGTCCAATGGAACCAAACTTTATCTGCAAAAATTTTGTCCCAATCTATTTCATTGGTTTCCATTAATGAAATTGCTGAGTCAGATCTATCATAAATTACTTTTGAAGGACGTTGACTTGCTCCGGTTTCGAGAAAATATATCCCCAGTCGTTCTCCACCACGAATAATATGCTGTGTATTTACTCCAAAATTTCTCAACTGATTTACTGCAGACTGTCCAATTTCATGAGTGGGAATTTTTGAAACAAAGTAACTTTCTAATCCATAATTACTAAGTGCAGCAGCAACATTTGCTTCACCACCTCCATAATTAATATCGAATGTTTTAGACTGAACAAACCTGGAAAACCCCGGAGTTGAAAGTCTCAGCATTATTTCACCAAATGTCACTACTTGTTTAGGCATAATGAGTTTTAAGATTTTACATTATGGATATTATCCATCAGTATTTTTGAATTTTCTGTTAGTTTGGAATAATTTTTTTCTTCGATAGCTTTTTTATCCATTAAAGCACTTCCTATACCAACTGCAAAAGCACCATTCTGAATCCATTCTCCCGCATTTGTAAGAGTTACTCCACCTGTTGGAATTAAATTAAGATGAGGTAGAGGTGCTTTTATTGAGTTGAAATAACTCATACCAAGCCTATCAGCAGGGAATAATTTTATTACTTGAGCACCTGCTTCGTAAGCGCTTTGAATTTCAGAAGGAGTGAAGCAACCTGGAATTGTTGGAACTCCATATTTTGAGGTAGCTTGAATTATTTCTGGTTTAAAAACCGGACAAATTATATATTTTGCCCCGGCTTGAATTGCCTTGATAGCTTGTTCAACATTTGTTACAGAGCCTATACCAACTAAAGCTTCGTCCTTGAAACTATCACTTATCTTCTTGATTACTTCGAAAGTATTGGGGGTAGAAAGGGTGATTTCTATTGCTGAAACTCCTCCATTTAATAATGCTTCTGTAACCGGTTCTGCATCAGATGGTTTTGGTAAACGCACCACAGCTAATGCAGCACGTTTTTGAATTTCAATTAATGTAGGTGAAAGATTTTCCATTATTAATCACCATTCATTGTCATAACCGGGACGGTTTAATACTTCTGACCAGTCTCGTCTTCCTTCAGTGAATGATGCCAAACACCAGGTAAACATAAACTCTATCGCAGGAGGAGCAATCGTATCATGATAACCGTGAGTTACATTTAAAGCTTCTTCATCAAAAACATGAGTATATATACCCACATCTTCTCCCGGACGTGAGCAATTCTGAAGTACGTAACCGGTGTCATCAGGAATAGTAGACTGAACTCTAAAGTGATAAATTTCTTCCTTGGCATCATCACCAAAGCCGGATGGACCATCAGGACCATGAAAATGAGGTGGATAACTGCCTACTGCACCAGGTTGTTTCATAAATGTATCGCCAAATAGTAATCTACATGCTTCAACGTTTGATCCATCAACCAACTTGAAAACGGTTCGAACACTCATTGGGCGTTTAGAACCAACTGTCGCAGCAAGTTCTGTTTTTTCAAGTTCTTTATGTTTTATGTATTGAACTGGGTAAGCGGTATTACAATCAATAGCACGAAACTCGCTAACATCGGTAAATTCATTGGAACTCACTTCTGCAGTTTTATTAATCCCTATATAGGCTACATCACCGATATCAAGCTTTTTTGACTCACCATCTATAGATACAGTAGCGCTACCTCGATTCACATATAATATAAGCTCTTCATTAGATGTTTTAATTTCTTGTGGCGCATAGCCTTCCTTAGTTGGATCAAGAACGATTCTTGCTAACCTCAGGAATTTAAAGGAAGAATTATCTTTGGTAATAATGGGTTCCCTTTTATTTAAAACCGGAACCGCATCAAAAGTCTCTACGATGCGAACATCTTTAGTTCTTGGTATTTGAACTTTAGAGTCGGATCTCCGCTCTTCCGGAGATTTAGATTTTCCTGTTCTGTTTGGACCAATTATTTGTGGGTCAACCATGTCTATGTGTTTGTATTCAAATTAAAATTTTTATCGAGCCATCCATCCACCATCAACGGTGAGTAAATGACCATTTACGTAATTACTTGCTTCAGAAGCTAAAAAAACAACAGCTCCACCCAGATCGGAAGGGTTCCCCCAATTTTCACTTGGAATCCTATTAGTGATTTGTTGATTTCTCTCAGTATTGTCTTGTAAAGCTTGGGTATTGTCCGTTCTAAAATAACCAGGAGCAATAGCATTTACATTGATTCCATCTTTTGCCCATTCATTTGCAAGAGCTTTCGTTAAACCTGCAATTCCATGCTTACTTGAAGTATAAGCGGGGACTGTTATACCTCCCGAATAGGATAAAAGAGATGCTGTATTAATTATTTTGCCACTACCTTTTTTAATCATTTCACTTCCAAATGCTTTACAAAGCTGGAATACGGCAGAAAGGTTTACCTGAAGTACCATATCCCATTCATCAAGCGGATAATCTTTTGCAGGGTGTCTTGTTATTGTTCCTGCATTGTTAACCAGAATATCTACGGTTTTAGATATTTTAAAAACTTCAGTTATAAAATTATCAATGTCCTTTCTATCTGTAAGATCCGCAGCAACTTGAGTGGCCTTTCCACCTGAATTTTTGATTAGTGATATAGTTTCATCACATCCTTTTTTTGAAGAACTTGAACAGATCACATAAGCACCCGCTTCAGCAAGAGCTATTGCCATTCCTTGTCCCAACCCTCGGCTTGCACCAGTTACAACAGCTGTTTTTCCATCTAAAGAAAATTGATCTAAAATACTCATATTCATTCCTTAGTTACTTTTAGCGGCATTTGCCATTGGTTAGCAACTTGATCTATATAGTTTTGAAATTCTTGTTCACTTTTTAGTTGAATATCTTCCGGTTCTAATTCCCAGGCAGCCAGAAATCTATACGAGATAGAAGAATTCTGATCTTTAAGACTGTACACATAAGACTCCTGAAATACGCCTTCATAATTAGGGCTGTACTTATTTGGAATTATTACAGCCATACCTAAACCTTCATTAAGATCTGTCTGGTCACCCCATGTATAACCATAGGAATACAGTTCATTGTTCATTCTTTTAATTTCTGAAATATTTGGATGAGTAACTAAGCCTGTAGCGTAAGTTGCTTGATCCAGATCAGATGATAGTCTTAATTCCGTATATCGATGATTAGCATGTATTTCAAGTTGAATATTTATATCAGAAACTTGATTATCTACCTCCCAATCCGGATAATTTATGTTTAGAATTGATCGCAAAGGACCATCTGATATTACTTCAAGAGATTTGATACCTGTTTTCTCTATGGTATAAAAAGTTCCATCCGATAGGAGTGAAGGAGTTCCTATTCCCAAAGAAGAACTTACTTTTAATACATCTGCGCCCCAATTACGCCGTTCATGATAGGTCTCTGTAATATTATTTAAGGAAAGATCTTCGGTGCTTTTACCGAAAATATCAATGCGGTTTCGATCATCAAAATAAAGACGATAGCCAACTAAATTTGATTCCCAACCGGGTCCTTCAAGAAAAATTAGTCCATTATCTTGCTTGTAATCAAATTTCTCAGAATAGCTGTTAACAGATTTAAAATCGTCACTAACCTGCATATTTTCAAGGTCTTTTTGATCTCTGACTTTAATCGTTATGTTTGTTTTAGATTCATAGGAAGGTGCTTTATCCGTTTTTATAACTGAAAGTATTTTATAAGAGTTTGCAGGAACACTTAATTGAAGAAAAACCTGCTCAGGAATACCATTTCTATCTAAATCATCTAATTGATATGGGATTTCGTTTTCATCCTCATCAACTAGCTTAAAAAATTCTGGAAATTCTTTAGATGTAAAAGGGATAAATACTGAAGCGTACTCAGTATCAAAAGCACTGGTATTTTCGATTTTAAATTGAGCGAAATTATTTTCATTACATGCAGATGTAAGACTAAAGAATGTTAGTAGTAGAATTACTGAATAATATTTATTAAGAAATCTCATCTCGTTAAATCAATTGATTAATAGCCAAAAAGTCTAGGTAAAAACAAACTTATTTCAGGTACAAAAGTTATGAGTAGTAAACTCACAATCATTACGACAAACATTGGAATTAATGGTTTGATAACTTTTGTAATAGGAACATCAGCAACAGAACAACCAACAAAAAGTACTGTACCAACAGGAGGAGTACATAAGCCCACGGTAAGATTGAATACGATGATTATTCCAAAATGTATAGGGTCAATGCCTAACTGTACTGCAACAGGTAAAAATATTGGGGTAAAGATTAATATAGCGGGTGTTATATCGATAAATGCACCTACTATTAGTAAAATTAGATTCATTATCAAAAGGATAGCTACTCCACTTTCAACCATATTCAATAAGCCTTCTGATATTGCCTGAGGAATATTTTCAAATGAAAGAACCCACGACATAGCTACTGAAGTAGCTATCAAAAGCATTACAATAGCAGTCGTTTTTGCAGAGTCGAAGAGAATAGTTGGGATTTTTGAAAAATTTATTTCCTTATAAAAAAATGAAAGTATTAATGCATATAAGACTGCAACGGCGGCGGCTTCTGTTGCGGTAAAAACCCCTGCAATTATTCCGCCTATAACTATAAATATCAGAAATAAACTAGGTATTGCATCTAAAAATCTAAAAAGAGCGGTTTTTAACGTAACTCGCTCGGCAACTTTATACTTTTTTCTAAAAGCGATATACCCTGAAGTCAACATTAAGCCAAGCCCCACTAAAATTCCGGGCAAGTATCCTGCTAAAAAAAGAGCCGCAATGGAGACTCCGCCACTTGCTAAAGAATAAACAATAAGTACATTGCTGGGAGGTATTAATAAGCCTGTAGTTGAAGATGTAATATTTACAGCTGCTCCGAATTCAGGTTCATAGCCTTCTTTCTTCATTTGCGGATCCATTATCCCGCCGATTGCAGAAGCAGCTGCAACTGCAGAGCCCGAAATAGCGCCAAAAAGCATAGCAGATATTACATTAACATAAGCCAATCCTCCAGGGAGCGTGCCCACTAAAACCTTAGCAAAATCAATTAATTTTTTTGCGATGCCGCCTTGATTCATTAATTGTCCTGCCAGAATAAAAAATGGAATTGCTAAAAGTGTAAAGCTGTCTAGCCCCGTCGCCATTCTTTGAGCTATAGTAGTTAAAGCGGGTAAAACGTCAACACTGATGAGAATCGTAACCAGAGTTGCAAGACCTATACTAAAAGCTATAGGAACCCTTATTGCAAGAAGTACTGCAAAAACAAGAATAAGAACAAAAATACTTTCAAATCCCATTATCAATCCTTGTTCGTTTTTTCAAGTAAACTTGAAGTTCTTAGCCCTGCAAAATTTTGGAGCAGAAAATGAAAATTGTAAATCAGCATTATAATACCGCTTAATGGAAGTACGGAATAAACATATCCAAGAGGCACATTTAGTGCTGCGGATGTTTGTTCTAAGTAGAGAGTTATAAAGACTAATCTGGAGCCTCCAATAATTAGTACCGATATAACAAACAAAAGTATAATGATTTGTACAATCGAGTCAATAACTAATGATTGTTTAACTGTTAATTTATGGGAAATCAAATCAATAGACAGATGTAATCTTTTTCCTAACATATAAGCTCCACCAAGCAAACTAACCCAGATAAGTAAGAAACGTGCGAGTTCGTCTGTAAAAGAACTTGGGTTGGATAATATAAACCTACTAAATACTTGCCATAAGACATCTATAACTAAAGCTCCCATTATCAAAATCACTATAATTTCAAGAGCCTGATCTAATTTTTTGATAAGTAAGCTCATTAACCTTCTGTTTGTTGAATGCGATTTATCAAGTCTTTTTTCATAGGATCTTGTTTATAGGTTTCATACATCTCTTGAACTTTATCCTGAAATAGTTTCTTGTTTGGATAAATGACTTCTACGCCAGCTTCTTTAACTTTTTGCAATGCATCATCACTAGCTACTTTCCATAATTTTTTTTGATATTCTGCAGATTCAGTAGCAGCACTTTGTAGCCAGTTTTGTTCTTCAGCTGAAAGTTTATTCCAACTATGAGTACTAATTATTAACACGTCGGGTACGGAAGTGTGTTCATCAATAGTGTAGTATTTACTTACTTCATAGTGTCTGGATGTATAAAAACTTGGAGGATTATTTTCCGCACCATCTACAACTCCTTGCTGTAACGCTGTGTAGAGTTCTCCAAATGAAATCGGAGTAGGCGATCCTCCCAAAGATCGAACCATAGTTATGGCAGTTTGGCTTTCCATTACTCTGATTTTTTGCCCTTCCAGATCTGAAGGTGCATAGATCGGTTTATCTTTTGTATAAAAGCTTCTGCTTCCGGCATCATAAAAGCTTAATCCTTGAAACCAAAACTCTTTACCGTCATCCAAAATTTCTTTTCCAATTTCACCTTCTAATACATTAAATCGATGCTTTTCATTATTAAAAATGAATGGAATGCTTAGAACACTATAAGATGGGGCAAAATTTTCGAGTACACTGGCTGACACTTTCGTGATGTCAACACTCCCAATTTGTAGCAATTCAACTAACTCTCTTTCCGTACCTAGCTGTTGGTTTGGATATATCTTAATCTTCATTTTCCCATTTGACTTCTGATCGAGAAGCTCCCCCATATAAATCATGCTTTTGTGCACCGGATGAGAAATATCCAAACCATGTCCCAATTTTATTATCTTGGAATTATTAGAGGTTTTACATCCCGTTATGGCTGTAAAAGCAACTACAAGTAAAGTAAAGTTTAGAAGCGATTTCATGTATTAGTTTTTGAAACACTATTATATATACTTATTATACCTAATATGCTTTAAGGGAACAAACTAAATCAATAAGTTCTTCTGTTATTTCACTAATATTAATTAAACAAATGTAAAAGTAGCTATGGTTCGGTTTAAAGATAAGGTTGTAATTATTACTGGTGGCGGTGGAGTTTTAGGTGGAAGTATTGCAAAAGGCTTCATTAATGAAGGAGCTAAAGTCGTTCTTTTAGGGAGAACAAAAAAAACACTTACAGATCAAGCTAATCAATTTAAAAATGTTGAACACCGAATACTTTGTATAACTGCTGATGTATTAAATGAAGAATCTCTTGAGAAAGCAAAAAAAGAAATAATTGATGTTTTTGGTGATATTGACATACTTGTTAATGCAGCCGGGGGTAATAGAAAAGGAGCTACTATTAGTCCGGAGCAAACTTTTTTTGATCTTTCCAGAAAGGATTTTGAAGCTGTAACGCAATTAAATCTTATGGGAACATTATTACCATGTTTTGTTTTTGGCAAAGTGTTCGAAGATAAAAAAGAAGGGGTGATTCTAAATATTTCTTCCATGGCTGCAGATCGTGTCATATCCAGAGTGATTGGCTATTCTGCATCAAAAGCAGCGGTAGAAAACTTTACGAAATCTTTATCAGTTGAATTAGCATTGAAATTTGGTGAAGGAATGAGAGTTAATGCTATTGCGCCCGGGTTTTTTATAGGTGAACAAAATAGATTTCTCTTACTAAATGAGGATGGCACTTATACTGAAAGAGGTGAATCTATAATAAAAAATACACCGATGAAGAGATTTGGAGAAAAGGATGAAGTTGTTGGAGCTTCTTTATTTTTATGCAGTAAAGATGCGAAATTTATAACGGGTACTGTGCTTCCAATTGATGGGGGATTCAGCTCATTTAGTGGAGTTTAGTATGGCACTGTTGCAATCTTGGCGTTGGTATGGCCCTAATGATACGGTCTCCCTGGACGATATTGAACAAGCAGGAGCTACAGGAATTGTTCATGCGCTTCATCATGTACCTGTTGGTGAAGTATGGGAAGTGAAAGACATACAAGCAAGGCAACAACTTATTGAGGAAAAAGAAGAGAATGAAACTGAAAGAAATTTAAAATGGGTTGTTGTAGAAAGTCTCAATGTTCATGAAAGTATAAAAAAAGGGTTAGGTGAAAGAGACGAGCTCATTGAAAAATATATTATTTCTTTAAAAAATTTAGCTAAAAGCGGTATTAAGATAGTATGCTATAATTTTATGCCCGTTTTAGATTGGACAAGAACAAGTCTGGATTTTCGCTACAAAGATGGATCAAAAGCATTAAGATTCGATAGCATTGCTCTGGCTGCATTCGATCTCTGTATTCTGAATAGAAAAAAAGCTGAATCAGATTATTCAGAGTCTATGATTGATGAAGCTAAATCATTATTTGAAACATTATCTCACAACGATATTGAACTTTTGACTAACAATATCCTTCAGGGAGTGCCCGGTAGTGGAGGAGTATTAAGTATTTACGAGTTTAAAACTTACCTCGATTCGTATCGAGGAATTAGCAAAATAGAATTAAGAAGTAATCTGGATTATTTTCTACAAAGAGTAATCCCGGAAGCTGAAAAAATTGGAATTAAGTTATGTTGTCACCCGGATGACCCACCATTTGATATTTTTGGTCTTCCAAGAATAGTCTCCACAGAAGAAGATTTGAATTTATTAGTTAATTCGATAAAAAGTCCCTCGAATGGGATTACGATTTGTACCGGTTCATTGGGACCAAATCCTGAGAATAATATTACAAAGATCATAGATCGTTTTGGAAAAAATATTCATTTTATTCATTTAAGAAATATACAAAGAGAAGGTAACGGTAGCTTTCACGAATCTGACCATTTGGATGGTAGTGTTGATATGCATTCAGTTATGGAGGCGTTAGTGAAAGAGTCTATCCGCAGAGAAGGAGAAGGCAGGGAAGACTTTCAAATACCTTTTCGCCCGGATCATGGTCATCAAATGCTAGATGATTTAGATAAAGAAATACTGTTTCACGGATATTCAGCAATAGGAAGGCTAAGAGGTTTAGCTGAACTTAGAGGATTGGAGTTAGGAATTCGAAAAAGTATCGAAATTGGGTGTAATTGATAGAAAGTGCGTCCTACTAGATTCTTCCGTAGGAATGCCTTCGGCAGAACTAGTGTATTAAAGAGTGATTATCATAGAACCTAAGGCAAAAGAAATTCAGTGTGCGTCCTACTGGATTCTTCCGCAGGAATGCCTTCGGCAGAACTAGTGTATTATTAACCTGACGTTTATATACCGATATAATTATGTATATTTGCACCATGGAAAAATTGGATTTCAGGAGGCTATCAAGCCAAGAAAGGCTGAGCTATCGTAAAAGAGCAATCAGCCTGATTAAATCAGGTAAGACAAAAAAGGAAGTTTCCTTAATATTTGGAGTAAGACCCAATACAGTCTGTGATTGGTGGAAACAGTATAAATTACAAGGGTCAAAGGGGTTGCATGATTCAAAAAGGGGCATGAAGTCAGAGGATAAAAAGGTATTGAGTTTAAAACAAGAACACCAGATACAAAACTTAATACTAGATACAATGCCCGATCAACTTATTAACACAGCGGTAAAATATAGGAATATATAATTTAATTATGTATCTTTACG
>CAXBHO010000005.1:0-71011 GCA_963975485.1 uncultured Balneola sp. | reverse complement strand
TCCCGCTTAACAGTATCAAAACTCCTGTTTTTTAGTTTTCTTACAGACACTAATTCACTATTCTCATATTCCTAATTTATTCCGATCAATCGCTCTCGTTCCGTAGTTTGGTGGCACTTCGGTTTGACGACTTCGACTCGTCCAACCGATTTTGGTTTCAAGGCTGAGCGTGTGGAACTAGGGTAAATTACGCACGCATCAGTGACTATCTGTTTCATCAGCCTTATCAGCGTTTCAAATCAGCGCAATCAGTGATCCAAAAAACAGAACGCAGCTGACACAGATCAGGCGGATTGAATAAGAGTTTTATCCTCTCCAATCCTGCTCTTCGTCAGGTTTGTTATTCAATATATCTTCAATTTTAGCGAGCACTTCGCTATCTACTTTGTCGATGATATCCATGGTTTTCATATTATGCTCAACTTGTTCAACTTTAGAGGCTCCGGTAATGACTGTACTTACATTATCATTTTTCAAGCACCAAGCTAAAGCAAGTTGCGGCATAGAGATTCCCAGATCTTTAGCAATTGGTGCTATTTTTTTCACCTTCTCCAACTTTGTTCTTCCTTCTTCTGAATCCAATAACTGTTCTTTCAACCAGCTATATTTTTTTAGATCCAGTCGGGAACCTTCAGGAATTCCATCGTTATATTTCCCGGTAAGAAGTCCGCTTGCCAAAGGACTCCAAATTGTAGTTCCCAGCCCAATATCTTCATACAGGGAAGCATATTCCTTTTCCACGCGATCTCTATGAAACATATTATACTGTGGCTGCTCCATTAGCGGAGGACGAAGATGTTCTTGTCTGGCAAAATCATAGGCTTTTCGAATTTGATCAGCACTCCATTCACTGGTTCCCCAGTACAAAGCTTTTCCCTCATTTATCATCTGATTCATCGCCCATACAGTTTCTTCGATCGGTGTATATAAATCGGGGCGATGGCAGTAAAGCAGATCTACATAATCTATTTGCATACGCTTTAAAGAAGCTTCTGTTCCTTCTTTGATATGCTTAAAAGATAATCCCTGATTGTTAGGACCTTCCCCGCCCCAGAAAATTTTAGTTGAAAGGATTAAGTCAGAGCGTTTCCATTCTGCTTTTTTGATAACCTTTCCCATGATGGTTTCAGACTTCCCAAGCTCATAACCTTCAGCATTATCAAAAAAGTTAACACCCGCATCATAAGCGGCCTTCATTTGATTGTATGCCAAGTTAGTATCTACTTGTTCTCCAAAAGTAACCCATGAACCAAATGATAGGGCAGATACTTTGAGTCCTGATTTTCCTAAAAATCGATATTCCATTATTTAATACTCCACTTCATTACTAAGTTATTTTTTTAATCTATTCAACCAAACAGCTCTGATATAAAATGCGTTCTGTTTCTTTTCCATTGTAATAAACACACAATTGTTTTTAAGACGATAAAAAAAGAGTTCCCTCGAAAGATTATATCAATATTTTTAACCTGTTCTAAAATTACTTTAGATGATCATTATCAAATATTAGTTATATAACAGATAAGATTAAACTACTTAAAGAATTAAGATTTGGTAGAACGGGTTATCCTGCCGTATATTTGTAGGAGTTACTTGAAACTAAAGCCTTCCGACAAGTAATATTTACAGCAGTAATACCAATCCGATCTCAAAAAAAAACAACACCATCTTCACTGCGATCTTTATCTTCAATACAGACTCTATCTGAATACTTTGGAAGGAAATAATGGTTCAATGTTGATTTGTGTGGGTAAGGGATAAAAGTGCTCCTGTTGTTAGACCAATCAATCTACATTTTTCTTTAACCTTGTAAACTCCGTGGAAGCTCCATTACCCATTCCGACCTCATCTGTCTTCTCCTTCCATAAGGAGAAGGATGCTTTGTTAAAGGCTTTAGGTTATATCGGCATCGGAACTATTAATAGGCTCGGATAACGCCTCTCCTTGAGAAGGAGAGATCGTCCCAAGAGATCGTAGATGTTAGGTAAAATTCATTGACGGAAATTCACTAAACCACCTCAAAAATTCAAATAGGGTCATCCCGTCCGCCAGCTGGCGGATCGGGATCTTTGTAAGGTTTAGCTTCTGAAACTGCCTTACTAACTATGAACAGAGGTTATGTATATTTTTTAACCAACTATCGTCGAACTACGGTTTATATCGGAGTTACTAATGATATCACATCCGGAGTATGGACACATAAACTTGGAAAAGGTTCTTTGTTTACTTCAAGATACAAATTAACCATACTGATTTATGCAGAGGAAGTATGATACTACCAGTGATGCTATCGCTCGAGAAAAACAGCTTAAGAATTGACATAAAGAATGGAAATGGAATTTAGTAAAGAAATATAATCTTACTCTGTGTGATTGGTATGAGACGTTAAGACATTAATCGAAAAGACGAGCAAAAAAGCCTTTCCGTAAGATCCCGAAATAAATTCGGGATTGTAGATGTTAGATAATTCGTTGACGGAAAAATGAGAACGTATTGTAAGCCTACGCCTTCATGGACACCCCGGATTCAATCCGCCAGCTGGCGGATTGAATCATCCCCTCTGGCAGAGGGGAATTACTCCGGATAAGGTTATACAGTTCTTTATTGACAATACACTAACGTTCCCCTCTTTTAGAGGGGATAATGAAGCACGGGGCATACCGGGCTTCATTCGGGGTGTTTTTTAACGGACTTAACGTGCATATATAAAAAACCTCCTGTAAATAGTGTCAACAAATTAACTAACATCTACAGGGATGATTAACACCTGAGTTTATATCGACCAGTTTTATCAATATAATTTACTTTGCCTGTGGCAAGCTAATATTCAATTACCCACACTAATCAACTTAGGACCGAAATAATATTCCCCCAATAATTAATAGCGCTCTAAAAGACTGATTACCCGCAAAGGTTTTATTTTTCTACCGCTTCTGCTACACCAGCTCCAATACCCATGTATAGTTTTAAAAACACTGTACCGAATAAAATAAATAAAGCCATATCCCAGCTACCGGTAATATCAAACGTAGCACCTATCGCAATTGGACCTACTGCAGCTAACAAATAGCCTATTGATTGCGACATTCCGGAAAGCTCAGCCGCTGTTTCTGAGTCAGTCGATCTTAATACAATAAACAGTAATGCTAATCCGAAACTTCCTCCTAATGAGAAACCGATCAAAGATACCCATACCGATATTGCACATGCTCCGCCTAACCATAATCCTATTAAACTGATTGCTTCCAGCCCCACTAATATCCAAACTAAAAATCTTTGATCATCTCTTTTGGCTGCAATAAACGGAATCAGGACAGAGCCGGCTACACCTGTAACTTGTGATAACGATAAATACCAACCCGCTTCTGAACTGCTAAATCCTTTTGAAATCAGAATATCCGGTAACCAGGCAAGTATTACATAAAAAGCTAAAGACTGAAGCCCCAAAAACAATGCTACTTTCCAAGCCAGTACGTTGCTGCCCAGATCTCTCATGGCTTTTTTAAAGCTCCTTTTTTGAGAAGTTGGCTTACTATATTTTACCTGAGGGTACCAAACCAGAAATGCTAAAAAAGACAAAACACCCCAAATTCCTAATGAGGTTTTCCAGGAACCGATAATATTTTCAGCTATCGGCACACTAATTCCGGCTGCAAGTGCTGCTCCCACTCCCATCATCCCTGAATAAAGACTGGTCATAAATCCCGATCGTTTATTAAAATCCCGCTTCACTAACGCGGGCAATAATACATTTCCGAAAGCTATAGCAACACCTAATAAAATGGTTCCCAAAAATAAAGTAGGAATAAAACTTAGAGATCTTAAAATTATTCCTGTCGTCAATAACAACATTGCTCCTGACAATGTTTTTTCAATTCCATAGCGCCGAGTGAATAGGGGCGTTAATGTCGACAAAATCCCAAACGCAATAAGAGGTAGCGTAGTGAGTAATCCCAACATTGAATTTGACAAACCTGTAGAATCACGAATCATCGGAATTAAAGGACCCAATCCTGACAAAGCAGGTCTCAGATTTAAGCCAATAAGAATAATCCCTGCAATTAATAAAATCTGATCTTTCCGGGGGCGATCTGAATAAGGTGTCAATTCAATCTTAATCTGGATGAATATTCATTTTTTAAAAGGTAATGCAAAGCATCCTGAAATGTGGAATCGGGTTTCACGAAAGAGTATAAACCTGAGTTCGATTTTAAAATATGATACAAACAACGGTTATAAGTCATTCCTGCGGAGGCAGCGCCAAAGGCACTCCCATGGAGGAATCTAAATTGTTGTTTAAAAATCTTTTGGAATAGTTTAAATAGACCCAGATTCCCACAAAGTGATGCCTTTGGCACAGGCATTCGCCGTGGAATGACCTAAATTATACTCTAAAGGTGTTTTCAAAATCGAACTCAGGTTATAAGGTTTAACTCTTCAGAATCACTCTTTGCAATAGCAGTGATAGCTCAACTCGATGAGTTTTTAGCCTCAATCATGAAACGACTTTAAGATTGCTTCTGTTAAGCAAATAGAATTGACAAACAATATTACAACTAAAGAAAATTATTATATGAAAGCGTCTTATTACAATGAATTTGGTGAGTTAAACAATATTAAAACAGGTGATCTGGATAAACCTGAGCCTGGTGAAGGAGAAGTACTTGTTCGCATCAAAGCTGCCGGAGTTAACCCCGTTGATGCCTTTGTTGCAAACGGCATGCTTAAAGATGCTATTTCAAATGAATTCCCTACTATTCCGGGATGGGATATGGCTGGTGTGGTGGAAGAGCGAGGACATTCTGCCAGAAGATTTAAGGAAGGCGATGAAGTGTATGCTTATGCACGTCGCCCGGTGATTAAACATGGAACTTTTGCGGAATATATTGCGCTTCCAGAAAGCTATCTTGCCAAACGACCTCAAAAAATTTCTATGGAAGAAGCAGGTGGAATTCCGTTGGTTGGACTTACGGCATATCAAGCTATTTTTGATGCCGGAAAAATGAAAGAGGGGCAAATTTTATTAATACTTGGAGCTTCCGGTGGAGTTGGAACTTTAGCCATTCAATTAGCTAAAGCACATGGCATTAAAGTA
Source organism: uncultured Balneola sp. (assembly GCA_963975485.1). Classification (GTDB taxonomy): domain Bacteria; phylum Bacteroidota; class Rhodothermia; order Balneolales; family Balneolaceae; genus Balneola. The sequence goes on along the minus strand of CAXBHO010000005.1, from coordinate 65,916 downwards.
ATCGGCGTTGCCAGCGAGAAAAATCACAATTATATGGAAGAACTCGGAGCTGATGCTGTCATCGACTATAAAGACAATCATGTTGGCGAAGCTGTTGAAGCTATTGAACCTGATGGTGTTGATATGATCTTCCATTGTTCAAGAGGAGAAGCTCTTAATCAGGTTATGGAAACCGGAGTCCTAAAAGAAAACGGACACCTGATTTCAATTACCAACAGTAATCCTGATATAAATGATGATATTAATTTCCAATATGTGTTTGTAGAACCAAATGCAGTACAGTTACAGCATATTCAAGAACTGGCTGACGATGGAAAAATAAAAGTACATGTCTCAAAAGCCTATAAACTTGAAGAAGCCGGACAAGCGTTGAAAGATGTTCAAACCCTTCATACCCGTGGAAAATTAGTGATAACTCCATGAGTGAGAATTCTTTTCCTCCGTTTTAGTAGAATTAAACAGCATAAAAAAAGCCTTCGATCAATGATCGAAGGCTTTTTTTATGCTCCCCGGGAAGGATTTGAACCTACGACTCAGCGATTAACAGTCGCTTGCGCTGCCCCTGTCGTAGGCGTGCAGATTCTTTGAAATTAATTAAGCCCAGTTAAAACAGCTAAGATCGTGTCTATTTTTTTGGATTGATTTATTGATATCTCAGTAACATACATGCCTGATGTATATTCGGAAACCCAGCTCTTTATTTTTTCTCTGTTATGATAAAGTTCTGATGGTTTTCTTAATGATTGAATCACGGCTTTAACTTTATGCCCTTCAAAACTACTCACGCTAAAAGAAAGCTCTTCTTTTAGTTCTGAATATGATACCGATTCAAGCACCGCATTTATTTCTGTTAACAAAGGGGTTTTAAGCTGCCCTTTTATGATTTTTACGCTCTTTTGCTCTTCTGTTATTTTAGCAGGAAGCACCAGACTATAATAAGGTTTTTCATTAAGCAAGATGTTCTGCACCTGTTCCCCTTCCCCTTCTATCTTTACAGATAGTTCTAACCCTGAAGCGGCAAGATCAAATTGAACTGCATGTTGGTTTTTGCTTAGGTATGGATCAAATCTCACATTCCATTCTGTTTCTTTAATACCGAATAAATTATATAAACTGTACAAATACCAGCCAGCTGCCCATGTAAACTGGGGTTTGTCAATTTTGCCGTACACCGTGGCATCATCTTTATTACTCACTCTGTATTCGTACATTGCCGGTTGGCCGTTAGGGCTGTTAATAGCTCCATCTACGGTCATTATATCCTTGATAAAGCCAAGTGCTTCTTCTTTCTTGCCAATCTCCATCAATGAAAGTGCATACCAAGCATTGCCCTGAGGCCAGATTCCTCCATTGATGTAGTAAAACGGATCTCCGGCTTCGTTGCCTTCCAGCTTCAAATATTCGATCAGATTCTGAAAATCCATGGGGTACACGGCGTACACTCCAATCTTTGGGTCAACAATCTTGGCGGCCGCCGTCTCGGTGAGTTTTTCTTTCCTCTCGGCGTTCAACACATCATAATGACTACCTAATAATGATCCGATATAATAATGTTCGTCCAGCGTGCCGTCTTCAAAATAGTTGATCAAATATTCCTGCTCTTCACTCCACAGTTGCTCGTTCAATCCCTTTTGCATCATCTCAATTTCTTCTTCCCATTCAACCAAGAGTTCTTCATTCTCTCCTAGCTGACTCGATATAAACACATATTCTCGAAGTGCTTTTATGGCTAGAATAGTAGTATAAGATCGTGGCCCAAAGTTTCGGGCGATATCCCACCAATCCGGTCGGTAAGAATAGATGATATCGTTCTTTTTATGGGTTTTGAAATCATGTACGCTTTTTGAAAGGTATGGATACATCTCTTTCAGGAAATCTTGATCACCTGAATGCCGCAGGTAACTTCCGGCAACAATCACAAACCAAAAGTGATTCCAGTTATCCGGCGGGGCGATTTCTGTTGCAAACTTATCGTCTTTCCAATAATAAGCATGTGGAATTACAAAGTTAGAATCAGCATGTTCAAGAATGAATTCCAGATCATGTTTTACTCTTGGGAGATCGAAATTTACGGTAGCAAGATCGGTGAGCAATACATCGTGCGTGAAATAGAAATTATACTCAGCAGGGCTTGGCATGGGCTGAATACTTCCATCAATATAATGCCGATTAACATTTAGAATACTGTTTGCCCACAACACTGAATGATCGAGTACAGAATCTCCCGTTACAAATACATTATTGCTTACATAGTCTAGCACCTGCTTCTCATACGCATCAGCTTCATCCTGAGCCGTTTCCAAAAGCTGAGAAACTAAGGCTCTACCCTTTCCCCGATTTGTTGAACCAATGATTTGAACAATCTTTACCTCATCTCCGGAAGCAACTTGAGTTTTATATAAATATCTAATTGCAGGAGTTTTAGGATTTGATTTTGAAGCGGTTTGATTATCCAAAACCAAGTCGATTCCGTCCCACCATTTCTCAGTGGCCGGTAAGCTATCCAATGAACTAACTGCGCTGTATGCAACGGGTTGCAATCCATAATTAGTTGCAAATAATTGAACGTTTTGAGTCTCTTCTTCCTCAAAATTAATAAAGATAGAATTTCCTTTTCTCTCGAATTCACTCCAAGCTTTGTCTTTTGTGGCGTAGGTATGGCTGGTCCTTAAACTGGCTTGCAAGTCGGTATAGAATTCGTAAAGCTCAGAACTGCTACTTGTGTTTTTTATGGTATAGGTGATGATTACCACCGGGCTATCTTTCGAGAATTGATAGTTTACGGTAATATCATGATGCTCTTCTTTTTTTGTGTAAGTAACTTCATAGGGAGTAAGCTCCATTTCAAAAGGCTCAAAACCGATCCATTTACTATCTTCGTCTCCGGTTTTTAGCCCCATCACCATTGAAACAGTTTTATCTCTCGTCCAGTAATCTGTACTTAAATCGATGCTGTTTGCAACGGGATAGTAGAAACTAATTCGCTGTGGAAGCGGCGAACTGTGGTGGAATTCCAATCCTACAAAAGGACTTCCAACTTCGACTGAAGCATCTCCATTAAACTTTACTGCGAGTTCTTTTTTAAGTGATTCATGTTCTTGCTGCCCGCATCCTGTTAGTATGAAGAATAGAGCGAGTAATACAAGGCTTGAGTTAATCACTTTTTTGTTCATGTATTTCCTAATTCATCGACCAAAGCATTAAAGTTAATTTTAGCACCAAATATTCGGCTATCTGCTCCGGCGTAAGGCAGTATCAAATCCTCTCTCCATTGATAATTCGCACAAATGAAAAGTACGTTATCTACGCCAAGGCTTTCGTCTCCCTTTTGTTCTTCTGATCCGGTCGGTCTCATCAAAGGTTCGATGCGTTTTTCGGGAACGCACTTACCTTCTTCTGAAAAATCAAGAATGGTGGCTGCTAAATCATATTCGCGATTATGATCCGGGAGGTAATGTCCCTGATGGTAAATAGTTAAAAAACGATTCTCACCAAGAGGAATCGGAGGACCTCCTGCTCCAATCCAGGATTCCTTAAACTCTGTAAATTGATAACTAGCCATAATCATCCCCTCACTTTTCCAAGGACCATATAAGCTTTCTGAAGTTGCCCAATGCATAGCTTTAGGATGTTCGCCCTGCATAGGCCGATGCAGCAATATCCATTTACCATGAACTTTTTCTGATAGTAATACCGCATTCTTGTTATCTACATCATTTAGGTTTCCTGTAATCGGGCCGTGTAACTCCCAATTTATAAAATCCTTAGTGGTTGCAAGACAGATTTGTACTTTGTTCTGATCTTCGGCTTCGTTGTAATAATGTCCGGTATAAAAGAAATAGTATATTCCGTTTACGAACGTGCATCTTCCATCCTCAACACCAAGATTGTGATAGGCTTTAACTGGAGCAATGGCTGGAATTTCTCTTCTCCAAACCAACTCAAGAGTAGGGGTGAAAACAGCTAGTCCTGCAGATGAAGGAGCTAATCCTTTTTCGGGATCAACCTCTCCCTGAGCCCGATACAGCATGATTGTTGCACCACCCATATCCAATAACTTTTTTTTCTGGCTTGAATCCAATCCCCAGGTGACCATCAATGGACCGAGTTTTTGCACATTATCAATAAGAATTGCCGCAGGATTTAGCACTACTTTCGATTCCCAGTTTGAATCCTTTTTGGGAGTAAGAATTGGTTTCCCCTCATTCATTCTAATAATTTCCAACGAATGACTGATTTCGATACTTCTCTTCGGACTTGTTTCGTAGGTAGGAGTTGTGTCTTTTAAATGGGGCATTCTGAAAATTTTAACAGTTAATTTTATTTTTAAGCATCCAATCAAGTACTTCGGCTAATGGAGCTTGGGCATGGCCTATTACTGAGTCGGCTGCTCCGTAATACACGTGCAGGATTTCTCCAATTAATACTGCGCCTTCTGGAAATACCACATTGTTTACATCCCCGAAAAGTTCGAAGTCCAACTCAGGTTCTAATAATGGAATAGGGCTTTTCGCAATCACTTTTGAAGGATTTTTTAGATCCAGCAAAGCCATTCCCATTCTGTACACATGTTTGGTATCTACTCCGTGATAAATCAGCAACCAACCTTTATCGGTTTCAATGGGTGTTGGTCCTGCCCCTATTTTCAAATTTTCCCATTCGAATTCTGGGCGCATTACCGTATGCTCATCCAGATTCTCAAGGTGTTTCTTCCATGTTCCGTTTACCGGATTATGAAATTCTTCGATAGAGTCGAAATAAATGATCTGAATATTTGGAACCACCCGATGAAGCATGGCAATTTTACCGCCAATACGTTTCGGAAAAATAACGGCGTCTTTATCTCTTAAATCTGTTGGGCCTGCAATCCCATTCTTTTCAATGGTTTTGAAGTCTCGTGTTACTGCCAAACCAATTCTTACTCCATTTATCTCATCAAAAGCATGGCGTTGAAGTGCTGTATAAGTGATTAAGTACTGGCCATCCAGTTTGCAAATACGAGGGTCTTCTGAACCAAATTTATTGAACCACTCCTCTGTCCCAATAAACGGTTCTTCTCTCCAATCAAAATGAATTCCATCTTTGCTTGAAGCATAACCAATGTAAGAGAGATATTTCTCATCGAAACCAGTATCCTGTTCTCCGGGGTGAGCGTTCTTAAGCTTTATTCGTTTATATCCTTTTGGAATAGCCCTGAATAGTAAATGCACCAACTCTCCATCATAAAATGCACCGGGATTAAACACAGCTCCACTTGCCCACTCAATATCCTTTCTCGGAGCGAGTAAAGGAAATTTTGTTTTTTTAAACATCATAAGTTTTAATTGCCCGGTAGTTAGTTTTCATTGATTAATGTTGTCAATTCTGCTTCAGTAATTATGCTTGAAGATGCATCGGTAAGATTTAACAATACGGCTATTTTTTCTGTCTCTTGAGACTTCTTTATTTTAAATACTCGATATTGATAATTTTTTCCGTCTTTAGTCACATTTTTAGATTCTTCAGAAGTTGCATAAAACCATTTATTTGAAAGTGTAAATTGCTCTATTTCAAGAACTGTAAAATTTGCCTCAATGGTAGATTCTGCTCCGGAATTTTTGTTTATGGTAGTTTCGCTATTTATCCCATCATAACCATACCCATACAAAGAATTATACATTTTGGTGTTCGCCACATTGTTCCCATTAAACCAGCTAGCCAATAAACCCGCCATGATTGCATAATCGTCGTTATTAGTGGCTTCATATAGTCGGATCATTCCAACTGAAGCTGCGCGGGTAGCATAGGCAATTTGTTCAAAAGTTCTCCTGTTTTCAGGATTTTGAAGCTCAAAAGAATGTAACCACCCGTTTACTAATAGCCATGGATAAAAATTTTCTGCTTCAATAATGGCACTTTCAAGATTACTGGCTTCGGCTAATGCCATTGTTTGGGAGTTCCCCCAACCATGCCAGCCGCCTTCATAAGAAATATGAGCTCCGTATGGCGCATTAGCAACGTTCCCATATTGCATCATTGCAATACCTTCACTTAGCTTCTTGATGGCATTGTCGTACTCTCCGTTTGATGAAACTTTGGAGGCTGCAATCAATCCTAATAATAGCTCACTGGAAGCGTCAGATGCGGTTTCTGAGATTAACCATGTAGGCATTTCATATCCATTTACTATGTTTGTATTTGGATAAGCATCAATTACGCCGTTTATGTGAGGAAGCAATCTATCTACCGAAAGCAGGCACATACTTGCGAATGAAGAATCATATTCGGCAAGTACTCTGGCTCCCGTTCCCAATGCCCACGCTGCTCTTCCCGCCCACCAATTCAATTCGTTCGCAACACTGTTTTGATGAGTGGTATTTTTTCTAAGGGAATTATCCCATACAAAATTATTAAATAAACCATCCTCGGTTTGCATGTACATTACAAATCGTAAAAGCTGTTTCGCCTTTTCCACTGACTCTTCGTTTCCGGTTAATTCAAAGTGTCTTAAATAAAGTACTGCCGCTCTGGCGGCATCATCTACACAGGCTTCGCCTTCGTCGTCATCTCCCACCCAATTGTAATCTGGTGCATCAGCATAAATGTGAATAATTCGAAGATTCTCACCTCCATAACTAACTACCTCACCTAACGAATCCAGATGACTGAGATTAAGTATGGAAGGCACTGGTTCTTCCTTGTATTGGTTTTCTTTACAACTCATAAACACCAAAAGGCCGAGAAGAATTGATACGATTAGTGTCTTTTTTTTATAGGGATGAATATTCTTCATAGAATTTCTGTTCATTAACTTTTTAGCCCTGATGAGGCCATACTTTTGATAAAATGTTTCTGGAAAATTAAATAGGCGATGATTACCGGGAGAGCTAATAACAAAGCCGAAGCAAGTTGTGCTCCAATACTCGAATCAGAACCACCTCCTACTGCAAACAGAGCCACCATTTGGGGCATCGTCATTAAATCCTGCTCGCGGATTACAATAAGTGGCCAAAGCACTTCATTCCAGTTTGCCACAAAGGTTAGAATGGCTACGGTAACCACCACTGGTTTTGAAAGTGGTAAAACGATTCTGAATAAAATTCCCAGCTCACTGCACCCATCTAATCGAGCAGCATCAACTAAGTCTTGTGGAATGGTTAAAAAACTTTGCCGGAAAAGAAGAATAGAAAATGCCGTTATCATAGTTGGGACTATCAACCCTGCGAGATGATCTGTTAACCCAAACTTAACGATCAAAATGTAGGTTGGAATGAGTGTGATTTGGAATGGGATCATCATTGTGAGTAGGCTTAAAGAAAACATAGCATCTCTTCCTTTCCAATTTAGCCTTGAAAATGCATACCCTGTTATAGAGCCAAAGATAGTAACCGAAAGCGTAACCAAACTGGTTACAATCAAACTGTTGAAAAATCCTCTGGCGATTGGAATACGATCAAATACGAGTTTATAATTTTGCCATGTCCAGATCTCGGGCAATAACTGAATATTCCCGATTTCGCCATCTGGTTTAAACGTACTAAATAGCATCCATACAAAAGGATACGCAAAAACAATGGCTCCAAGAATCAAAACGGTATACAGTATGCTTTTCTTCATTCTAGTAAACTTCCGTTTCAACAAATTTACGCTGGATTTTCACAACCATGAAGATGATGACTGCAAAAAATAAACCCATGGTTGACGCATACCCCATGTGCCCAAAATTAAAGGCCTGATTATAGATATACAAAACGGCCGACAAGGTAGAATTCATCGGTCCACCGCCCGTCATTACATACGGTTCGATGAATAATGAAAAACCACCAATCACCGATAAAACAATTACCGTTACAATGGTTGGGTTCAACATTGGTAGTGTGATATGGAAAAAGCGTTGCGATGAATTTGCTCCCTCCAATTCGGCAGCTTCGTACAGTTCAGCGGGAATACTTTGCAGCCCTCCCATAAAAAGGATCACATATAATCCCACATTTTTCCAGGTAGCCATAAACGCGATGGAAGGCATTGCCCAGTTTTCAGAAACCAGCCAGGGAACTTGTCCCAGACCCAGTTTATAAAGGAACTGATTTAGTAATCCTGTATCGTAATTAAAAAGTTGCTGAAAAAGGATGGTAACCACAACTCCTGAAACTACTACAGGCAAAAAGTATAATGTCCGAAAGAATCCTCTGGCTATGATTTTTTGATTCAACAAATTGGCAAAGAATAAAGCCACCACTATTTGAAGAGGAATATGAAGAACCAAAAATATACCGGTGTTTATGATTGATTGCATAAACACTTCATCGGAAAACACTCTGATAAAATTCTTCCATCCTACAAACTCCATAGGGGTTACCACATCCCAACGGTGAAAAACCAAAATCACTGAAAACACCACCGGGTACACAAAAAACAAAGAAAGGTGTGCCATATAGGGCATGCTCAAAAGAAATCCGGGCTTAATCACCTGAGAGAGTTTCTTCATGCTATTTATTCCACTCCCTTAGTATTTCGATGGCTTCGATCATTGCGAGCGTTGCCTCATCCGGCGTCATTTTTCCATAGACTGAAGCTTTTTCGTAGTATCGGGAAACCGAATCAAGAATTTCTTTGAAGTCACGAACGCTATCTACGCCACGAGTATAAGCGGCTTGCCGGGCAAAGCGAGCTAAACTTGGGTTTTGTTCAAAGAACTCAGCAAAATCAGGATCGGTGAGCAATTCTTTCCGAATGGGAATCTGGCTGGCAAATTCCAATAATCGATAATCAGCTTCTTTGCTGATTAGGTATTTCACGAACTCCCAACTTTCCTTGGGATATTTTGTATTCGAGAAAATGGCAATATTTTTGTGATCTCCATAGGTATAAACTTCCCCTTCATAACCATCAGGTACAGGCAGTGGAGCGAAATCGTATTCCAACGATTCGGGGGCGTTTTTTTTCAGAAAAGAAATATTCCATGGGCCGGTAAACTCTACGGCAATTCTGCTGTATAGGAATGCGTTCCCTTGCAATGTTGATTGAGGAAAGTATCCACCTTCGTAAATTTGTTGGTAGAATTTGAATACTTCGTTTGAAGCTTCTTCATCAATAGCCAGTTCTCCCTTATCAAAAAAGGTTTTACCACCTGATGCATTTATATAACTGGTGTAATAATCATAATACCGTTGCCACCAAATCGGACGAATATCCCGATAGCCCATCCATTGATCAATCCGGCCATCGCCATCATTGTCTTTAGTGATTTTAGATGCAGCATCAAGAAATTCGGAATAAGTTCTTGGGAACTCAATTACACCTGCATCACTAAACATTTTGGTGTTGTATTGCACCATAATAGGGTTGGTTTTCCAAGGAACTTGATAGGTATGACCATCTTTAGCTTTTACACTCTCAAGAATATCTTCAGGAACACGCTCGCTCATAACTTGCTCGTAATCCTCGAACGTGTCGAGCGCTAATAAGCCTTTTGCCCGGATGAAATCATTGGTAATTCCCGGCCAAATATTCGAACAAACATCCGGTGTTGTGCCTGCTACCATTGCAGACAGCAATACTTCTTCGCTGGATTGACCCGCCGGTAATGCCTGTAGCTTCACTTTTATTTCACGTTCTTTCGTATTCCATTCGCCCACCAATTGTTTAGCTAAAGCAAATTCCTGAGGATTCGGAGACGACCAATAGGTAATGGTTTTATTGCCTGCTTTAGGCTCAGTGTTCCGTTCTTTTTCATTGTTACAACCAACACTTAAAACAAGAAATAGCCCTATCAGCCAACTTACTTTTGCAAAGTTTTTGGGTGGGTGTGTTCTATTTCTTGGTTTAGTGAACAATTAGAATCCCATTTCAAGTGTAAGGCTATGCACGTTGCCTAACCTTCCCATGGTTTTATAGCCATAGCTAAGTTTTGCGAGTAATCCGGTGGATAGTTTTTGATGAACTCCAAAACCAGCATTGAAACCTGACTCAACTTCTTTCAGGAACAGAGATTCGTATCCACCTCTTAAAAATACTCTTTTTTGAAAACTATACTCACCCCCAACATTTACACTTTCATAATTAGAACTTGGGTGAAGTGCATCAATGGCAATCAATACATTATGCATGGGCGTTTTTAATGGCTCGAAGGCAATCCCAAATTGAAAATTGAGCGGTAGGCTCCATGAATCCGTTTCAAAGTTAACCGGAATCCGGTCGTTATTTCCTTCACTGATGGGATCAGGATCAACAAAGGTTCTTAAATTGCGACCCTGCATTTTCATATCACTACCAAAGTTGTAGATGGTAGCTCCAATCACCATTCCACCAAAAAAATCTGTTTTATATTTGGTACCCAAATCAATGGCTATGGCATTCGCTTTTGTGCGCCAGATTCTTTGTTGAACGAATTTTACCGTTCCACCCACACTAAATCTATCTCCCACATTAGAGGCGTAGGTAATCCCAAATGCTATATCTGCCGCATCAAATGTTTCGCCGTTTCCTTCCTGAAATTCTTCCGTTCTAACCAACATTTCAGGGACACTTAGCATGGTTAGGGCAAAGCCTACATTCCCGAATTTTTTAAAGTTAAATACGGCTCCCACATAATTGAAATCCAAGCCTGTTACCCATTTACTATACGAGGCAATTATTTCATTTTCTTCAATAGATGCAATCCCAGCTGGATTCCAATACAACGACGAAGCATCATCCGAAACGGCAACAAATGCGCCTCCCATTCCGGTTGCTCTGCTTCCCACTCCAATTTGCAGGAACTCTGCGGACGTAGTCCCTACTTTTGATACTTTTTGAGCATGTAGCTGTACCGGCATCAAGACACTAAATAATGCACCCAAAAGAATACTCTGCATAATGGATATTTTCGTGGCTGTCCTCATTTTATTATCGCAAATCTTCCGGTTGTCTCGCCAATCCCTTCAGCTTCAACATGGAACAGATAAACTCCAAAGGAGAGGTTCATTCCGTCTTTGGTAACTAAATCCCAGGCTACCTGCCCATCGTCAATAGTTGAATCATGGTAGAGCGTTTGCACCAATTGCCCTGTAATCGTATAAATCCTGATCGTAGATTTTGCCGGAAGTTTCATAAAATAAATACGGCGCTCACCCCTGCCTGCTCGATAGGTATTTGCAGGTTCAAAATCGCTGGAGGCTACATAGGGATTCGGAACCACAAATATATCTTTTAGCTGATTTTTGGCAAGGTTTTTATCCAATACACCTCCTTTCATACTAAAGCGATACTCATCTGTATTTTGAAAGGGTTTGGAGATTTCGAACACCAATGATGAACCGGGTTGAGGTTCTTCTCTGGTTAAATCAGGTTGTAGAACAGGGTCTGGTGGGATTAATCGAATAGACCAACTTGCTCTCCATTTACCGCCTGCAAACTGAGGCTCTAATCCCGGTTCTGTTCCCATTATAATGACAATAAGCTCGCCGTAATCGTATTCACCATTGCTTAAACCATCTACATCTTCAATGATGGAAAAGCGTTCCCGTTGCCCTGTGATTGTGTTTTCGATATAGAATTTGGTTGGGATTTCCTGCATGCCAAACGCAACTCTCATTGAAGTATCAGATACCTCTTCGGTAAAATGAATTTCGAAATTAGCCGGATATCGGATAAACCTTGAAATAAATAAACTGTTATTGGATGCTGGCTCAATGAGTGGCGTGAAATTTCCGCCTTCACCTTCGAAACTAACACTACTATCAATAACTGATATTTCTGAAGGTCCTAGAATATCAATCGAGAAACCATCTGTTAGGGGAGTTTGAATGGTTCCCTCTTCTAATGGACCTGTAAAAATTGGTTCGCTATCTTCTATACTCGATAAAGTGGCAATCGGATTTATATTGGTTTGCCACGTGGAATCATTCTCAAAACTAAGTACATATTCTTTCCCTTCTACAACTGTTCCACTGGAAAGGATATTAATTGAGATATTTCCGGTTCCAATAATCTCAGATTCTTCAAGCTCAATATCCGGTGGAATGTAACCTGCTGATGGAGCTCTCGGTACTACAACCGCCGTGTTAACATCTACATTTATATTTCCGGCAACATCATTTTTGATAATGGAAGAAGTAGTACTCGGCGAAATTCCTCGTATTTTTCCATCTTCGCCTACTACAAACCCACCTTCAGAATCTCTTTCGATATAGCCACGATCGTAAGGAACCAACGCATAATAGTAGGTTTTGCCGTTTATCACATCGCGATCTATGTAGCTATGTCGAAGTCCACTATCAGTGCCAAGATTAAACTGTACTCCATTTACTGCGACAGGATGAAGCCCCCTTAATCCGTTTTTAAGATCGAATTGAGCTAATGGTTTTTGGTAGATTGTACTTCCGTATGCATCCGTAATTAACAGGTTTTCTTCGAAATTTGGTTCCGTAGATCGATAAATGAGATATCCTTCAAAATCATATTCTCCTAAAAAAGGATCGTAGGATGCTTCTGCTTTGTCGTCCCAATATAAAGTAACCATCTCATCTCCTGCCACTGCTGTCAGGTTTGACTTATCAGGTGGTCGGGCGAACTGATAATCTGCATTGTAGATTTGCTGAATGATTTCTTTTTTACGAGCAAGCGAAGAATTGGAAATATCTCTGGGATCGTTAAAATCTCTGTCTGCGAATACCAGCGCCATAGAAAAACGCTCTGTCTGCCCTGCTTTTAAAGGAAATGCACCCGATGAAAAGAACATGCCCAGATTTCTTCCTCCTTCCAGTATAATATCTTCTAAGGGAGGAAGTGCCTCTGAAAAGAGTCTGAAATTCTCTTCATCATCAATGAGCTGATATTGATGAACGTCAAAAACCTGAAATCCTGTTAACCCAATTTGATCGGATTCATCTTTATCTAAGCCATCAAAATTAGGCTCCCCTTCGTCAGGTTTTCCATTTCCTTCGCCTTCATCTATTCCAGGGTAATTTGAGTGATTTGGACCTAAACCATCTATCCCTACATCACTATTTAATGGCTCACCTGTATCCCAAAACCCATTTTCATTAAGATCAGAGTAGATCAACCAATCCATGTCCTCATCTCCTGTCCACCAAACCCCGGCTTGATAGGCTGGCATTTGCTCTAATTGAAAATAGAAACTCTCAAATTTTGCCTGATCGTAGTTAGCCTGTACGTAGTTCGCAATGTTAGCCTGCCCCTCAATAAGCTGCCCTGCACCACTTTCTCTCCGTTCATCTATAATGCCGTCGTCATCATTATCTTTGCTATCTGTTGAATTTCCCGGAGATTCCAGAAAAGAATACCCGGCTGTTCCTACCGGTCCCCATAAACCCGGAGAACCTACGCCGTCATTATCCCATGCAAACGCAATATCAAGCTTAGTATCGTATGCGCCTTCATCATCACCGGAATCGTCTGTGCCTCCAACTCCCCAATCAATGTATTGGGAAAAATAAACTTCGTCGTAATCTACATCGCATTCATTAGTAATTTCATACAACCAAAAAATCACATCCTGAGCTAAGGGGTGGTTCCATTGAAAACCTCTTGCCCTTACTTCAAGCCCCAATCCTCCTCTGGTAGTATCTCCTGTACAAGGATAGAAATTATGAGGGGCTTTTGTCCATTCTTTATCTTCGGCATCATCAAATACAAAATAAGTTTCCAAATCGGCATTAAATACGCCTTTCCCGAACCATCCATTCCATTGCCCCGCCCAATCTACCGGTCTATCTGGCCAAATTTGGGGCCAGGTTCTTTCATCATCGCTTCTGGCAGGTGATTCTTGCAATGGATTCGAGAACCCATACACCGGAGCAAATCCCCAGGGTATTTTTGTTATAGGGTCTAAATCTATGAACTCCCGATAATTCGTAGACATAGGGGTTATCGTGTTTCCCAAGGCATTTTTAGTTTTTGCTGAAACAATAAAGGCAACACCATCCACATAAGAATGCCCACTTCCTTTAGGCCACTCACCTGAAGGCTGGTCCGGCCAACGTGCTATTTCTCCGTGATTTGAAAAAAGTGTACGAACCCGGTTTCCGTCCATTACTCCCCATTGCGTCCATCTATTACTTCCATGATCGATGTTTTCCTGAGCATTTACTGAGGCAAAAAATCCAAGTAAAAGTAGAGCTAAGAATGTAATCTTCATCAGTATTTTTGTATTCAATATATTCTCTTTTTTAATCACTATTTGTCCTTTAAAAGCTCAAGTTCAAACCAATGGTTACTCGCCTTGGTGCAGAGTAAAAATCCGGTCGGAATAAAAATTCATCTTTAGTATTCAATCCTTGAGGTATTCCGGTTTGATACTGCAGATTGGGAAAAGCTCTGCCGGTATCATTATACACTTGGGTTTCATTCTGTGTATCAAACAGATTATATATTCTTGCAAATACACTGGCATTAGTTCCTTTAATGGTAAAGCTCTTTGATGCATACATATCAAAGTTGACGTAAGTTGGTTTTCGGTCTGAGTTCACCAGTCCAATTCGCTCATTCGCTTTTGACGGGGTGTAAGGAAACCCGGAACCATATTCTCCCAAAACCGTTAGCACCCAGTTACTTTTGGTAAGAAAGCTGGTACTGGCATTAAGCTGATGTCTCCGGTCCCAATCCAAAGGTACCAATTGTTTTTCGGTTTGCACTCCGGCAAGTTCATCTAGCGCTCTTGCTCGTGGATCACTTGCATTACCAGATGCTACCTGAAACGAGTAGTTAATATTGAAGCTGAAATTATTCTGCATTCTCTTTTCAACATTCAAGATCAATCCTTTTGTTTGCCCATAATCAGTGTTGATATATCGGCCATATTTTGAAAGTGGAAATGGCTCATCAAAACCGGTTTGTATAGTTTCAATTCGAGTGCCTAGTAGATTTCTTATGTCTTTGTAGAAAGCGGTTACCTGTAGAGAAAGAATATCCTGAAAGCCTTGCTGAAGGCCTATTTCGTAGGAAACTGTTTGTTGAGGTTTTAAATCAGGGTTTCCAAAAACACGGCTCAATCCAACTTCCGGATTATACGTATAGTCGGGATTTATATAAAGAAATTGGAAAGAAGGAACTTGAAAAAAATAGCCGTAAGAAACGTGTACTACTCCGCTTTCAGAAATTGGATAGGCAATTCCAAAGCGAGGCGAAAGCTGCCAGTTTGAAGATGTATTTGTTTTCTCAGAGGTCGTTGGTCTTCCATAATCTGATGGAAAGGTACTGTTTGCATCAAAATAATCGAACCGAATACCCAGATTAACTACCATATAATCAAACTCCATTTTATCTTGTATATAGGCGCTTATCTCAGTGGGTCGCTCATCAAAATACACATGATTTGGAGTGCCTTCAGGAGGGATAGCAGGTTCAAAACCTGTGGAAGAGTTGTTCAACACTTCAAAAGTCCTGAACTCAATGGTATAGAATTTTACTAATCCACCTGCTTTAATCATGTTTTGGCGGTTTACCTGGCTGGTAATATCAAAACCGGTAAGTAGCGTTCCCGTCTCTCTGTTCGTATGGTCCATAATTGCTCCTCCTCCTAAAAAAGCAAAATTCCCCCCTAAATCACTTTCCGGATTATCGCGAGGGTATCTTGGATCTAAAGGGTCTTCATATACATAGGATTTACTGCGATTTATGAAATAAGCTCCTTTTAGGTTGATGAAGGTCTTATTACTGATCAAATAATTATTAACCACGTTTAGACTTATAGATTCCCCATAATTCGTCGGGGTTCCATCAGGATTATAGCTGTATAAGTGATTATACCCTTGCCCTTCATCATTTTGATATAACCCGGTAACAGATAGTTTATTCCCTTTTATATGGGAGGATGTAAGTTTTAACTGGACCGTGTTTTGCTTACTCCAATTCATGGAAGAGTAGGAACTGTCGCCTAGTTGACCCACTAATACTTCTCTTCCATCTACTATTACCGTTTCCACGCTTTCTTTCCCGTCGTAAATTGGGCGCACAATATTTTGTCCGTACAAGTACCCGTCATCATTTACGGTTCTGCCTGACATAAAAAAGTTAAGCTTATTGTTGAATCCCGGAACGGGGCCACTTAATGAGCCTTGAACATCATAAATATCTAATGGAGAGATAGAGGAACTGTTCTGAAAAACACCATTACGAGTGGTGATATAATCTCCGCTGTACATTGAGAAGTTACCTTCATAGTCTTCTCCCCCATTCTTTGTAACAATATTGACAACCCCTGACTGAGCCTGCCCAAATTCTGCATTAAAAGTTCCTGAAATAACTTCAACTTCCTGAATAGAATTATTTTCTACCTGATAGGCGAAGGAGTTATCGAAGGAGTCGTTTATTGGAATTCCATCTACCAAATAGGCAACTTCACCAAGTCTTCCGCCTCTAAAATGGCCCTCAACTACTCCTGCTTGAAGGTTTACAACGTCATTAAAATTCTCAACGGGCATAATTTGCATTTCCTTTGATGAAATAGAAGCCTTTGAGGAGGTTAAATCTCTTTGAACAATTGGGCGCTTTGCGATTACCACTACTTCCTCTCCCTGCGTAACACTTTCGCTCATAGTAAAATCAATAGTCGTTGTTTGGTTTATTTTTACTCTAACTTCTTGAACTATTTGAGTCTTAAATCCTAGAAAAGATGCTTTCAATTCATACGTGCCGGGGCTCACATTTAGAATTATATAATACCCGTCTGCATCGGTTACCGCTCCTTGCTGAGTGCCTACAATGGATACAGTTGCACCAGGTAAGGTCTCACCTGTCTCAGCTTCAATAACTTGACCCGTAATTTTACCGGTTGTATTTACTTCTGAAACTTTGATTCCATTTACCAGAATTAAAGAGACAACAATCAGAAAAAGAACACTCTTTGTTATGCGCATAATACTTGTCAACTCAACAGTTGGTTTAAAAAAGATTCCCGGGCTATCAACCCGGGATCTATGGATAAAATATGAATGCTATGATTATTTAATTAATGTCATTCTTTTTACTTCTGTGAAATTAGAAGTACTCAATCGGTACAAATAAACTCCACTTGGCAGGTTCGCTGCATTAAAATTAATGCTATGAACTCCACTAGTCATTTTAGAGTCTGTAATCAAATTTGCCACTTTTTGTCCCAGCATATTGAATACCGAAAGACTAACTACATCATTCTGAGAAAGCTCAAAACTTATTAGTGTAGACGGATTAAATGGATTCGGATAGTTTTGATTAAGCCGCACTTTTAATGGACGATCACCTGAAACTTCGTCTTCATTTGATACTAGAGTTCCTACGGGAAGAGCACCTAAATTGGTAATGCTTACATCATCCCAATAAGTGACACCTTGGAAGCCGTTATAGTAACGCAAGCGTAACTCCATACCTACCGCACCATCTGCTGGGTATACCACAAATGCATAATGTGTCCAACCCGTAGCTTCAACTCGAGGTGCTAATGGAATTACATTCGGGTTGTACTCGCCATTTAAACCAATGTCCAAGCCTCCGATTTCATTATATCCTGCGGCTCCGGATTCCAAACTGCTATACCAGAGAGCAGTTAATCCAATATTATTTTCTGCTTTACCAATACTATCTGGGAAAGGTACATCTTCGTACTTCAACCAAAAGCTTAGTAATACTGGTTCTGTTACGGTAACAGGAACACGATCACTAACGGCTACCGCCTCACTACCTCTTGAATCCAACTCTTCAATTCGTTGGCTATATGTTCCAGAATGCGCTTCAGCATCTGTTCGGGTCATTGCAAAGTATAATGAATCTGGCCAGTCCGCTGAACCTTGATCAAAGTCACCGGGAGAGTACCAAGTATACCAGGTATCGCCCATATCCATATTTGCATTGAACCAACCACCGGCCCAGCCTTCGGCTCCTTCTGCTGCTCGGATAAAGATATCATCCAGATATACCGTACCGGTAGCGGCCGCTCCCTTGCGGAAGGTGATGCGAACACTTTTAGCCGCTTGTTCGGTCGGCAGGGTTATGGCACCTAACGATTCGCTACTAATTTCTACCCAACCGCCTGTAGTTGGCGCAACCTGAGGCACATCGATAACGACAGGCGCTCCTAATACATCGGTTCCATTGGCGTCAAAAAATTCGTACACCAATTGGTATTTTTCGACATCGCTGGTTGGACTGGTATTTACTCCATCCACATACACCCAGCCTCCAACAATGATTTCGGGAGTGCCACTGGCGGGGATACCCGGCACCCAATTACGAACGGCTTCGTTCTGCGTCCACGATGAAACTCCGGCAGTACTTAATTTTAAACTATAATCTGGTGTACGGGATTGATCTGTACTCCATGTTGCTCCTGCACCTTCTGATCTCCAATAAGCTGGTTTTTCTACTTCAAAACCACCATTACTTAAGAGGTTATCCAGATTATCTGTTACGGCTGAAACGGGTGCAATAAAGACATCATCCCAATAGGTAGCTCCTTCAAATGCGTGCCAGTAGCGAAGACGAAGCTCCATACCTACTGCTCCATCTGCAGGGTATACCACAAAAGAATACTGTGTCCATCCAGAATTTTCTACTCGTGGAGCCAATGGAATTACATTCGAGTTGTACTCGCCATTCAAACGAATATCCAAGCCTCCGATTTCGTTATAGCCCGCTGCTCCGGATTCCAAACTGCTATACCAAAGCGCGGTCATCCCAATGTTGTTGTCCGCTTTACCAATACTGTCAGGGAACGGTACGTTTTCATACTTAACCCAATAGCTTACCAACATCGGCTCGCCTACAGTTACAGGAACACGGTCACTGATAGCGACGGCTTCTGGAGCCTCTGGATTTAACTGCTCAATACGAGTACTGTAGGTTCCTGAATGTGCCTCAACGTTCGTACGAGTCATTGCAAATTGCCATGATTCCGGCCAGTCCGCTTTTCCAATACTAAAATCAGGAACATAGTAATACCAGGTATCACTCATGTCCATATTCGGGTTGAACCAGTCTCCGGTCCACCCTTCAGCGCCTTCCGCAGGTCGTAAAAATATATCTTCTAAATATACCGATCCTGTGGCAGCAGCTCCCTTTCGGAAGGTTATACGTACACTTTTAGCGGCTTGCTCGGTCGGCAAGGTAATCGCACCCAACGAAAGGCTATTGATTTCTACCCAGCCGCCTGAAGTTGGCGCATCTTGCGGTACATCCAAGACCACGGGGGCTCCCAGTACATCGTTTCCATTGGCATCAAAAAATTCGTACACCAACTGGTATTTTTCGACATCGCTGGTTGGGCTGGTATTTACTCCATCCACATACACCCAGCCCCCAACTATGATTTCGGGAGTGCCACCGGCGGGGATACCCGGTACCCAGTTGCGAACGGCTTCGTTCTGCGTCCACGATGAAACTCCGGCATTACTTAGTTTTAAACTATAGCTTGGAGTTCGAAACTGTTCGCCACTCCACGTAGCGCCTGCGCCTTCTTTACTCCAATACGCCGGGGTTTCTGCTTCAAAACCTCCATTGCTTAAGAGGTTAATACTTTCAGCTTGTGAAAGTGTGCCTACATTGGTTTGAGCCACTATTGAACTTGATATCGTAAAGATAAAAAGTACCAGCATACTCAAACATATTTTAGTATATGTTTTCATAGATATCTGTTTATTTATTAATGTTTAATCGAGAAATATCTTTCTCTTTATTTTGGAAGCGCTTCCATATATTAGATAAAATTTTTAGGTTGATTCACGCAAAACTAGTTCCGTTGGTACGGTTAGCAGGTGATTTCCTCTTTCATATTTAGAAACACGTTCTTCACTTTTTTCCAAAATTTCAGTTAAATGTCTAAGTGCAAGTTCTCCGAACTGTTCTTTAAAAACTCTTATCGTAGTTAGCTGTGGTGATGAAAATTTTGCTCCTTCCACATCATCAAACCCAATAACAGCTATATCTTCCGGCACTTTTATATTCTGCTGCTCTGCATATTTCATAAATCCAAGTGCCATTGCATCATTAGCACAAAAAACGGCTGTTGGCTTAACTTCGGATTTGAATAATTTGGCTCCCAAATTATATCCAATCTGTAATGTTGGAGACTCCTCTTCTTCTAAAAAAACAAATTCAGAAGTATTAGTATACCCTGCTTTAAGCATAGCAAGCTGATAACCTTCTAGCCGCTTAGCAATACTTGGGTGATAGGGATCGGCTCCTAAAAACGAAATTTTTGAATGCCCTTTATTTATTAGATACTGAACAGCTTCCATAGAAGCGTCCATATTGTCCGCAGATATATAAGGAAATGATTTATACTGATAATCAACCAAAACAAATGGAATCCCACTCTTTTCTACCTCTTCCAATAAGTCAAGGCTTACTTTACCGGCAATAATTATTCCATCAACATTTCTTTCTTTTAATAATCTGGGCGTATCAATCTCTTTTTTGTAATTATCAGAAACTGTGGCAAGCAATACATAGAGATTATGCTTCTTCGATTCAAATTCCGTTCCAAGAAATATACGCGTGTAAAATGGCTCGCTTAGTGTAAAATGAGATTCTCGTAAAATAAATCCAATATTATTAGTTCTATTTGATGCCAGATTACGAGCAGAGGCTGTTGGAACATAGCCCAATTCTCTTATGGAATTGAGCACTACTTTCCTCTTTTCATCACTTACATATCCCTTTTGGTTTACCACCATAGAAACGGTAGACATAGATGCATTTGCATGTTTTGCAACATCTTTAATGGTGATCTTTTTTTGAGCTTTACTGTTTTCCAAATTAATTGCTTTGTTTTGTCGAAGCGCTTCGATAAATTTATAGAAATTATCTTAAAAGTCAATATTTTTTTATGAACAAAAAAAAGGATGGGATAGAAAATAAGAAACTAAAACTTGGCATTATTGGTTTTGGAGGATTTGGGCGCTTCATCTATCAAGCTCTTTTTAGCAACTCTTCTTTTTGTGTTACCGCTATTGCCGATAATAAAATTGATGAAAGTGTCATCCCTGATGAAATACAGTTTTTTCGCAATTGGGAGCACCTTTGTAGTAATGCTGATGTTGATGCAATTCTTATTTCAACACCTCCATCATCTCATTCTAACATTGCTTTACATTTTTTAAAACGGGGTAAGCATGTGATGGTAGAAAAACCCATTGCAGTTTCTTTAAGAGATGCCAAAGAAATTCTAAAAGTAGCTGAAGAGAATAATTGTGTAGTAATGGTAGATTTTATGCAACGATTTAATCCCATTCTTGAAAGCATCCAGAGTTTACATTCAAAAAATCTGTTCGGTGATTTTGAGCGGTATTTTGTTGAGAATTATGCACAAGATGAGACGCTTCCCCTTAATCATTGGTTTTGGGATCAAAGCATTTCAGGTGGAATACTAGTTGAACATGCCGTTCACTTCATTGATATTGTTCATTGGTTTAGTAATTCACCAAAGATTAAGAAAGTTGACGGATACACAGATTCAAGGAATCAATTTCAAATGGATAAGATGTCGATAAATGTACAATATGAGAATGGACTGCTAGCAACCCATATACATTCATTCAGTCGTCCAAATATTTTTGAGAGAACTAATATGCGTTTTATTTTTTCAACCGCTCAATTTGATTTGAAAGGATGGATTCCGCAAGAAGGTAACTTCGTTTTGTTGGGTAATGATCGGCTTGCAGAAGAGTTATCTATTCTTCCAAACTTTGCAATCACAGATCAAAGAAAGGTCAATTCTATACCAGTGAGGGGGAAATTATATAATTATGATCGAATTATAGAAGGAAATTTTAAGGCTGAACTTTCAAAATCGGAATTATATTCCCAAGCATTGCAGAAAATCTTTAATGACTTCCACACAAAAATTATTAACAGGGCACATATCAACAGAGTTTCTATTTCAGACGCACTAAAAGCTGTTGAAGTAGCTGAAATTGCAACACAAACTGCCAGCGCTACCTTCCAATATTAACTGACAAAGAATATATAATGGCTAATATCGAAATTAAAAACGTCTACAAATCTTTTGGAACAACAGAAGTTGTAAAAGGGGTTTCACTTTCAATTAATGACGAGGAGTTTTTGGTTCTGGTTGGCCCCTCTGGTTGTGGAAAGTCTACACTTTTAAGAATGATTGCTGGACTAGAATCCATTGACGAGGGTACAATATCTATAGATGAGGAAGTGATTAATGATGTACTTCCTAAGAATAGAAATCTGGCAATGGTTTTTCAAAATTATGCACTTTACCCTCATATGAGTGTCTACGAAAATCTCGCTTTTGGGCTCAAAATGATGGGTACAAAGAAAAAAGAATATGATGAGTTGATAAGAAACACGGCGGAAATGCTTGGCCTTACCGAACTATTAAATCGGAAACCAAAACAACTTTCCGGGGGTCAGAAACAGAGAATTGCAGTTGGAAGGGCTATTGTTCGAAAACCGAAAGCATTCTTATTTGATGAACCTTTAAGTAATCTTGATGCAAAGTTACGCATTCAAATGCGTACTGATTTACTTAGGCTTCATAAACAGCAAAAAGCTACCAGTATTTATGTAACTCATGATCAAGTTGAGGCTATGACCATGGCAGACAGGATCGCAATAATTAACAATGGGATTATTCAACAAGTAGATTCACCACTTAATGTATATAACAGCCCAAAAAACCTTTTTGTAGCTGGTTTTATAGGAAGCCCTACCATGAACTTTATTTCGGGAAAAATAAAGATTAAAGAAGGAAAATATTTCTTTATAACTCCTTCAGGAGATTATTTTCTTGAATTGACCGGACTCTTCAATCCGAAAGGTCAAGATATCTTTTCGAATCATCTAATTCTTGGCATAAGACCAGAAGACATATTAATAGATCAACCAAAGAATAATGGATTTATTAAAACCATTGCAACCTATACTACAGAACTTATTGAGCATATGGGAGATGTGTCTCTGATTCACATAAGCCCCGATTCACAAGTTAATTGGACTGTTAAAACCCCTCCACAATCTCAATTAAAAATTGGTGATAAAGTTCATCTTTATATAAACACGGAAAAAATTCACTTCTTTGACAAAGAATCTGAATTGAATCTATCTTTTGAATAAAATTAGGACGGTAAGACCATGATAATCGATAAACTAATGGAAAATATTCTACCAACTCTTCGTTTCATTTTAATCAAATCGGAAATAGTAAGGGAAAACCCAAAAGTAGTGAAGTTGCTTTTTGTCATTCAATTTGTGGCACTACTTTTTTTATCGGGTTCATTAAGTGCTCAACAAATTGACATAAACAGAGTTAATCTAATGCCCGATTTCCCATCCCCTTATATAATGCGAGACTGGGAGAACGTAACTAAAGAATATGATTCCTTTGTCTTTGACCTAGAAGCATCAGGGCAGTATTTACCAGTATTATTCTTTAGAGATAACTCGGTTAATTACCCAAATGAACCCAGTTTTGGTTTACATACGGTAGTAGGAACCTCTTCTCCCACTTCGGGAGAAGCCATCAATGTGTTACCGGCTCTTATTGGAGCATCTTTGGTTGGTATTGATAAGAGTAATCAGAACGGGTATAATTGGGTGAGAATGAGCCGGGAATTTTTTAATAAACGCCCAGAAGAAAATGTTTATCTCAACCACCCTTCAACCGAAAGTGGTGACGACTGGTGGTACGCTACCATGCCAAGTGTTTTCTTTTATCAGTTATATGATTTATATCCAGAAACGGAAGACTACGAATATCAGCTGAAAAGTGTTGCCGACCAGTGGTTAACAGCCATTGAGAAAATGGGCGGTAGTGCTACTCCATGGAATGTCCCTGACATGAATTACCGGGGTTGGTATTTATCAACAATGACCCCATATACCAGCGGTGTTAAAGAACCTGAAGCAGCTGGTGCACTTGCGTGGTTATTATATAACGCTTTTAAGGAAACCGGGGAAACCAGATATCGCATAGGTGCTGAGTGGGCTTTGGAATTTCTTAATGATTACCCTTCAAATCCTTCTTATGAACTGCAACTTATATATGGCATCTACACGGCTGCAAAAATGAATGCTGAACTGGGCACGGAATATAATGTCGAAAAAATGCTGAATTGGGCATTTGATGTCGGTCCACTGCGTAAATGGGGATCCATTATCGGGAATTGGGGAGGACTTGATGTTTCCGGTTTAATAGGTGAAGTGAATGGAAGTAATGATTATGCCTTTTCCATGAATACCTTCCAGCAAGCAGGAGCATTGTTGCCATTATTGAGGTATGATGATCGTTTTGCGAATGCGCTGGGTAAATGGATGCTAAACGCCGCAAATGCATCCAGGCTTTTTTATACCGAGTATCTACCAAATAATAAACAAGATAGCGACGAATGGGCTCGTGTCTATGATCCGAAATCGGTACTTGGTCATGAAGCAATGAGGGAATCAAAATTTAACCTATCTCCCTATGCTACAGGCGATGCCATTGCAGGCGGCTGGGGAAGTACAAACCTGACTCTATATAGTTCTTCTCATGTCGGATATTTTGGCAGTATCATTGATACCACAAATATTGAAGGAATACTACAATTGGATTTACTGAAAACGGATTTTTTCCGAGATGAAGCCTATCCCACCTACCTGATCTACAATCCCTATGAAAGTTCAAAAACGGTATCCATTAATGTGGGCAACAGCAGTAGCGATATCTACGAAGCGACAACCAATACTTTTATAAGCACCGCTATTACCGGAGATACCGAAATAACTATTCCGGCATTGAGTTCATACCTGATCGTTCTGACACCTAGTGGCGGAAGTCGATCTTATGAATACAATAAACTGTTAGTGGATAATGTAATTGTTGATTATAGGTCAGGCAAATCAGTAGCTAATTATCCTCCAAGAATTAAAAGCCTGGCATCTGCTTCTACTAAATTGTTAAAGTCTGATTCGACCTTAATTTTTGCAACAACCATAGATTTAGATGGGGACGCATTAGACTATACCTGGTCATCAGGATCAGGGTCTTTTATTGGCTCTGGTTCCAAAGTAACCTGGATAGCGCCCGCTACTGCAGGGCAGTATCAAATTCAAGTTCAGGTAAGTGACGGCAACAGTGATCCGGTCATTGAACAAATAAATATTGAAGTAGTTGAGAAATTCAATGCAGCTCCTAGAATAATTAATCTGAATGCGAACCCCAGAAAACTTGATCTAGGAGGTACTTCCGAGATCGAATGTTTAGCAAGTGATGAAGATGGGGATGAAATAACCCTTAGCTGGAGTAGTTCAAGTGGAAGTATTGAAGGAACAAATGAAATCATCCAATGGACAGCTCCTGAGACAGAAGGAAACTATTACATCAAATGTACTGCAAGTGATTCAGACGGTGCAACCGCTGAGGATAGTATTGCCGTTTCGGTGAGAGATTTGTCCGTAACAACCTCCGGTAACCTGGTACTAAATCTTCCATTTGATGGTAATGCCGTTGATGAAAGTGGAAATGATAATGCGGTAACAGTAAGTGGAGCGTTTTTAACCTCAGACCGCAACGATGAGTCTCAAAAGGCCTATAAATTTGATGGGGTTAATGATTATATGGAAGTGGCGAACTCAGAACTTCTTAATTTTTCAAACGCCATCACGTTGAACTTTTGGATTAATATCTCAACCTTTTATGAAAGAGAGCAATACCCCATTTCACACGGTAATTGGGAAAATAGATGGAAAATATCAATCTCAGATAATAAGCTTCGGTGGACCATTAACACAAGCACTGGGATTACTGATCTTGACGCCGAATCACCTCTTGAAAAAAATAAATGGTATAATATTACCGCCTACTATTCCGGAGAAGATTTGGAATTATACATTAATGGAAAGCTGGATGCTTTTAAATACTGGGATGGAAATATAAACCCCTCTCCGGTTGACTTAACCATCGGTCAGGTTCTGCCCAACAATAATCAATACAATTTTAATGGAAAAATGGATGATATAAGATTATATGATTATCCACTATCTCCTCAAGAAATTTCAGATATCTATGAACTAGCCACGGGCACAGAAGATGATAGCCGAAGTGAAATACCTGATAACACTGTTCTTCATCAAAATTATCCAAATCCTTTTAATCCAAGTACAAACATTCCCTTTACCCTTAAAGAATCAGGTTTAGTAAGTCTGAAAATATATAATTTACTAGGCCAGGAAGTAGATGCTATTATTCAACAAAAGATGAATGCCGGGTCTTATTCCATTCGGTATGATGCCTCTTTTTTATCAAGCGGCGTTTATATTTACAGACTTAAAACGATGAATGTCATTCAGACCCAAAAGATGATTTTGATAAAATAAGAATGGTTTAAAGAAAAAAAATAACTACTTGTGATAGGTCGGGTATTTATTCAATTCCTTCTTTTATCAAAGTAATCCAACGATTTACTTGCTCTAATGTAATTTCCTTAGTAACCATAGCTTCAGCCATTTTTTGCTGAGTTTTCTCTTTCAGAGAAAGAATATGCAACACTCTTTTTTTAAGTTCTTCATTTTCAACCAAAATATCATTGATCTCGCGTCCAATCACAATGGCTGCATATTCATGAAGTTCCATGTCCCGTTCAAAAAGGTCATTATGGTGTTCATAAATAACTTCTGATTCTATATTGAAAAAGCACTTTATAATATCTGCGATATCCTGCGGATCTTGTGCCCTTTTTTCAGGCCGGTCGTCAAATGATATCAATTTCAGTAACACAATTGCAGCAAGAGTGGCCACATTATACGTAAGAGTATCATCATTCACTTCTACTGAAACTGTACCTTTTTTAAAAACCTCTTCAAAACCATTTACAAATACCGGTCGATCCCAATCTTCATTCGGCATTACCGCATCATCAATATTTATTTCACCAAAAGGTATCAGATCCACCGTATACCCAAAAGGTGTTCTTAATCGAAAAGGGACATTTTTAATGGCTTCAAATTGGTATTCTTCAACTAATTGATCTAATGCTCTCTGATATTGATCGCCTGAAAATACATAAAGTGCGAAGTCAACGTCTCGTGTTGTTCTGGATTCCAATTCATCTTTTGCATACCAAGTATCTCTGGCAAGAGCCCCAATTACATAGAAGTTAATCTCTAACTCTGAAAAAACTTTTTCTACTATTTCAAAAAGGTCTTTTAGATTCTCTTGTCGTAAATCCTCTAATTTAATATGTAAGGAATCTCTCATATATTGTATCTGCTATTTTGCTATTCCTTGGTTCTCCAGTCACTTTCAAATCAAAGTATATTGTCAGGTATGGAGCGATGTTTTTTTGAACAGGCTCAATGTTCCAATAGGGCTCATATAACTCTATGTTTCCATCCTCGTCCGGAACCAACCCTAATTGAGTCATTATTTCTGCTTTTTTAAGTGTAGTATAAAGGGTAAATAGCTTGGGTTTCAGGTCATTAATTATGAGATCAGCTCCCGGTTCTCCTCCCCAACATGTATTTTTATCTATAGTTAAATCCTTCCACTTTAACTCCAAATCACGGTTTCGAAACCTGTAATTTCCTTTGTGGATTTTAGGTTTGAGTTCGTCTGCAAAAGCTACCATCCACTGGTCAATAAGTTCTTCTTTCTTAACAAGCTTCTTTCTTTTTTTATCTACATTGATCAAAAACCCTTGTTGTTTTAGTCCATTTAAGACTAAATTAATGTTACCCAAAGCAACATTCGCCCCTTTAGCAATATCCCTATGGGTCTTGTTTAGCCAGTTTTCATTTTCAAGAAACAAGTATAATACTTTTAGACCTGTTTTTGTGAATGCCCTGTTCTTTTCTCTATTAGTCGGAGTTGTTGTATAATGGTCAATCCATATATAAAAATTCCTATCTCTTAAATGAATATTCCCAGCTATATCTAACCAATCTAATTCTGCCTCAATAAGCTTTTTCTTGATGTTTGGATATAATCGTTCAGCTATTAAGATAAAATTCTTGAATTTTTTTGCTGTTTCTTTCAACTGTGGAATGTGATGTGCTCTTATCTCTTTTTTTATTTCTGCATATCGTTCTAACCGTTTATTATTATCCCAGTGAAATATCAGCTTTGCATCAATTTCATGGTTTAATTCATTAACATAGTTTTCCCATTCAGTTCTAACCCCTGTATTTTTCTCCAGATTATTTAGTGCCTTTTCAAGTAATAAATGATTCATCTGTTCATTTTTTTAGTATGTTCACGAATCGTGATCGGCTTAAAATAATGAACAAAGCACATAGAAAGCAATACATATTAAATAGCAACCTGTTGTACTAATTCCGTAGGTGTCAGTAAAAACATTGCACAGTAGAGCCAGGCAACTGGTAAATAAACCTAAAACTAATGGTAGTAATTTCGTTTTTATGTACAATATTGTCTTGTAATGAAGAATGCGTAATTATGCTAGAAAAAACTTGGTGGAAGGAAACTGTTTTCTATGAAATTTATATGCCCAGCTACAAAGATAGCAATGGAGACGGGTATAGTGATTTTAAAGGTTTGACATCAAAACTAGGATATATTGAAAGTCTAGGCGTAAAAGGCATTTGGTTAACTCCGTTTTTGCAATCGCCTAAAATTGATAATGGGTATGATATTTCAAATTATTTTGAGATTGATTCGACGTATGGGACTTTGGAGGATTTCAAAGAATTTATAAAAACTGCACATAATCGCGGAATAAAAGTGATTATGGATTTGGTTTTAAATCATACATCTACAGAATCAACATGGTTTCAAGAGGCTAAAAAGTCTAAAGATAATCCTTACCGAGATTATTATATCTGGAAAGATGAGCCTAACAACTGGGAATCTTTTTTTGGAGGGTCTGCCTGGGAGTTTGATCCAATTACAAAGCAGTATTACTACCATAAGTTTGATGTAAAAATGGCCGATCTTAATTGGCAAAACCCTAAGGTAGTTGAAGAAACGATAGAGGTTTTAAAGTTCTGGTTAGAATTGGGTGTTGACGGGTTTCGGTTGGATGTCATTAACTTTTTGACTACGGAAGGCATCACTTCAGATAACCCAATGAATGAAGATGGATCACAAAATCATCTACACGACATCAATCAGAGAGGCATTAAAGAGGCCATGAGAACAATCAGGGCTACCGTGGATCAATATCCCGATCGATTTATTGTCGGCGAAATAGGAAGCGATAAGATTGAGGTTTTGAAGCAATATCAAGGGGCTGAATTATTAGATGTCATATTCAATTTCAATTTCGGAAGTATTTCGGAGTTTTCTGCCCAACGAATATTTGATGAATTACAAAGTATGGATAAAAACATGAGTGGTTATCCAACTTTATTTTTTGGAAGTCATGATATGCCACGCCTTATAAATCGACTGGCAAAAAATAACCCTGAAAGAGCTGAGGCTTTAGCCGCGTTAATGTTAACAGCTAAGGGTGTTCCATTTATATATTATGGGGAAGAAATTGGGATGGAGAACATTGAGGCTCATTCAATAGATGAAATGATGGATATTCAAGGTCGCACACAGTATCAGGTGGCTTTAGATAATGGAAAGTCTAAACAAGAAGCCCTTAAAATTGGAAATAAGCATAATAGAGACAAATCCAGAAGTCCGATGCAATGGGATGATAGTGAATTTGCCGGTTTTTCGAATAGAACCCCTTGGATAAAGGTTAATGAAAATCACACTTATTTAAATGTAGCGTCTTCAGAAAAAAATGAACATTCGTTGCTAAATAATTATAAGAAACTCATTGCATTGCGAAATGCTTTGCCAACCCTTCAATATGGTAACTATCAGCAATTGTCTTTTTTAAATGATGTTATTGGCTTTACCAGAACTTTTAATGGGGGAACCATTAAATGCTTCTTTAATTTTGGTGAACATCCTCAACAAATAACCTTAGAAAAGAGCGAGCAAATTTTACTCGGAGAATTGACCATTAAACCTAATAAATACTTAATTATTAACTAATCTAAAACAAGATGATATTACAGCTGGCCTGGCAATATTCTTCGGCAAGAGATTGATACCAGAGACGTTGATCGGTAGTAATAATGAAGCAGGCTGTGGAACGAAGTTAAGAGATAATAACTCATAGACATAAAAAAGCCTTCGATCATTGATCGAAGGCTTTTTTTATGCTCCCCGGGTAGGATTTGAACCTACGACCCAGCGATTAACAGTCGCTTGCTCTGCCCCTGAGCTACCGAGGAATGTATCCCTTAAAGGGGCGACAAATATAAAGAGATTATAGTGTGACTATCAATACTAATTTCGGTTTTTAGTAAAAAACTTTTTCCAGCACTAATGCTTTTGAAGGAGCTGTGAAAGATTTTACTTCTGCATCCGAATTATTAAGTAGTTCTGAAAACTCTTTAACCGTTAATTTTCCTTTTGAAACTTCCATCATTGTGCCCACAATTCGACGCACCATATTTCGTAAAAAACGATTCGCACTAATGCGGTATATCCATTTATCTTCCAGTTCTTCAAATTCAGATTTCTGGATGGTACATAGGGTAGTATAATTTTCTTCATTGAATTTTGAAAAACCCGAAAAATCAAATTCCCCCTTCAAAAGCGCAGCGCATTTCAAAAACAAAGCAGGATCGAGTTCTCCCGATGGACACCAAGCCACTTCATCCAATAAAGGTGAAGGTGTTTTTAAAATGGTATATGCGTACTCGCGAGAAATAGCATCGAAACGAGCGTGAAATTCTTCATGAACTTTTTCGCATTCATGAATATAGATTTCACTACCAACAAGACCGTTTACTCCAACGATTAGTTTTTCAAGATTAGCAACATTTTCTAGATTTACATGGGCAACCTGACCTTTAGCATGAACTCCGGCATCTGTTCTTCCCTGACCTATCAGATCCACATCCTGCTGAAGAATTTTGGAAAAAGCTTTTTCCAGTTCGCCCTCAACAGTCCGGGCATCAGGCTGAATCTGCCAACCGGAAAATCCGATACCGTTGTATTCAATTGTAAGTTTATAACGAGGCATCTTAAAACCAATTTCCAGTGATCAATAACCAATATTCAATTCTCAATTTAGAACTAAATTCTATTAATTTTGGATTTTATTTGAATAGAGATACGAAAAATGAGCTGATAATCTACTACCATAAACCTAATTCAGCATCAAAGCATCTTGTTTTTAAAAATTTCTGAAGTCATTAATTAAAATAAATCGACCTCTGAAATATGGATGGAACAGCGAACATGAATGATGTATCTTTAAGACAAATAATTCCGCACAGGCTCAATCTGATAAAATTCTCAAATACCCCGAAGACCATTTGAATCAATTTCCAATGATCAATAACCAACATACAACATCCGTAGTTGTTTATAAAAATAGAGAAAATTGAATATTGAGTGTTCCTTGTTCGATATTGGATATTCTATGTTCAAATAACCGTTCTGTCCGGTATAAACTCTCCTTTTTTGATGATCACAATTCCATCCTGTACATGGCAAAATTCGTGTTCTCCATCTTCAAGATGATCTCCTCCAACTATCCGAACATCATTACCAATACAGGCATTTATGTCAACGATGCAGTTACTTATATAGCAACGTTGACCAATACCAAATACGGGTCTTTCCGGTGATGCTGCTTCAATGGTAGCTTTATCCTGAAAGTGATTGTTACCCATGATAATGGAATTTTCTATAGTAGTTCCTTTTCCAATTCTGGATCTGATACCTATTACAGATCTCACTATGCGACTAGCTTCAATGATACAACCTTCAGCCATTAACGCATTTTCAAGTGTTGTTCCCATCAGTTTAGATGCCGGCAGTAAACGGGCTCTTGTGTAAATGAAGTTTTCGTTGTCGTACAAATTGAATTCAGGCACTGTATCTGCTAAAGAGATATTGGCATCAAAAAATGATTTTATGGTTCCTATATCGGTCCAGTACCCACCAAATTCATAACTACTAACTCTCAATCCTTCCTTAAGTGCTTTAGGAATAATTCCTTTTCCAAAATCAGTAGCGTCCGGATTCTCTTCAAATAAGCGTTCGAGTGTTTTTTTATTGAAAATATAGATTCCCATCGAAGCTAAATATTCTTTTCCTTCATTTTTAAACTTATCGGGTACTGCCGATTTCCAATCTTTTAGAGTCTCCAAATCGGGTTTTTCGATAAAACTATCAATCAAGCCGTCTTCATTGGTTTTCATGATCCCAAAACCTGTGGCGTCTTCCGCATTTACAGGAATCGTAGCAATAGTGAGATCTGATCCATTTTCTTTATGACGTTTCAGAA
The DNA here is from genome assembly GCA_963975485.1 of uncultured Balneola sp. Lineage (GTDB taxonomy): Bacteria > Bacteroidota > Rhodothermia > Balneolales > Balneolaceae > Balneola. The sequence goes on along the minus strand of CAXBHO010000005.1, from coordinate 33,697 downwards.
GATTTCTGTAATCCATCTGATACAACTGGTCACCTGAAAGTATCAGCACGTGCTCATGATCATGGTTTGCCATATGATGCACCGATTGGCGTACCGCATCTGCCGTTCCCTGAAACCAATTCGTATTGGACGCTGTTTGTTCTGCAGCGAGAATATCTACAAAGCCACTACTGAACACATCAAAGTTATAGGTGTTTTTAATATGGCGATTAAGGGAAGCAGAATTGAATTGAGTTAACACATAGATTCTGCGAATATCCGAATTCAAACAATTTGAAATTGGAATATCAACCAGACGGTACTTACCGCCAATTGGAACTGCCGGTTTAGATCTACGATCGGTTAACGGAAAAAGACGCGTACCTCGCCCACCTCCAAGAATAACTGCCATTACTGAACTTTTCATAAACTCACCTTTTTAGTTAGTTTTCTATAAACATCAATGTATTCCTTCGCCGATCTGTTCCAAGAAAAATCTAATTTCATCACCTTAGATCGTACTTGGTTAAATAAGGATTGATTTTCGAATAAGTCAATAGCTCTATTTATAGCAAGTTCTGCATTTTGAAGAGTAAATTCGTTGAAACAAATTCCGTATCCATCTTTCTCTTCAATATCAATCACTGAATCTTTCAACCCTCCAACAGCTCTTACAATTGGAATGGTTCCGTATCGCATTGCAAACATTTGATTTAATCCACAAGGTTCCACTCTGGATGGCATCAAAATAAAATCCGATCCGGCATATATTTGATGCGCTAATTTCTCGTTGTATTCCAATGTTGCATCAAAAAAGCCCACATGATCACTAGACATTCTATCAAAGATTGCGTGTAATTGTGGGTCTCCTGTTCCTAATAATACAAAATTAACTTCGTGCATGCCTTCCATAAAATGCTTGATGAGATCAGGCAACAAATCTGCTCCTTTTTCTCGAACCAGTCTTCCAATAAAAGAAATGGTTGGCAGATCCGGATTCAATCCAAACTCTTTACACAACACTTCTTTATTTTTTGTTTTACCGCTTTTTCTGTTCCTAAATGAAAAGTTATGAGCTGCTAATTCATCCGTTGCAGGATCCCAAACTTCGGTATCAATGCCATTTATAATTCCTATTGACTTCTGTTCTTCACTTTGGAACAAAGTTTCCAAACCATTGCTTTCTTTTTTCAACTCGGTCATATAATTCTTGGAAACCGTTGTAATCTGCCAAGCTGTTTTAAGACCCGATGCAAGAGAATTTATAGCTCCATCCCATTCCAACAATCCGATGTTATTAAAACTAAAAGCCGGTAATAACCGATAGCTTCCTTTATCAAATCTTCCTTGGTATTCTGCATTGTGCACGGTAATTACTGTGGGAATAGCAGAGAGTTCTTTATATCTGTTGCACTGAGAAGTCATAAACGGAATCAATCCTGTATGATGATCGTGGCACTGAATGATCTCGGGTTTATCCTTTCGAGCTTTTAGCCATTCTAAAGCCGCTATCTGAAAACTTACAAAGCGCTCTTTTTCATCCCAGTAAGGATGCCCACTCCACGGATCGATATACACTCCGGGGCGATCAAATCTTCCAGGAATATCAATCATGTAAAGAGGAAATCCGAGATCGGTACTTTTCAAAAGCTGAACGGAAAAGGCAACATCTTCTCCCCAAAAATTAAATGTTCCCGAAAACACTTCTTTGAATTTATTACACGACACCCAATGATTACCGTACTTTGGCATAACAACTTCAGAATGCTGACCTTCAGCGTTCAAATATTTAGGGAGAGAACCTACAACATCTGCAAGCCCTCCTACTTTTACGATAGGATAACATTCGGCACTAATGTGAATTATGTTCATTTTTTTTGTAACTGATTTGAAATAAATGCGTAATTGATTGCGACTAAAAAATAAAGAATCTTTAGGGACAAAAGTAATAAACAATTACTACTTTTAGATTTACTTACCATTAAAACTTCAGATACAGTTTAATGACTATAATTCATGTTGAGAACATCAAAAAATCGTTTGCCAAGAATGCAGCGGTTGATGATGTAAGCTTTGACGTAGAAAAAGGGCGCATATTCGGCTTACTTGGTCCCAACGGAGCGGGAAAAACAACTACCATCAGAATGATCAATCATATTTTAGGTCCTGATGAAGGTTCTATCACTATTAACGGTCAGGAAGCGAGTCCAATTACCCAAAAAATGATCGGCTATATGCCGGAAGAACGCGGACTTTATAAAAAAATGAAAGTCGAGGAGCAGTTGTTATATCTCACTCAACTTAAAGGGATGAAAACGAAAGCCGCTAAAGAAGCCATTCATTACTGGCTGGATCGTTTTGAAGCTTCTGACTGGACAAAAAAAGAAGTGGGTGAATTGTCGAAAGGAATGTCTCAAAAAATTCAATTCATCGCAACCATCGCTCACGATCCTGATATTTATATTTTCGATGAGCCTTTTAGTGGATTAGATCCAATCAACAGCGACATGTTGAAAGACATTATTATTGAACTGAAGGATAAAGGAAAGACGATCTTGTTCTCCACTCACCGCATGGAGCAAGTAGAGCAAATGTGTGACGATATTTGTTTGTTCAATAAAGGAAAGGCCGTTCTTCAGGGAAAACTTCGGGAAGTAAAAGCATCGTTCGGAAAAAATACCATCAATCTGGAATTCGATGGCGACGGTTCTTTTCTGGATAAATTGGAAGGTGTTCGTTTAAATAACCGCTCTACCAACTTTGCAGAAATTCGAGTACTGAATGGACAAAACATGCAGGATATTTTAAAACTAGCTATGCAACACGCCGAGATTCATAAGTTCGAACGTATTGAACCTTCTCTGAACGAGATATTTATCTCAACCGTGGGTGAAGATAATCTCAAAGCTCAACAAAAAGAGGAGGCGTAATCATGGATTTTTATAAAATATTCCTAGTACTGAAACGCGAATATATTACCCGTGTAAAATCAAAGTCATTTATTCTTTCTACAGTTTTAACTCCAATTGTATTTATAGCTTTTGGAGCTTTTATGGTTTGGATTGTAAGTAGCGATACTGAAACTGAAAAAAGCGTTGGGGTGTATGATCAAACCGGAGTATTGGTTCAAAATCTGATCGCTTTAGATAGTTTGCGCTATTCTGATGTTTCTGATTTGCCGCTCGATACCGTAAAAGCAATGGTACTTCGTGAAGATTTAGACGCCTATTTGCTCCTTGAAGAAAAGCATATTGAAACAAATGATAACGCCGAATTAATTTATGCGGGAAGCGGTGGATTAGCATTTTCTGGCAGTGTTCGCAGCGATGTTCGAGATGTAATTCAAGAGGAGCGGTTAAGTCGAGCAAATGTATCTGAAGAAGTTAAAGCATTGTTTGCCCGTCGCCCGGGATTAGATTCCCGAAAACTAACTGCTGAAGGTGAAGCCGAAGACGACAAAGCTGGATTTATGTCAGGTGTGGGATTCGTACTCGGGTTACTGATCTTCATTGGGCTGTTTGGATATGGCGCAGTGCTGATGCGTAGCGTGATCGAAGAAAAAACAAACCGTATTGTAGAAGTAATTACTTCTTCTATCAAACCTATCGAATTATTAATCGGAAAAGTAGCCGGAGTTTGTTTATTGGGCTTCACACAGTTCACGGTTTGGGCGGTGATGTATGTCGGAATTTCTATTGTTGCCGTTCCAGTTGCCGGAGTGTTAATGCAAGATCAACTCTCTCAGGTAGCTGATACTCAGAATCTGGAACAAATTGCTACCGAAGCCGGATTTGATCCCGCATCTCTGGAAGTGTTAGCTATTGATCCTATGATTTTCGTGTACTTCTTCCTGTTCTTCGTATTAGGATTCTTTATGTACGCATCTATTTTTGCGGCGGTAGGTTCTGCTGTGGATTCAGAGCAAGATACCCAACAGTTTATGCCGATACTTATGGTTCCGTTGTTTGGGGCATATATTTTAAATACCAAAATCATGGTGGACCCGGATTCTACACTTGCCGTGGTGGCTTCCATATTTCCGTTAACATCTCCAATCAATATGATCACCAGAATTGCCACTACAGATGTTCCTTTCTGGCAGATCGGAGCTAGCTTAATTACACTATTCGCCAGTTTCTTTGGCGTGATGTGGGTAAGTGCAAAAATCTATCGAGTTGGTATTTTGATGTACGGCAAAAAAGCATCTTTCAGTGATTTTGCGAAGTGGATTAAACAATCCTAAAAAAAGTATTAGCGGATTGCCATCCGCCCGTATTCTTTTATTGATTGATATATCAAGCTCCGATGTGAAAATATCGGAGCTTTTTTGACCCACCCTTGTTCCCTCCCTAGGATTAGGCAGGGAAACGTAATTATTTCAATCAAAATAAATTTGAAGACTTTTGAACTAGCAATTTCTTGATTAGCAAGTCCCCTTCCCTCAACGAAGGGAAGGGACAGGGATGGGTTCAAACACAACATCCCTCTGATCTCACACAAGTGCTCGATCGGTTTCCCTTGGAAGGGAGAATTTATTTTGTGGTAAGCGTTCAATTCTGATACATTCAGAAAATTATTCCAACTCATTTAAGTACAATTTCTGGAAAGGACATTATGAAGTTCATAAAGAGTAAAAGTTTTTGGATCTTCGTCTCCCTTCAACGGGAGATTTCATTAATATGAATTTCGATAAAAATATATTTATTTCTGCATTCATCAAAAAAATCCATGATAAGACACGCTACAGAAACCGACCTTCCTGAGATAGATAAAATCTACAATCGGGCAATTGCTAAAGGATTTCTAACTGCTCATACAGAGCCTTTAAATAGTGAAGATAGACTGCACTGGTTTAAGAAATTTTCCCAAGACAATTATCCCATTTATGTGTTTGAGAAAAATAATAAGGTAATTGGTTGGGTTTCTGTCTCCCCTTACCGTCTTGAAAGAGTAGCATTAAATGAAACTGTAGAAATAAGTTTTTATATAGATTTCGGTTTTCATGGAAAAGGTATCGGCACCAAATTAGTAAAGCATTGTCTCAGTGAAGCTCCAAAACTTAATAAAAGAGTGTTCCTTGCTATTATCATTGAAGGAAATGAAGGAAGTATCACTTTACTTGAAAAACTTGGTTTTGAACAATGGGGTTATCTTCCTGAAGTGGTGAATTTCCGAAACCAAAAACGAGGACAGGTTTACATGGGGAAGATTGTTGGTTAAAGAAAGTAGAAATTCCTCCTTTTCCCGAAGAAATGCCTTTGGCAGAAGGAGGTGTCACGCTGAAATCGTGCCGGAGGATGTTACGCAATTTATTAGTTCATAAACTGCACAACATCCCTCTGATCTCACACAAGTGTTCGATCTGTCTCCCTTGGAAGGGAGATTTCATCTTGTAGGTAAACACGGAAAATTCAGATTTCCCCCTTTAGTAATTCCAAAAGGATGAACAAACCCACCTCACTCCATCTGTTCTAAAACCCTCGGATCGAACTCAGAAAGTTCAATAGCTTCTAAAATATTTCTGGAATCCGTTTCCGATAAGAACCTTAATCCTTTCAAGACATGAAGTCTGAGTCGGGGATCTAAATCAGAGGAAAATTCTACTATTTTATTACCCCAAAATTCTGAATCGTCAACGTTGTTGAGTAATAGATTTAACGCAGCAATACGAGTTGAATATGGATATTCAAAAGAAAGCAACTCTTCCGCTAATTGCTGAGATTGCGCCGTTGTATCTTCTGAAATTACTTCTTTTAAAAGAGCAATGGCTTTAGTGCCGGTAGTATCAATTTGAGAAAGTCGTTTTGCAGTTGATATTTTTCTGGATAGACTCGCTACTTTCAGAAAACTTTCTTTAGTGGTTTCAAAAATAGTCGGCGACTGCGTCACTTCCATCTTTTGTTGCAGAACCCCGGGCACACTTTCATCTTGGGTATAATTTCTAAGTGCAAATAAAGCCGCTTTCTGAATTTCCTCAGAATCATTGTTCACTTCTTGCATAAACAACAGCTCAGTGCCTGTAGCTCCGTCTGTAAAGGCTCCAAGCGTTCGAAGCAGGTTAGCGCGTACTTCCGGGTTTGTTTCGGAATCGAGAGCATCTTTGAGGGCAAGTTGCAGATCAGGATTTTCGATATGCTCACTAAGTAAGCTTGCTGCGAACTTTCGATCTTCTACATTTTCACTTCGTAATTGTGCCAATAAAAACATTAAAGGAAATCGCCCAAAACCAATCTCTTCTATATTTGTGCTCCCTGAAGTAAAACTTATGTATTCTACGGTTGGAGGAACTGCAACTAAAGCAGAATCACGCTCTCCGGTGAACGTTACTTCAGTAGTGGTGCTGTCATCAAAAGTGAATACGTTCATATTTAAACTCTGGAGATATTCCCCATCGCTTGCAATATTCTCGAAATACACAATGGCATTCGAGCCGGCTTCATCATATTCAAGTTCAAGTTTGTATAATGGCCGGTCTTTATCGGCGGATGAAACAATTTCAAACTTCTCGACTTCGTAATCAGGAAAAGGAATTCCGGTTTGTTCGTACCAGTAATCAGCATAGAAATCGAATCGTACCACCCCTGATTCTTTCTTGATCAATTCAGGCAGTGAGCGCTCAATAGTTCTTGCCAAAAAAGGTTCTGCCAGAATACAACACGAATTGATTTGATTCCAGGTTCGCAGACTAAACAAGCTATCCGGATTTGCGATCATTTTTGGTTCAAAATCGAATCTGTTAAAAGCGGCTTTTTTAATGAGTTCAAATTCTGCGGCGTATTTCTCCGTTCGTTGATATTCCCCAAACCACTGAGCTACAATCCCTCGTTGAAGCTGTGTTTCTATGGCTCCTCTATTCTTAGAAATATACATAATACCTGATGCGTGATTTTTCACATCCCAAAAGTCATCTTCTAAAACTACCACTGTTAATGCATCCCAAGGATACTCGAAAGAAAGTGCATTCTCAGCTTGCTTTTTTGATCGAATAGCAGTTGATAACAATTGCTGATGTTCAAAATCTGAAAGCACTCCTGCTTCACTAAATACACGAATTTTCTGAACACCGGATTGAGCTTCTTTAAGAGTAAAATTCCCAACGGCTACGTTTAATCCCGTTGCAGAAATTGCGGTATCAACTTTCCAACTCACTGTTTTTTGTTCGGCAGATGTGATCCGGTCATCAATCATAATACCGTTGAAAACTACTTGTAAATCCGCAGGAACAGTTATATCAGCATCAACCGTAAACTCAACTCTTGGGTGATCGTAAACCGGAAGCCAATGTCTCAAAGCTTTCGGATTCAGACTACTCCACATCGTCCCATAACGATCTTTATGAGTTCCGTAATTTGATCTTCCCTGCCAGGTTATCCCCAATTCAGATTCACTTGTCATGCTAAGCGTGTCTGTCAGGTTTATAATCAGTGAATCACCGGATACAATATATTCTGTGTCATTTCCATCAAAAGTAACCGCATCGATTTCCAAAGCAGCGGCATGTAGTACGATCTGTGTTTGTGCTGGAATTTTTGCACTGATGCTATACGTAGCAACTCCCTTCACAACTTCTTGATCCGGTTCTATGGTCAAATCAAGATCTAAATGATTTAAGCTGAACGGAAGTTTAGGATTTTGTTCGTAATCCCATTTATCAACGGAGCAGTCCTGAGCGCCGGTGATTAGGAGTATAAGTATGCTTATATAAGAATTAAGTTTTGTTGATTTCATTTATTTGTACTTCTTTTCTTTGACTAATTTCTTTGATTTAAAAATTACATACGTAACGACCCACCCCTTAATCCCCTCCCCGGAGGGGAAGCTCTTTGATTAACATCGAGCCAAAACAACAAATTTTCCTCTCCGAGTAAATTTTCGGAAAAACTAGCTGGGGTCACCCATTTGTGATTGTATTTAAGTTTCTTTTCTCAATTTCTAATTTACTCAATAACGACCCACCCCTTAATCCCCTCCATTGGAGGGGAAGCTCTTTAATACAAATCTAACCAAGAACAGAGAGTCTTCCTCTCCGAGGAGAGGAAACAAAGCCCGCCTGCCATAGTACTTGTACGGCGGACAGGGTGAGGGTCATTGTTCGCTCTGTCCGGCAAAAATTTCTTTAACTAACGGATACAAGTGCTTGTTGGTTGAGAATCCATTTCCGGTATGAATGGTTTCCTTTCCATCAAAATCACTAAACACTCCACCTGCCTCTTTCATTATCGGGAGCAAAGCTGCTGCATCCCAGATACTCAAAATTGGATCAATCATAATCTCAGCGCGACCTGTTGCCACCATCATGTGTCCGTAAGCATCGCCCCAAGTGCGGTGTATCTTAGTTTTGTCCAAAAGTTCCTGAAACTGCTTTTGCATGCCCATTCTGTTAAAACGGTTTATTTCTGTTACCAATAAAGTAGAATCTGAAAGCTCTTCCGTTTCATTCACAGAACACGGTTTGCCATTAAATGTTGCTCCTAATCCAGTTGCTGCTATACAGATTTCATTTAGTGCCGGAGCATTTATCACGCCAACAACCGGTTCATTATTAATTAAAATTCCGATCAGGTTTGTATAAAAAGGAACACCGTGAATAAAAGATTTAGTCCCATCAATTGGATCTAACACCCATTGAATGTTACTTTCTTCATTCGTTTTTCCGAATTCTTCCCCAATTATTCCATGATCCGGAAATCGTTTCAAGATTTCTTCACGCATTAATTGCTCTGTTTCTCTGTCTGCAATGGTTACAGGAGAATCATCTGCTTTGCTGATCACATCAACATTTTTCTTAAAATATTTGAGTGTATGATTTCCTCCGATCTTTGAAATTTCTTCTGCCGCGTCCCGTAAAGATTTAATATCCATTTAAGTTGGTGATATATTTAATGAGTGAGTATGTTGTGAGTTTGAGAATAGAAACTAAAAATAACATCAAAAATTCGTCGTGCATCAACTTAAAAAAAGCCTGTTTTTCTTTATACTTATAATTTGTTCTGTTTCGATAAATGCTCAGGAAAAAATCCCGATTAAATCCGTAATGTTGAATGAAAGTAAGTTAAGCATTCTCGGAACCTCTAATGTAACGGATTTTGAATGTTTTTATGAAAACGATTTTCAAATTGACACCCTTTCTCATTTTCTTTCCATCGAAAAGGAGATTGTCAGAATTTCAGGCGACACCTTAAAGCTAACAATTGATAATTTCGACTGTGGAAAAAGAGGAATCAACAGAGATTTTCGAAAATCATTACAAAGCGATGAGTATCCAACCATTGATATTAGCCTGATTAATTTCAAACCATCTAATGAGCTTTTAGAAGAAGTGAATGTTCTTATCTCTTTAGCAGGAACTGAAAAAAGATATGTCTTAGAATTCACATCCATTTATCAGGATGATGGAATTATAAAAATTGAAGGGGAGCGAACGTTATCGATGACTGATTTTAATATTGACCCCCCAAAAGCTCTCTTCGGATTGATCAAAGTTCGAGATGAACTAACCATTACATTTACTTTATTTTTAAAAATCCAATAAAAAAGGCGAGCATTTCACAACTCGCCTTTTTCTGTTCAGGGTTTTACTTAGAAGCTAATCACTGCTTCAACCATAATACCGCTGAATTCAGCACCTTGATAAGGAGTTCCGTTGTAACCGGCTCCATCATAGCTTTGGTTCACATATTCCAGTTTAGTTAACACGTTATTTGTAAGGAACCAACCGCCGCCGATGTTGAAGCGGTCGATCTCAATGTCGCCGTTTGTATTTTCACCATCTACAAGGTTGTAACGGCCGCCGATATAAAAATCTTCATCACCACCGAAGCGGTAGAGTAGCTCCGCGCCATACTGGTTAAAGGTGCGGCGGTCAGGAGCAGATGAAATTTTACCGGAAACATTTTCAATTACACCGTAAAACTCCAGTCCCTGATATTTGAGGAACGGGTTGATGATAAAGGAGGTCATTTCACCCGCTGCCGGAGGCTGGCCATAACCAGGGGTAAAGCTCGGCGCAAAGCGGCCTGCCCGGAAATTACCCGGTGTAATTACATCGTAATAACGAGATCCGGCACGATCGCCTGAGTACAGATAGATGGAAGCCGACTGCGATATGTTGAGGATTGAACCGGTCAGGCGTACGCGCAGGTCGTCATTAACCTGCTTGTCGAACCCAAGCTTTCCGTACACGGTTGGTTTGGTTTTAAAGCCGTTTTCGGCAGCATTGGTAACACTTTGGTTAAGCTTGCCATTGCTTAGGCCCAACATAGCAAATACTGGCCCGCTGTAATAATATACCTCACCGGCAACCTCTGTGGTAAAGGAATCCATAATGTAGTTGCCAACAAACGGATTGGTGATAGTAGAACCATTGTCACTTCTGCGGAAATGGTTATCTCCGTAATTCAGTTCCATGTGGCCTACTTTGATACGGATGTTGTCAGAAAGACTTGACAGAAATCCTTCCTCAATAAAATCGAAACTGTCAATTTGCAGATATCCTCCTTTAACATACGTATCATTATGGTTTTGAGAAGAGAGATAGGTGCGAAGGTGCATTCTCAGACCTGGTGCGAGGGCTGCATCAATATCCAGGTTAGAGGTTGCCAGGTTGAAATTATTTTCCAAATCCTGCAGGTTGTTGGCATCGTTATCCTGAGTTAGTCCCTGAAATTGCAGGGTGTTAGAACCTCCAACCCGTATCTGGAATCCGTTCCATTCTTTGTCGGTTATAAATGGAGATTCAAATACGTTCAATCCAACTTTGGTAGGAGGAGTGTAGTATTGTATATCGTTACGTTCTTGTGCCTCGGTTTGGGTTGAGAACATTCCTACAATAGTTAGTACAAATAGTATTGATAATATTTTAGTTAAAGCTTTCATTATAGTATTGGTTATATTGTTGTGATTAGTTTTTTTTGTTGTGATTAGTTTTTCTGAAAGATGACGTCAAATACTATTTCGATTTCATCTTTGGTTTTTAAAGTTCCAAACAATGCTTTGGGAGGTTTAACCCCAAAATCAGTCATCAATAGGTTTTTAGTTCCTGTTATTTTGATACTAAAGTCTTCCTGAATTTGATAAGCAGTTGCGAGTTGTATGGTTTGCGGTTTGCCTGCTATGGTTAAGACACCACTGGCAAATACTGAATCTTGAGTCACTTCAGTTATTTCTGATAGCTCGAAGATTATTTGTGGATGTTTTTTCCCTTCTAATGCTGAATAGGTTTTCCCATCCATAATGCCTTTTCCACTTTTAATAGATTCTACATCTACATTGAGCGTTAATTGTTTGATGCTATCAATGGAACCGGCTTCGTCCAAATCGGCAATCAATTTGGCTTCAACAGTTTCAGCTTTTGTTTCCCAGTCGTCTATGTTTGAAGTTCCTTTAATTACAACTGTACTGGATTCATTATTTAGGGTAAAAACTGATTGAGCTTTACCGGAAAAGCTGGTTAAAATCCCGATTAATATTATAGTTAGTATTTTCATAAGTAATTCCCTTTTGAGTAAAGATTTCCGTTATTGGAAAGTGACATATTGAAGATTGATCAATCTGTCTAAGTGCTTGTCTAATAATACATATCGAATATGAAGATTAGATGAATTAATATCTAGATTGATAAAAATATTAAAATCTAATATTCATATTCTAATATCTGTATTAGATTTAAGAAGTTTATTTTAATTATGCAAACAAGAATTAAAAAATTGGAACCAAAACTTACTATTTTGAATCATCTACAAAACTAAAACCAGTTACGAATGATCGAGTCCAGCATCTTTAATATTATATCAAAGCAACTCAATATTTCAGCAAAACAGATACAAACCGTTGCAGGTTTTATTGATGAAGGAGCTACCATTCCTTTTCTGGCAAGATACCGGAAAGAAGCTACAGGTGGACTTGATGAAGAACAGCTTCGTGACGTTCGTGATGCGCTGGAATTTCAGAAAACACTGGCTTCCCGGAAAGAAACCATTCTGAAATCTATCAAAGAGCAAGAGAAACTAACTCCCGAATTGGAAGCTCAGATCAAAGCTTGTACTGATCTCACTGTGCTGGAAGATCTTTATCTGCCTTACAAACAAAAGCGCAAAACCCGTGGTGATAAAGCCAAAGAAAAAGGATTGGAACCGTTGGCACAGCTCATTTGGGATCAGGAAATTGAATCAGGAAATCCTGATGAATATGCCAAGGAGTTCATCAACAAAGAAAAAGAAGTAGAGACGCTGGAAGACGCTTGGAAAGGAGCCAATGATATTGTTGCGGAGTGGATTAACGAACATCTGGAAGTGAGAGAAAAACTTCGGGATATTTTTATGAAATACTCCACCATCAAAACGAAGAAAAATCCAACGGTTAAAGAGCGTACCAATTTCGAAGATTATTATGAATTCGCTGCAAAAGTAGATCGCCTGAAACCTTATCAGATCCTGGCGATCAATCGCGGGGAACGTGAGAATGTGTTGTTTGTGAGTACGGAAGTGTGGGAAGAACGCACTTTGGAAACCATGGATAATATTGTGATCACCAATGACATGAGTATTTTTACGGAACGTATTCAGGATGCCGTGGAAGATGCGTTTAAACGATTGCTCTCTCCTTCTCTGGAACGGGAATTACGGAATGCACTTACCGACCAAGCGGATGAACATGCTATTGAAACCTTTGCTACCAATCTTGGAAACCTGTTGATGCAACCGCCACTGGAGAAAAAAATCGTGCTGGGATTAGATCCGGCTTATCGAAGCGGTTGTAAATTGGCAGTGGTTGATGAAACCGGAAAATACTTGGATGGGACAACCATCTATCCTACTCCACCACAAAACAAAATTGCTGAATCAGAAGTAGTGTTAGGCAAACTTATCGCAAAATATGGAATAGAGTTGGTCGCCATCGGTAATGGAACAGGAAGTCGTGAAGCGGAACAATTTGTAGCTGACTATATTCAAAAAAGTGGCGCTGAGGTAAGTTATTTAATCGTAAATGAAGCCGGAGCTTCGGTGTATTCCGCTTCTAAAATAGCCAGAGATGAATTTCCTGATTTGGATGCTGCTCAAAGAGGAAATATTTCTATCGCAAGAAGAGTGCAGGATCCGTTGGCTGAATTAGTGAAAATTGATCCAAAGTCGATTGGCGTTGGGCTGTATCAGCATGATGTGAACCAAACTCAATTATCTACTAAGCTGGACGATGTAGTGGAAAGTTGTGTGAATGAAGTGGGCGTAAATTTGAACACCGCTAGTGCTCCACTCCTCACTCATATTTCTGGTTTAGGAAAGCGAGTGGCCGAAGCGATTGTAAAACAAAGGGAAAATTCAGGAATTTTCACTTCCAGAAACGAAATCAAAGAAATTGAAGGCGTGGGAGAATTTCGCTTTCAACAGGCTGCGGGATTTATGCGTATTCCGGAATCCAAAAATCCATTGGATAACACTGCCATTCACCCGGAAAGTTATGAAGTTGCAGAGAAGTTGTGCAATCTATTCGGAATTGATCTGGAGAATTTATCTTCACAGAAAGAGGAGATTGCTTCCAAGCTGGGAAATCTGAATACCAAACAAGTTGCGGAGCAATTAGGAGTTGGTGAACCGACTCTGGAACTCATTATTGAAAATCTTCAGAAACCCGGTCGTGATCCTCGTGAATCACTGCAAAAACCGATTTTACGTACCGATGTGGTTAAAATGGAAGATTTAAAAGAAGGCCAGAAGTTGCAAGGAACCGTCCGAAATGTAGTTGATTTCGGTGCTTTCGTAGATATCGGCATAAAACAAGACGGATTGCTTCATATTTCCAGCATGAGCAAAACCAAAAAAGTGGAAGATCCACATGAAGTAGTGGGCGTTGGTGATATTATCAATGTGGAAATTACGAAGTTGGATCTAGAAAGAGGAAGAATTGGGTTGGAATTAACAAAGTGACAAAGTTTTTTAGTGACAGAGTTACAAAGTGTTTTCCCTCGTCACGTAGCTCCGCTGCGTGATGCTAATTTGGAAGCGCTGCTCCCATTGAGGCGGAGCCTCAAACAAGGCATTCCGAACGAGACGTTCGGAACGAGCTCAAAGTGACAAAGTTTTTTAGTGACAGAGTTACAAAGTGTTTGGTCATCGCGAGGAGCATATAAATTGTTAGTCTACACAAGCAATTAATCGACGCGGCGATCTCCCGAACAAACCCTCTTCCGTCTTTGTGAAGGAATCTCTTTGGTAACGTTACCAAACCTAGATTTGAAGATTGCTTCGTCGAAAACAATCAAAACCATGTACAAAACTCTATGCTCCTCGCGATGACGACTCTTATTTATTTTTCTTCTAATTAGTAATCTATCATTTCGCTGAAAGCGGCCTGTCCGCCGTACAACTCTGGAAGGCGGGGGTGATGGATGGAATATTGAATATCGAACAAGGAATATTCAACAGCCAACAAGGAATATTCAATCTTCAATCCTCGTTATTCAAGATTCTGTCAATACCCGCTATAATCTTCGCCTTCTTTTAGTTGTTGGATGCCGTCTTTGGTGGCGAATTTGATTGGTAGAGATGTAAAGCCGCCTCCCTTTTTTGCTTTTAACACTGTGAAATGAAGATGAGGTCCTGTTACAAATCCGGTTGCTCCCGAAAGTCCAATTCTATCTCCCGCTCTAACTTTTTGTCCCTCTTTTACCGTTGCCCCTGATTTTTTTAAATGGGAATATTGAGCAAATGTACCATCATCATGAAGTATGGTTACATGATTTGCCTTCTCCATTAAAGATCTGTCATTCCCTCCTTCTGAATAATTTTCTTCTATTTCTACCACCATTCCTTGTCTTGTTGCATACACTTCGGTTCCTTCCTTCATATTAAAATCCAACGCATATTTACTATCCCCTTTATGAGAAAAAGAACCGTTATAACCCTGATCTAATCTGTGAGTTTCTCCTTTTTTATATGGCAGGCGATAGGCAAAATTATCGTCATGTTTTGCAAAAATACTCCCCTGATAAAAGGTGTAATTGTATTTCATTCCCCAAGATGCATTCTCTTTCTTCGCTTTTAAGTCTGTAAGCTTAATTTCTGACTTACCGTCAATTGTTGTTACTATAGGATTTCCTTTTGATGAAGTCATATTGGTCAAATCCAGATCTAACTCTACCGTTACAGGAAAGTAATTTGTGTTTCTCCCGTAGAGCTCAAATCCATTCTCAATTTCTACACGGTAAATATTTACTGAATTCTCCTGTGAACCTTGAAAACCGACTAATAATGATACAAAAAGTACTAAAAATGTTTTCATAATTGTAAACTATATAAATCTTTCATTGTTCATTAGCATTTCTTGCAATTATATTCCTTCCTATGAACTCTATATTATTACAACTCATATTCTTACTGGCTTCTGTCGATTCTAACGAACTCAACGATCCTGAACTTGCGATCAAGATAAAGAAAGGAGATCACAAAGCCTTTAAGGAGTTCTTTGATAGATATAATGCGTTTCTTCTGAATTATTTGATGAAAAGAGGAACTGCAAAAGAAGCAGCTAAGGATCTGGTTCAGCAAGCGTTTGTTATGATTTGGGAAAAGCGTGATGAAATCGACGAAACTAAATCATTACGGGCATTCTTATTTAGAATAGCATACACCCGAATGCTGAATTTATTTAGGGATCATTCGAAGTTTGATGAAGAAGCAGATCCAGAGAGTTCTTCTGCTCCTATTGAAGAAGCAGATAATGAAGAGCAAAAGAATCTAAGTAGCGTTATTGAACATGCTGTTTCATCCATGCCCGAAAAAAGACAGGAAGTATTCAGAATGTGTTTTATTCAGGAATTCACGTATAAAGAAGCCGCTCAGGTGTTGGATGTTTCCGTAAAAACCATCGAGAATCATATGGGTTTAGCGCTTAAAGATATGCGGGCATTATTAAAAGCATATCGTTGATATTTTTTTGCAATTATTCTAAGGTTAGATCATAATTAGCTTTGAATTCCAAAGAAAAATAGCTTTTCCGTAAGATCCCGATCCGCCAGCTGGCGGACGGGATGACCCTTTTTTAATTAATACATATATTAACAGTAACTTATTTAAAATCTTAAAAACTAAATTATTTGACTTTTGAGAATTCTTATTTGAATTTTAAAAACCATTAGGGGTATTGAATATCACTCGTGTAATGAAGGCAAATGACACAAACGTCTTTTAACACAAACAAAAGAACTCAATTATGAAATCTTTACAAAACATATCAAAACTTAGTCTTTTAGGTCTTAGCCTATTAGTAACATTTGCAGCTTGTTCTGCAGTAAACAATGATGTTGAATCTTTGACAGATGAAGACATCGAATTAGCTACTCAAATACTTACAGAGTCTGTTTCTGATGAGTCATCCGGAATTATGAGCAGCATGTACGATGCCGTTTCAAGCGTAGGAAGTGATGGCATTTCATACCGAGACAGCCAAGATAAAGCTAAACATAACGACAGAAGTGGCCGAGGTCGTGAAGGAAGTTATTCTTATACTTACGATCCTGAAACCGGAACGCATACCCTACAATACAATCGAAGCGTAACTAATGGTACTTTCAGCAAAAGCGTATCATTATTAAATACGTATATATTCAAATCTCCTGAAGGTGACTTCGTAGTTCGTCCAAGAGCCAATGCTGATTCTATTGAAAGCGTAGATTTTACTGGAAGTAAGTCAGGTTCAGTAGAATCAAGAAGAAGAAATTCTGAATTTGCTCGACTTGATACGTTCTCTATTGCAGGCTTACACAGCACAAGTTCAATCGTTTCTATCGATGGTACACACCATGGCGAAGGAAGTGCATCAGGCGTTACTTCTGATAGCGTTGAAGCTTCCAGAGATTACACGGTTAATATCGAATTATCTAACGTTGAAATCGTAAAAGATACCGTTGAAGCTAATGGAAATCTTGAGCAAGGCGTAACTGGTACACTCACATACAGCATTGTACTGAACAAAACATTTGGTGATAGATCTGATACCAAGGAAATAGAAGGAACTATCGAAATGGATGGAGATGGTACTGCTTTACTGAGATTTAAAAGAATCCTTAAAACGATCCGATTCTCACTAAAAGATGGATCTACTCAAGATTAAAACTAACCCAAAAGTCCTGAATTGCAGGTTGCTGATGCAACCTGCTTTTCCTTTATTTTGAATTATGGAAACTAAAAACTTTTTACCTGAAAACGACCAAGACCTGCAACTAGCTTTGCATCTTGGAATTACTTTGGAATCAGGTGAAAGTATTTCTTCCATTCAAGATCCGGTAATTCAATCGTTATTAGCATTCAAAAGCCAAGAGCATACTGAAATTGAAGAGTTGAATAAGTATTCTGATGATATCTGGAATCTCATCGACAAAGAAATCAGTACTGCACAAAACGCTAAGATCCTTTCACTAAAAACAAGAAAGCCTAACACTTGGGCTTGGGCAACAGCTGCTACTGTCTTAATAGCTACTTTTGTAGGAATCTTTTGGTTTACTACGCTGCAAGAACCAACCTTAATTGCACAAAGTAAATCAAGAATAGAAATAGTTACGCTTGCAGACGGATCACAAATTTCTCTTCGCCCAAATTCATCTCTTTACGAGATCACTTTATCTGAATCAAAAAGAGCTTATAAACTAGATGGAGAAGCTTTTTTCACAGTAGCCAAAGATGTGGATCGTCCTTTTTCAGTACATACGAACTCAGCTACAATAACTGTGTTGGGTACTCAATTTAATGTTAGCACTTGGGGTAAGGTTACGAATGTGTTCCTGGAAGAAGGAAGTGTCCGGTTAGATGTAGCCAATACAAATTCTGTGATCTTAAAACCCGGAGAAAAAGCCACCATTTCTGATTCAGGAATTGCAAAGCCTGTTTCTACGGATGGAACCGAATTTAAAGATTGGTTAGAAAATACATTAGTGCTAAAAAGCACACCTATTGCCCAGGTTATTGCTGAGTTAGAACATCACTACACAGTGGGAATTGATATTTCACAGATGGAAAATAAATCTGAACTTATTACAGGTTCTATCCCACTAACAGACCTCTCCGCTACATTAAACGATTTAGGCATTATTTTAGGCGGAACATTTAGAAAAGTTAATTCAAATAGCTTTGTCTTTATTCCTTTAAATTAGGTTTCATGAAAGCCTTTTTTACCATAGCTCTGATCTTTGTGCTTGCATCGATTCCTATCGATTCCATCGCACAATCCAATCCTTCCAAAAGATCTTTGTTAGAGCTTATCAGTGAAATTGAGCAATCATCTGAAATGAGATTTTTATACCGAGAAGCACTAATCAGTAACGTGAGAGTCGATATTTCAGCTAAATCTTCATCACTTTATTCTGAACTGAAAACTCAACTTGTAGCCTATAATATAGGATTACAAATTGATGAAGAACGAAATCAGGCATTACTCTACAAAACTAACAAAGATCAATCTAGCTCAGCTGTAACTATTTCGGGTTATGTGATAGATGCTAAAACCGGAGATCGGCTTCCCTACTCTACTATTTCCTGGTTTGAAAATGATGGGATAACCGGAATTGCATCAAATACTTCAGGCACTTTTTATGCTAAAATTTCTACTTCTCAATCTTCTATCTCAATTTTGTTTTCCTTTGTTGGATATGAATCAAAAATAATTGACTTCGACCTCTCAAAAAATACAAACTGGAAGGATGTTGCTATCAGATTAGAACCTGCGCTTTATAGCGGAAATGAAATCATCATAAACGGAACAGCTTTATTCACTCCTTCTGATACCGTATTTAGTAGTTTGATAGAAGCCGGATCTTTTAGTCCTTTAGGAGATAATAATTCAGCTCAGGCACTTCAATCACTTCCTTCCGTTCTTTCTGGTCCTGCTATCGAAGATGGATTACATGTGAGAGGAAGTTCTTCTGATGGTTTCAGAATCTTATTGGACGGATTGACTTTATATAATCAAAGCCATCTTTTCGGTTTGTTAGATGGATTAAATGGTGATGTGTTACGAACAAGTGGGTTTTTCTATGATGTTACTCCGGCTCAGTTCAGAGCTCCTTTGGGCGGAACGCTCTCCTTTCTTACCAAAACGGGAAATCTGCAAAGATTTAATAGTTCTGTTGGGTTAAGTAATACAGCTTTTAGTGGATTGGTTGAAGGACCTATATCAAAAGGAAAATCCAGTTTTTTAGTCTCCGGGCGACATTCATACATCGACGATGTAAACTGGTTCAATAATCAAAGAATAATTGAATACGGACTTGATATAAACCGTGATTACGATTTCCAAGCGGACACAATTCGGAAAGTAGCTAATAGAAGAATCGGTAATATAACCGGCAACGCTTTTTTTTATGACCTTCACAGTAAACTTTATTTGGAAACTGTTAGCGGTTCTCAGATTATACTGAGCTCCTATTTTGCTAAGGATAAAGCGAATCAAAGCTATCAACGAAGAATTTCACAAAACACGGAAGATTTCAGCACTAACAATGAATGGTCTAATAAAATGATTAGATTAGCTTATAACACAAACTTGGGGAATGAATTCATCTCCGAAAGCAGTGTTGGCTTTAGTGATTACTATTCGAGTTATTTTAAAGAGGATAATGATTTCAGAAGAGTTGAAAATGATAATGGTCAAGGGCAGCGAATAGAAATTCTCCCATTTGCCCTTGAAAACGAACTTCGGGAATTTCAGCTCAATCAAAAATTTAATACATCTTATTCTTTCTTTGACTGGGATTTTGGCTTTACCTATAGCGATTTTGAAGTACTATACACAGAAATAAGCCCAAGAAATCAATCTTTCAGAAGCAGAAGAACCAGCCAATTGTTTGATCTTTTTTCTCAATTTGATTTTTCTAACTCTAACGAAGCTCATCTCAGTTTAGGAAGTCGCTTATACTATTTTAGCAATGGAAAATATCTGAAATGGTCTCCAAGAATTAAAGCTCAGTTTTTTCCTGAATCTGCTGTTTCTTTTGGTTTAGGATACAGCAAAAATTATCAGTTTCTGAATCAACTCGATTTTGTATCCGTTAATAGTACTGATTTCTGGGTAATGTCTAATATTGAACAGCCTCCCTCTTCGGTAGATTATTTCACCACAAATATCAGGCTTCGACCTACAAATTCTTTGTATATGCAGGTTGAAGGATATTACAAAATCTTTGAAAACCTTAGAATTCACCGTTTAACAAATCAATTTATTTCTTCTTTTTTCGATGACGATGACACATTGCTCTTTCTCTTCAATAACAATGGTATTGGAAAAGGTGTGGAATTTTTGATCAAACAAAGATTTAACCGATTTAACCTTTCATCTACCTACACCCTTTCTTCCATTGAACTTGAAAATATTCAACTCAATAACGGAAAACCTTTTCATCCTTCTTATGATCGTACTCATCAATTCTCAATTATTTCTGATGTTAATTTAACCAACGGATTAAGTTTTTATACATCCTGGAATTATGCTACGGGCACACCTGGTGTGATATTAGATAGGAAAGAGCAACCTGAAAACAGAATTGGAGATTATTCCCGTTTAGATGCTTCTGTAAAATATGTTTTTGCAAAAAATGGGTATGAAAAAGCGGAGTTTCTATTCTCAGTTTATAATATTCTGAATCGTGAAAACCCGTGGTACTCAGAAATTAAACCAGGATTACATACCAACAGAAATGAAGTTGTTTTGGGAGCTGCCACCATTTATGATCTTGGTATTCAACCTAGCTTTAAAGTTAAGTTTTATTTCTAAAACACGTATATGGGTTATTCATTGCACCGATTTTATTAAAGAATTTATTTTCCTAATTCTCCTAAATCCTTAACCCCATTTTCATGAATCATAATTTTGTATGGCAGGAATGGTATCAATTCTTTTCTCCTAAATAACCCTTTCTTGTCTTGAATAGAGTTCATATCAATAGAATTCGCAGATAAATAGTTTTCGTAGTTAGAAGTATATTTTTCATTAACTACTAATAGAACTTGCTTAGAGTTACCATACTTACTATTCCATTCTTGAATTTCTTTATTGCAAGGAAAGCATTGGTTAACTGATGTGAATAATACAAATAGAGAATCCATATTATCGTTTGTCCAACCTAATTCTTCTAGTGTTACTAAATACTCTTTTGAAGCCTTATCTGAGCCTGAACAAGACAAAAAGATAAAAAATGCGAGTAATGAAATTTTAAACTTCGATAAGCTCATATACTCCAATCTTGAACTCTTCGGGGTTTTCATTTTCTATAAAATAAAATTTATTATCATGTACTTTTATTAACCGATAATCAACTTGAAAAGTAGTTAAATAAGTATAGTTTTCTCTTGAATAAATAGACAAAAAGTAACGTAAATCGGATAAATCTTTTGAATCGAACCATTGCTCCGTTCCGCTTAAATAAAAATTACCAATAAACTCATCAGTAGTGAAAACCATTTCGTTATTACTTTCAGATAAAGTATTAACAAAATTTTCTTTTCTATTTTTATTTCTAGAAGATTTCTTTTCTCCTTCACCATAATTTTCAGACTTGAACCCAAAGTATTTTATTAGGTTACCTGTTTTTAGATCGAACTCTTGAAACCTATAACTATTCTGATGTGATACCAAAATGGTTTCTTTTTTTCTGTCTATAGAAAAAATTGGTCTGTAATAATAAGATTCAATTTCCATGAGGTATGGGTCATAAGTACCTATATAATTATACCTTTTTTCTTCAAGTTGATTTTCAATGTCATAAAACATTATCAAAGGTGAATTAATTAATTTCTCTGAGTTATCCGTTACACTTGCCGCTTCTATTCCAAGAATACCCAAATATAAATTATCATTGACTACTTCTAAGTCATGAGAGGTTATATAGTAGCTTTTGTTATCTATCGCATAAGATGAAGATAATTTTAAAGAATCATCTATCACCTTAATTCTTCTTAGAGCATCGTCATATACGTATAAATTGTTTTTGTTATCCAAAGTGTATCCGTACACAAGTTCGAATTCTATAGGCCCTCTTCCTACTCTACCCAATGTTTTTAAAAATCTACCTTTGTTGTCATAAATAATAAACTTGCTTTCGATGGTATCAAAAAAATACATATTCCCACTGGTATCAAACTCTACGTTATAAAGCGGAGCGCCAATACTCTCTTCTTCATGATTTTCAAGAGTTAACGTGGAAATTTTATTCAGTTTTAACTGAATGTTTTCAGATGTTTTTTTTGAAAAATATTGATGAATGTCTTGCTTCGTTTTTTTTTGAGTACAACTAAAAAAAATGAACCCAATAACTGCCAGTAAATATAACTTCATTTGTTTGATATTAAATAACCAGGCTAAAGATTAGACTGGTTATAATTATTTTAATGATTTATGATGGTGGTTATTCTACTACAATTACACACAGAACTAGGCAATCTCTTGGGTTTCCTGCACATGGATACCTGTCGTATCTATCAGCCATTGCCCAATACGGACAACCTCCATCAAATGCTTCCACTTTTTCGGGTTTTACTAAAAGAAAACTCATTATAATTACAAAAATAAATGTAAATCCAAATCCTAGTGATTTTAAATTAAATTTTTTCATACTCGATGAGATTATGTTAATGTTTATGTTCATATATACAGTTATTTTAAAGAATAAAAATAGCATAGCATAATTATATATATATATATATATATATATGCAAGTATAATTTTAATTTATCTGCCTAGTAAAGCCACAGCCCAAAAACCCTGGTTCAACGAATGGAGGAGCTGAATTAGCCTGAGGGCACTTCGGTTTGACGACTCTGGTTCGTCCAACCGTTTTTAGTTCCAAAGCCGAACGTGTGGAATCAGGGTATTATGCAGGTTGGTCAATCTCAATCCGCTTTTGACCGGGATTACAAAGGATTTTCAGGATGCGCAGGATTGATTGTGGATTTATTCTGGGATTTATGTGAATTAAGTACAATCCCGGTAACCGAAGTTAGGTAGTTTGGTCTGTCATTGCGGACACACTTGATCCGCGATCTCCAGATCAACGTCGGGGAGCGCTGCTTGGGAGATCTCGGCTCAAGGCCGAGATGACGAGTTAGCTTAGCGTGAGATAAAGGTGATGGAGGTTTTTATAATAGAACTCAGGTTTAAAACCGCAGCCTAAAAACTGTTTTTCCTTTCTCTGATTCTAACAGAAACAAACTCCCATTGTGAAGTCGCATTATTTGTCTCGAAAGGCTCAGCCCTATTCCTGAGCCGCCTTCTGAAGAATTCTTACTTGTGGTATAAAACGGGACGAATATTTTATCTGCGGCAGATTTTTTAATCCCCGGACCATTGTCTCTAACATCTACATAAGCGTGACCAGAATCATCAATTCCACATTTCAATTCTACCGTTGGCTCTTTAATTTCGTTTAACACTTTGAACGCATTTTTCACAACATTGATCAAAGATTGTTCAATTAATTGAGCATCTGCCACCACTTCTATGGAATCCGATTCATAGTTCGTTACAACATCAATTGATCTGGATAACGCTTCTCCTTTCATCAAGTTTTTAACTCGATCTACTACTTCAGTAAGTTGAAGTACTTCGAAATCAGGACTCGGTATTTGCGTTATATTGCGATAAGAATCCACAAATCTCATTAATCCCAAACTTCGGTTATTAATAGTTTGAAGTGCTTCTTTCACATCCCCAAGAGTCTCTTCCGATATCTTTTCTTCCGAATCTTCTGCCAGTAAATTTGAAGAGAGCATAGAGTTCACCGTATCTGATAAAGAAGCAATAGGCGTAATCGAATTCATTATTTCATGCGCCAACACTTGCGTTAAGTTTTGCCATGCTTCCATTTCCTTTTCTTCAAGTTCAGAAGAAATATTACTTAAGGAAATGATCTTATAAATATCGCCTTTGACCCGGAATTCAGTTGCAAACATAGCAATCTGAGATTCTCTATTTTTGACAGACAAGCGTACCAAAGTCCGGGCACCGCTTTTAAGTTCTTGCACCGCATCATACAAAGGCTCGCTGATATTTTTGAGTTGAGCTACATTTCTTAACACAGCCGTTCCCAGTATCTTTTTTGCTGCGGTATTCAGCAGTTCTATCTCTCCTTGTTTATTGAAAGAAAAAAGTCCAATTCCAATATGTTGAACAATCGTTTCCAGATACAAATAACTTTCTTCACTTTTTGCTCTTTCACGATTGAATTTTTCGATAATTTTATTGAATTCGGAATTCAAAGATTCAAGTGACTTTCCATATCCTTTGGCAGGAAACGATTGAGAAAAATCGTTATAACTTATTGCCTCAAAAAAGCGTGTTAAATTCTTATTTGTAGTCTCTACATATCTTATAAGATTGATGATCTGAATTACAACAACTACCCCTATGAGAATCAAACTCACATAATACTCCGTATTCAGAGCTACATACACAAATGCACTTATTGTTAAGAAAAGCAGTACAATTCTGAAGATGATTCCTGTTCTTAAACCCTTAAGCATCTTTTCTATATCTAGAGTCCATATTTATCCATTCTTCTATACAGGGATGCTCTTGTTAAGCCAAGTTCATCAGCAGCTTTAGAAATATTTCCTTCATGCTTTTTTAACGCTTTACGAAGCACCATTTTTTCGACTTCTTCCAAATTATAATCATCGAAAACAACCTGTTCGCTATTCTCTGTTTCTTTTGTTAAGAGAAAATCACCGGGTTGTAATATATTAGATTCGCTCATAATTACAGCCCTTTCTACAGAATGCTGAAGTTCACGTACATTTCCGGGCCAGTTATGTTTTTCAAGTTTAGCAATTGCCGGTTCTGTACATCCTGTTACTCCTTTCTTATATTTTTTTGAATACATTTTCACAAAATGGTCGGTCAGTGCTTTAATATCTTCTTTCCTTTCCCTTAATGGTGGAAGATTGATCTCTATGGTATTTATTCGGAATAACAGATCTTGCCGAAAGGTTGAATCTGCAACCATCTCATTTAACGATTGATTGGTAGCACAAACTAACCGGATATCAACTTCTTTTGAGGAAGCGGAACCTACTCTGTTTACTTTTCTATTTTGGATAACTGTTAGTAATTTAGCTTGTAAAGCCAATGGTAAGTTTCCAATCTCATCCAGAAAAAGAGTACCGCCATTTGCCAGTTCAAACCGTCCTGCTTTGTCTTCTTTAGCGTCTGTAAAAGATCCTTTGGTATAACCAAATAACTCGCTTTCAAAAAGAGATTCCGTAATAGCTCCCATATCTACATTCATGAATACATTTTCATGTCTTGCCGATCTGCGATGTAAAGCCCGTGCAATCATTTCCTTTCCCGTACCGTTTTCGCCTAAAATCAACACATTTGCATCTGTTGCCGCTACTTTTTCGATGGTTTTAAACACATTTAGCATTGCCGGACTTCTTCCAATTATCTCCCGATAATGATGATCGATATCGCTGCTTATCTGTTTTTGTGTTTCTCTGAGTTCTGCTACTTCCCTTTTTGAGCCTGTTAACCGCATTGCGGACATCACGGTGGCTAGAAGTTTTTCATTTTTCCAGGGTTTTAGAACAAAATCGGTAGCACCTGCTTTCACAGCTTGCACTGCTTTATCAATATCACCATACGCGGTAATCAAAATCACTGCAATGGAAGGATCTATTTCCAATATCTTTTGAAGCCAGAAAAAGCCCTCTCTACCACTGCTTACATCTTCGGTGAAATTCATATCCAACAGAATCAGATCGTATCGATTATTCTTTAATAGAGTTGGAATTGATTTAGGATCTTTCTCGGTCTCTATGGAATGCACATGTTGTTTTAAAAATAATCGAGCAGCTTGTAATACATCTGCATCATCGTCAACAACTAAAATTTTACCTTTTTTTGAACTCATCCTTTTTTGTTAGTTCCTTTTGCTTATCAAAAACTATACCTGAATTATCAAATTATTTTATATCTGATAAAAAATACTTCATTGCCCGATTCCAGTCATTCAGAACCAGCCTTTTTCAAAAGGCTGAGTGATGAATCTACACTTCCAAAACAAAACTAATTTTGCAGATTCATCGCTTTCGCTCTGAATGACCCAGTAAGATTTCGACCAGCCAAATTTGTTAACCATCCATAGCTTCTCAACTTTTCATCTATATATAACACTGTACGATATCGAACAGTAAGTGTATCAAAATGAACATTAATATCCTACTAAAATGCTTAAAACGATGATTTAAACCATTTTCCTTGCTTTGGCACAGTAGTTGACCTTATATAGGAAAGAACATCGATCATCTCTAAAGAGTTTAAAGTTATACCATGGGAATGGACAAAAAATTAGAAAAGAAAACCTGGACCCCTAAAAAGATTGCCTTAATTGTAATCGGTTTAGCGTTCGTAGGATTTACCATTTACAGTTTCGCGTATATGGATTTTCGATCTACGTTGAATGTAGAAAAGGAAAAACTGACCATTTCAACCGTAACTGAAGATTCGTTTCAGGAATTCATTCAGGTTTCTGGTGTTGTTCAACCCATTCGAACTATCTTTTTAGATGCCTTGGAAGGTGGAGTCATCAAATCCGTAAATCTTGAATCTGGTACGCAAGTTGAACAGGGTGATACCATTGCTGTTCTTGCAAATTCCACTCTTCAATTAAGTGTATTGCAGCAAGAAGCCAGTTTATATGATCAGATCAATAATGTACGTAACTCCAGATTGAACTTGGAGCAAAATAATCTTCGGTTAAAAGAACAATTGATAAATGTGGAGAATCAGTTGAATTTGGCTAAACCTGAATTTCAGCGTCAACAATCACTTTACGAGAAGAATCTAACCTCTGAGCAAGAATTTCAACGCGCAAAAGAAAATTACGAGTACCAGAAGAAGCGCTACGAGATTAGCTTTGAGTCCTTCAGAAGAGATTCTGTTCAAACAAGATCTCAACTCAAACAGTTAGATGAATCTGAAAAGCGAATGTTCAGAAGTTTGGAAGGAGTACAATCGATTTTGGAAAACTTGATCGTTACCGCTCCTATCGAAGGACAATTAACAACCGTGGAGTTGCAACAAGGGCAATCTATTAACCGGGGCGAAAGAATTGGTCAGGTTGATATTTTGGATAATTATAAGATCAGAGTAGGCATTGATGAATTTCATTTGTCAAGAATTACAACAAGCTTAGAAGGCTCTTTCAATTTTGCCGGCGAAAACCATGAACTGATTATAACCAAGGTTTATCCTGTAATTAACAACGGGCAATTTCAGGTTGATATGGAATTTGTAAATGAAGCGCCTTCGGGATTGCGAAGAGGCCAAACAGCGAGAATAAGATTAGAACTTGGAGATGCAACTGATGCGCTATTGCTGGCAAGAGGCGGTTTTTATCAAACTACAGGAGGAAACTGGGTGTACAAATTAAACGAAGATGGAACTCAGGCTGTGAAACAGGAAATTCGTTTTGGGCGTCAAAATCCTGAATATTACGAAGTTATTTCCGGGTTAACTGCCGGAGACAAAGTGATTACATCGAGCTATGATACTTTTGGAGATAATGAGGTGCTGGAGCTGAAATGAGAGCTTTGGATTTAAAATATTGCCCCGAAATAGTATCGAAGCCTCAATCAAAAAAGCTATCAGCTGTTAGCGTTCAGCTATTAGCTTTTTTGCCTCATTTTCTGGCTACTGTCTTGTATAGTTTTATAAGCATCTTTTTCACTTCTGTTAACTCCATCAAGATTTTCTTTGAGTTTTCTACAGATAAATATTCCAAATCTGTTGATAAAATAACTTGGTATTCAAGTTCAGAAGCAGAACCCAGAGCAATATTTAAAAAGTATCCAAATTGTGAATCGCTTCCCCTACCACAACCTTCTGCGATGTTAGTAGGAACTGATGACGCAGAACGTCGCATTTGGCTTACTAAACCATATATCTCTTCTTTGGGAAAGGGTTTTGTAAGTCTGTATACGTTTAATGCTACTTTGTGGGATTTTTCCCAAACCTTAAGGTCTCTAAAATCTTTCATATCAAAAAATTACTTGGTTAAAGCTAATAGCTATCCGCTAAAGGCTAACAGCTGTCAGCTGTCAGCTTTTAGCACTTCGTACTTGGTGATGTAGGGAAGTTAACATTTTCATTACTTCATCAACAGAAATTGAATGTTCTTTATACATACTGTTTGAAATATAATTTAAATCTCTCGCTAACAGAATTTGATATCTGAGTTCAGAAGCAGAGCCTAATGAAATATGAGCCATCTGAGATTGAGTTGTTCTTCCGCATCCCTCTGCAATGTTTGTTGGAATTGATGATGAAGACCCTCTTATTTGGCTGGTTAATCCATAAATCTCTGACTTGGGAAAATCAGAGGTAAACTGATACACCTTTAATGTTAATTCATGGCTTTTTTGCCACACTAAAAGACTTTTAAAATCACGCATAATTCAAATTTAATTACTTGTTAAAAAAACGCTAACAGCTAATAGCTGAACACTTTACCCAAGTAAGACAACCTCAAACCAATTCCTTACAAAATTTTTAATCACTAACTAAGAAAACAATGATACAAGCAAAAAATCTAAAAAAGATCTATTCAACAGAAGAAGTTGAAACTACGGCACTGAACAATGTAAATATTGAAATTAAAGAAGGAGAATTCGTAGCCATTATGGGACCATCCGGCTGTGGAAAATCTACTCTTCTCAATATTATGGGGTTACTTGATAATCCCAGTGATGGAGAATATCATTTTCTAGGGCATGATGTTTCTGACAGAACAGAACGAGAACGGGCTCAACTTCGTAAAGGAAACATTGGCTTTATTTTCCAAAGCTTTAACCTGATCGATGAACTCACCGTTTTCGAGAATGTGGAACTTCCTCTACTCTATTTGGGAATGCCTGCCGATGAACGAAAAGAAAAAACTGAAGCCGCTTTAGAGCGAATGAGCATGATGCACCGCCGAAATCACTTTCCGCAGCAATTATCCGGTGGACAACAACAACGGGTTGCTATTGCACGCGCTGTTGTTGCAAACGCCAAACTGATTCTTGCTGATGAGCCGACCGGTAACCTTGATTCAGATCATGGTAACGAAGTAATGAAAGTTCTTGCTGAGCTTAATGAGCAAGGAACTACCATCGTTATGGTAACTCACTCTCCTCATGATGCAGACTACGCCATGCGTGTAATCCACTTATTTGATGGTCATGTGGTAACTGAAAATATGCAGGAAGGGTTTCACGTGTAAAAAATAAAATAATGCGAAAAGGTGTCCATTATGCTGAAAAATTATCTTAAAATCGCGTTCAGAAACCTCAGAAAAAATCCTGGCTATTCGTCCATTAATATACTTGGCCTATCTATAGGATTAAGCTGTTTCATAGTAATCATGGCGTATATTCACTATGAAACCAATTTTGATCAATTTCATGAAAAAGCGGACAGAACATATCGAGTAGTGGTTCAACAGCCGGATAATTTTTATCTCGGTACCAATCACTTTGCTGTTACGCCAGCCCCTCTCGAAAACGCAATCACTAAGGATTTTCCAGAAGTAGAAACAGCTACAACTATTGGAAAACGTAGTCTTTATTTATCAGTTGAAGATCGCGCATTCAATGAAAGTGGTATCATTGCTTCCCCTTCTTTCTTTGATGTTTTCACATTCCCTTTGTTTGAAGGAGATCCTCAAACGGCTCTCACTTCTCCAAACTCTATTGTACTCACCAAAAATCTGGCGAATAAAATATTTGGGGAAAAACCCGCCATAGGAAAAACCATCACCAGAAAGGATGGTATGGAATTTACCGTCACTGGCATCATTGAAAAAGTACCTGAGAATTCCCACTTCACCTTCGATTTTATCACTCCTGCAAGCTCTGACGAACAATATGCTAAAAATGTTGAGGAATGGAGAAACAGCGGATGGTTCACTTATATTGTACTTAAAGACGGCACAGATGCTACCCAACTCCAGTCAAAATTTCCTGAGTTTATTGCAAAGTATTCTTCCACCGACTATAAATACTATTTGCAGCCATTAACAGATATTCATTTACGGTCTAATATCAATTTTGAACTCTCTGCTAACAACAACATCACATACATTTATATTTTTGTCGGCATCGCGATACTTGTGCTTTTGCTTGCCGCTGTTAACTATATGAATCTTGCAGTGGCTCAATCAATTAAGCGTAGTAAAGAAGTTGGTCTTCGAAAAGTGATTGGAGCCCATCGTGGACAATTGATCATTCAGTTTTTAAGTGAATCCTTGCTTTCAGCTTTATTGGCATTATTTTTAGCTTTGCTTTTATCTGACCTAGTTCTACCATTATTTGTCGAACTGGTTGAACGCCCTTTGAGTCTCTCCTTCCTTCAGTATCCAACATACCTTGCGATAATTTTGGGTAGTACGCTAATCTCTGGGTTAATCTCGGGAAGCTATCCAGCGTTTTTCATAACTCACTTACAGCCTAATGAAGCTCTAAAAGGCACCCACCAAAAAAAGAGCCGGCATTTTAATCTCAGAAATTTATTGATTGTCGGACAGTTTGCCACTTCTATTATACTTGTCGTTGGAAGCATAGTGATATATCAACAAATGCAGTACGTACAAACAACTGAAATGGGATACGACAGAGAACACATCCTTACCCTAAGTATTCAAGATCGTCAACTAAATCAAAAATTTGATCTCATCAGACAAAAGCTCATGCAGTACCCAGGCATTGAGGAGGTTTCGGCGTCACTTCACCTTCCAAATAGCATTGATGCACAAACAGTAATACAAGGCTGGGAAGGAAGTGAAGATTCTGAACACGAACAACCAATTTATATCACAGGAGCGGGGTACAATTTTATAGATCTATATGATATGGAGATACTTGCTGGACGAAATTTTTCAAAAGATATTTCTTCAGATACAACCGCAGGTGCGTATCTAATCAACGAAACTGCTGCAAAAGCTTTAGGCTGGGGCATAGATTCTGCCGTTGGTAAATCTATTTCTGCATGGGCAGGAAAAGGCACCGTTGTTGGCGTAGTCAAAGACTTTCATATGCATTCTCTTCACATGCAAATAGAGCCTTTAACGATATTCTTAGCCCCCAATGAATTCAATTATATTTCGCTGAAATTGCAGGGTAATAATTTATCCGAAACAGTGAATTATGCAACCAAAACCCTTACAGATTTTAGTGGATTTCCGGTTTCCTATTCTTTTCTGGATGATGTTTTCGATGACCAGTATAAGTCTGAAATAAAATTGAATAAAATTATTACCTATTTCACTCTTTTAGCATTATTCATCGCTTGTTTAGGCCTTTTTGGACTTTCAGCATACAGCGCCGAACAAAGAACCAAAGAAATTGGCATTAGGAAAGTCCTCGGTGCAAGTGTAACAGGAATCGTTTCTCTGGTCTCAAAAGATTTTATAAAATTGATTCTGATTAGTTTTTTAATAGCAGCTCCGGTTGGATATTTCATTATGCAGCAATGGCTCAAAGATTTTACTTATAAAACCAATATTGGAATGGATGTATTTCTGGTTTCAGGCTTTGGTATAATTTTAATAGCCGTTTTTACAGTTAGCTGGCAATCCATAAAAGCCGCTCTTACTAATCCAGTAAAATCCCTAAAAAGCGAGTAAAAATATTCTAAAAGCATATGATCAAACTACGAAACATAGATAAGTACATAGATAAGCGTCTTCAAAGAAACTTCATCCTTAAAGGAATTGATCTGGATATTGCTGAAGGTGATTTCATTAGCATAATGGGACCAAGCGGTGCGGGAAAGTCTACCTTACTCAATATTATCGGTTTTTTGGATGAGGCGAATGAAGGAGAGTATTTTTTTCTGGATGACCCTGTTCACAGCTTAAATGAAAAGCAAAAATCAGAATATCACAGATCTTACATTGGGTTTGTATTTCAAGCCTATCATTTAATCGATGAGCTTACCGTGTATGAAAACATTGAAATGCCTCTCCTCTATCGAAAAGTAAAAAGTGGTCAGCGAAAAAGTATGGTTGCTGACATGTTGGATCGTTTTAATATCGTAGCCAAAAAAGATCTGTTCCCAAATCAACTTTCCGGAGGACAACAACAGCTGGTGGGCGTTGCAAGAGCTTTAATCGGGAGCCCAAAACTAATTTTAGCCGATGAACCAACAGGGAACCTTCATTCCGATCAGAGCAAAGAGATCATGGAGGTCTTCCAAAAATTAAATACGGAAGATGGAGTTACCGTCATTCAGGTAACTCATTCTGATGAGATGGCTTCCTATGGAGATCGAATAGTTAATCTACAGGACGGAGCAATAACCGAAGCAAACCCCTATGAGGAGTAAGTATTATGCACAATGTCCGATTCAATTCACCATCCCCAACGTAGAAAAAGTTGCCAATCTTGATAATCACTTGAACGGTGAACAACAATAAAGCCTTTGCTACCCACCAGTCACCACCAAGGAAGCCGGATACCGATGTGTACTTTACCCGCCCTTATACTTCTCTGGATAAAAGGGCTGTAGAGAACCGAATCGGAGTGATCCGATGCTTCTTTCCCGAAAAAAACCGATCTGCGCGCTATTTCCGAGGAGCGTATCAAAACCGTTGAGCGCTATATCAATCAAAAACCTATTCGAAAGTTTTCCTATCTTTCCCCATTCTTCCAAAGGAATGCCTTTGGCAAACAACCCTTAACACACTGCGCTGTTGCACTTATCACTTGAACACAGCCTTTTTTAAAAATAAAGACTATGAAAAATAAAATATTAAATTTGTTTGGGGATAACGAGGTTGTTCCCAATTATGGAGTTAAGTATTCGGAATTACTAGAGCAATTTATGAGTGCTTTTATAAGCAATTTTGAAGATTATGAATATATAGAAGATATTTTTGAATTTGCCATAAATGCTTGGAATCTAGGTAATTTGAATGTTCTAATACCAAATGGAGAATTTAAAAAAACAATGGCATTACTGCCATCGGAAGATTTTGATATGGCATTACTAAAAAAGATGATAGACCATAAGGAAGAAAAATACAAAGTGTTTACCAATTTTATAATAGATTTTGAATTAAAGGAAGCCCAAGCAGGCAAAGACCCTATACTAAGTGTTGTGACCCAAGAAGAAGAAGCATATTTAGCCAATATGATAGATGAAATGGAAGAAGATAGCCTGTACTTTCAGGATGATTTTGAAGAAAACTATATTAACCGCAACGCAATTATTCTAAAACCACAGCAACCCTTTTTGGATTGGTATGCTAAGTTGTATCCTGAGGATGATTTTGAAGAAGATATAAAAGAAACCAACATTTATTTAATTGATGATACCATTGATGATGTAGAAAAATGGCTTAAAAAGAAATTTGATAAGTTTTTTATGATGGAATTAGATGTATGGTGCACCAATAAAAAAGAGTGGCCTCAAAAACGTAATTACAAAATGTTTAATCTTTGGTTTAGAGTTGAAATATCTAGTATGATTTATGATTTAGAAAAAA
Source organism: uncultured Balneola sp. (assembly GCA_963975485.1). Classification (GTDB taxonomy): domain Bacteria; phylum Bacteroidota; class Rhodothermia; order Balneolales; family Balneolaceae; genus Balneola. The sequence goes on along the minus strand of CAXBHO010000005.1, from coordinate 216 downwards.
AACCGGTTTTAAAATCAGAATAAAGATAAAGGTATCCCGCAGACAACGCAGATGATCGCAGAAAAACATCACAATCAGCGTAAATCCGCGCAATCCGCGGGAGAAAAAGTCAAAACATAAAAGGTTCCCGCAGACAACGCAGATGATCGCAGAAAAACATCACAATCAGCGTAAATCCGCGCAATCCGCAGGAGAAAAAGTCAAAACATAAAAGGT
>CAXBHO010000004.1:0-71121 GCA_963975485.1 uncultured Balneola sp. | reverse complement strand
ATTAAAGATGGGCTGAGAACTACATCCTGTTAATTCTATAATCCCGAAAATCCTGGTTCAACGAATGGAGGAGCTGAATTAATCTGATGGTACTTCGATTTGATGACTTCGGCTCGTCCAACCGTATTTAGTCCAACGCCGACCAGTATTCGTAGCCGAAAGTTTTCCGCCAGCTGGCGGATTGCCTTCGGCATTGTTACTGGAGCCTGTGCTGAGGAAGCTCAGTATCGGCACAAAAGTAAGATAAAACGCCTATTGGATTAATAATGTGACTCAAATTTCATGAAACTTAATCAACTATTAAGAATGCAATCCGATTTAATAACTCTTATTTTCAAGGCTTACTAAATATCAGAATGGATTTACACGTACTAAAATTTGGCGGCACCTCAATGAATGATCACGAAACCTGGAAGAAGGTTTTAGACATCATCAAGAATTATGAATATCCCGTAGTTGTAGTTTCGGCAACTGCACAAACTACAAGACAGTTGATTGAGGCGGGAAAATTAGCCGCTTCCAAAAAACTGGATATAGCATTTGAAATTTCTGCATCTATCAAAGATCGCCACTTGGATATAGTGAAGGATTTTTTGGAAGAAAACCCACATCCTAAAAGCCAATTAATTCTTGAAAGCTGCGAACAAAAGTTAGGACAAAAGATTGGTTTGCTTAATAAACTCCTTACTTATACCGATAAATCCGGTGAATTAACACCCGCCATGAAAGATGCCATAGCATCTATTGGAGAACAAATTTCCTCATTTTTGCTTGCTCAATGTGGTTTGGCTACAGATCAACTCACGCAATTTGTTGATGCTAAAAAAATTATTAAAACTGATTTCAATTATGGCAATGCTCATCCAAATTTAGGTTTACTTAATCAAAAAATAGGATCGTTGGAGACTATTATTGATGGTGGTTTCACTCCTGTAATCGGTGGATTTTATGGTGAAGCTCCTGACGGAACAACTACCACTCTTGGCTTTGAAGGATCTGATTATTCCGCAAGCTTGATCGGCGGAGCTCTTCATGCCAAAGCTATAGAAATCTGGACGGATGTAAGCGGAGTGTTCACCAGTGATCCTCGTTTTATTACTGATGCAAAACCTATTTCTGAACTCAGTTATTTTGATGCGACTGAAATGGCTTACTTCGGTTCAAAAGTGTTGCATCCTTCCACGCTGAAACCGGCTCAGGAGCGCAACATTCCGGTTTTTGTAAAGAATATGTTTTCCCCTGAAGATGAAGGAACAAGGATTATTCGGGATAGTGCTCAAACACAGAAAGCTCTGGCAATCTCTTTCAAAGAACATATCGCTTTGCTAACGGTTAGTGCTTATGAAACGGTGATGGGCTACAATTTTCTCACCCGTGTTTTCAAAGTATTGGAAGAACAACGCTTAGCCGTTGATGCCGTAAATACAACAGAAGCCTCCGTTACGATTGCTCTTTCAGATTCTGAAAAACTTGATGAGATCGCTAAAACATTTATTGAGATTGGAACTGTTGACCTTGAAAGATCAAAAGGATTGATCAGTATTATCGGGTATCAGGCTTCGGGTACAGAAGAATTAAATGATGATATTTTTGCACCGATAAATGATGTTCATCTCGATATGATCTCATTTACAAAACAGAAAAGAATTCTAAATATCGCCGTTAATCAAGAATTGATGATTGAAACAGCACAAAGAATCCATAAAAGCTTATTTGAATAATGAAAAACATCTCTTCCTATAAAAGTACATGCCATTGCGAGGTTTCAGCAAAGCTAAATCGAAGCAATCCCCTGATATCAGGCATTGATTATAAGATTGCTTCGTTGAACAAAATCTACTCTTCAAAAGAATCTTCACTCCTCGCAAAGACAGGGTTTAATCAATAATGCTGGCTCTAGAAAAAATATCTCTTGCTCTCGGCGATCGCGATCTTCTCGATGAAATCACCGTACTTATAAATCCGGGAGAACGAATTGGGTTAGTAGGACCAAATGGTGCAGGGAAATCAACGCTACTCAAGATCATCATGAGGATCGAGGAAAAAGATTCCGGTACTATCGTTCTTTCCAATGAAGAAACCCTTGGTTATTTACCTCAAGATGGTGTTGATCCAGATTTTGAACTCACGGTAATTGAAGAGGTAGAAACTGCGTATGCCGAAATTTTCGAACTGGAAAATGAAGTGAATGACTTACAGCAAAAGCTAGCTGAAATCGATCATAATTCTAAAGAATATGAAGTTTTTATGCAAAAATATGGTTTGCTTCAAACAAAGTTGGAAGCTTCAGGATTATACACGCTGCGATCAGATATAGAAAAGATTTTGATGGGACTTGGATTCAAAGAATCTGATTTTGAAAGAAACACCTCAGAATTCAGTGGTGGTTGGTTAATGCGTATTGCGCTGGCAAAACTGTTGTTGAAGAAACCAACGTATTTACTTCTTGATGAGCCTACCAATCACTTAGATATAGAATCTCTCCAATGGATGGAGAATTTTCTAAACTCTTATGATGGAGCTGTAATTGTGGTTTCTCATGACCGGACTTTCTTAGACACCATCACAAACCGAACGCTCGCCATCCGAAATGGAGCGATGAGGGATTATTCAGGAAATTATACCTTCTACGAAAAGAAATGGGCGGAAGAACGAGAGTTGTTGATTAATGCTCAGAAGAATCAGCAAAAGGAACTAAAAGAAACCGAAGAATTTATTGATCGTTTTAGATACAAGGCTTCTAAAGCGCGTCAGGTTCAGAGTCGTGTTAAACAGCTAGAGAAGGTTGAACGTATTGAGGTTGAAGATGAGCTCGCAAACGTATCATTCAGCTTCCCGGAGCCACAGCGAAGCGGGCAAGTAGTAATGCGCCTTGAGAACATCAAAAAAAGCTACGGCGATAATGTGGTTTTTGATGGCTTGGATTATGAAATTGAACGCGGTGATAAGATTGCGGTTGTTGGACCTAACGGTGCCGGTAAATCTACTATGATTCGAATTCTCGCCGGAATGGAACCTATTCAGGGCGGTACAAGAGAAGAAGGCCATAAAGTTACCACCAATTACTTTGCTCAGCATCAAGCGGAAGATTTGGATCTGAAGAAAGATGCACTGGAAGTAATGATGGGCGCCGGATCAGATGAAAAAGAAAGCCGACTGAGGTCTATTTTAGGAAGCTTCCTTTTTAGAGGCGATGATGTATTCAAAAAAGTAAAAGTGCTTTCCGGTGGAGAAAAAAGCCGCCTTGCTTTGGCAAAAATGCTCCTCTCCCCTGCCAACTTTCTCATTTTTGATGAGCCTACAAACCATCTTGATATGAGCAGTAAGAATATCTTACAACAAGCAATTCAGCAGTATGAAGGAACTTGCGTGATCGTATCCCATGATCGGGCTTTTCTGGATCCGATTGTAGATAAAGTCCTTGAAGTTCAACAAAATAAGATCAGAACTTACCTTGGTAATGTTTCCTACTTCCTAGATAAAAAGAAAGAAGAAGCGGAAGTTTCTTCAGGTAATTCAGGCACAAACTCAGGTTCTGGTCAAGGTAAAAATCCAGATTCCCGCCTCCGCGGGAATGACAACTCCTCTGGTGCTGAACATAATCTTTCCAGAAAAGAGCAACGACGAATCGAAGCTGAACGAAGAAATATGCTCAGTAAGGAAGTCAATCCCATCAAGAAAAGGATAGAACAAGTTGAGAAGGATATTGAGGCTTCAGAGAAAAGAATAAATAAAATAGAAGCGCTTATGGCTGAAGTGGATTTCTATGAAGATGCCGAAAAGGTTAAAAAAACCTCATTAGAATATGAGCAACTAAAAATGGATCTTACAGCGCACTATTCTAAATGGGAAGAATATGCGAATCGAATTGAAGTTATTGAACAGGAAACACAATGATTAACAGCGTTAAATATTATCTGCTAATTCTTGGAACAATTTTCTTATTTGTGCAGGGATGCAAAAGTACAGAACCAAGAATACAAGAAAGCCCTCCGGTTGAAAGTAACGAAACGGTTTCAACTGCACTCAATGATGAAAAAGAAAAACCAGATAAGGAGATTACAGTAACCGTCAACGGTATGGTTAAGTACACTTTTTCTAAAATTGATACTTCTTGGCAAGGACGTGTAACCCAATTTGATTCCAGCGATCCTCAAACAAAAAAAATAGTTAGAGTTCTTACAATAACTCCAAAGTTAGGTTGGAACGATTTTGAGGAAATGGTAAAGTTTCTGCAGATTTATGAGCTGCCTGATCAATCTACTATAGAGAACCGGAAAGTGGGTCAAATTTCTACTATTTCTCGAGCATACGAGATTTACGTTTTTGATGGTAAGGAACAAAGAACTTACTCATACTACAATCCGGAAGGCGAAATGAATGAACATTGGCAATCCCGAAATGTGGTTACTTTTGGAACTTTTCTGATAAGTGAGATGGATGTTGTTCAATAAAAGCTCTCAAATCGTACAAAAATCTTTGACTTTATCCATCTTACTTTGGATATCTTTCTTTAAAGAATCTTTTTTACCGTGCATAGAAAGTTTATAGTCATGATATCTTGCAGTATCAGAATAATCATGAAGTTTTTTTAGTGAGCCAGCTATTTCGTTTGGCAACTCTCTGTAAGCCAAGTCAATCAAAACTTTGTGTAAAGATCTTCCTTTATACTTATTTTTCTTAATACAATAAGCATCAAATTCTTCATAAATAATATCTTTGCTATTTACTTTTTCTTTGACAGGAAAAATTTTACTCTTTACATAATGATTAGCAGAATAATATGCTGTAGTAATAGCCCAATCCAAAAATTGATCATCTTTAGCTTTAATTAAGTATAAAAAAGCTTCGTAGTTATGAAGTGCGTGCTCTTTCCTTTGAGAACTGTAAGATAAAACCATTTGCAGTTAATTTATCTTCATTTACTGTTTCTCCATTAACAGTAAAAACAATATCTAATTTTTTATCTGATTCATTTATTGCATCTAAATAGGTGTAAAGATTTTCATAAACCTTATCCATATTACTACTAAAGTAACTATCAGGAGAGACTACTATCAATGCAGAAAACTCTTCTGGTGAACATATTTTTAAAAACATTTGCTCAAATAATATGTCATACTTATTCTCTAAATGATTAACATATTTTTCTGCGTTGTTTAGTGCAAATTCAAGATTGTGCTTTAAATAGAAGACATCTGCTCTTGATTTAGCTTCAACCCCCTTTTCAAACCCTTTTTCATAGGATTTACTATACTTATCAAGGGTTATTATTTGCTCCCACTTATTAGATTCAATTTTAGAATCTAAAAGTAACTCAATAAAATCTTGGTCGCTATTGTAATGCTCAATTGATTTCATATAACTCATAACGGTCTGGCAAATAAGCGGCGCAGAAATTAAAATGTTTTCTAAGTAGCAAAAATAAATTTACGGGAAAATATCCGCCAAACTCCGCCCGCTTGATTTGCTTGTTATGTTTCTTATGACAGTGTTTGTTTTAGCGCAGATAATAGAGCCTGATATATAGGATCACAGAATTCAACAACCTCATTTTCGTTAGCTGAATCAAAGGAGGAACTCCACTCAACCAACGTACCGTTTTCGGAGGCGCTTAATTTAACAACCCCAACATAATTACTAACAGCGTCTTTTGAGACCGGACCAGGACCATCATTGATTGAATAAGTGAATGTTAGTTTATCAGCATCTACTTTAGTTAGGGTTTCATGAAACGCACCATTTAAGATGCGTTTTGCTCCGATTTCATTTCCTTTTTTATCGCCGACTGCATCTAGTGATGTGATTACACCAGGTGCCCAAGACCCGTTATGGAAGTCAGCAATTGTTTCCCATACTTTGCTGGGTAAAGCGTTTATTTCTATTTTGTTGTAACAACCCATAAGTATTCTCCATTGTTGATTGATGTTTTAAAACGTAGCATAAGAGTATACGAGAAAATTATCAATTTTTATTTCTAAATAAAAACTTTTAACTGAACTTCATAGATCCTATTTCGCAAAAATTTGGCTCTTATCACCAAACGCTTTAAACTCCAGCGCATTTCCACTTGGATCTAAAAAGAACATCGTGGCTTGTTCGCCGGGTTCTCCTTTAAAACGAACATAAGGCTCGATCACAAATTCTATTCCAGTAGCTTTTACTTTCTCTGCCAGCGCTTCCCATTCATCCATTTCAAGAATTACTCCAAAATGTCGTACCGGAACTCCTTTGCCATCCACAGCGCCTTTTGCCGATTCTTTAGCTTCATCAGGACTTAGATGCGCAACTACCTGATGTCCCCACATATTGAAATCGATCCAATGATCTGAACTTCGCCCGGTTGTACAACCTAAAAGTTCAGTATAAAAAGTGTGCGTTTCTTCCAGATCTTTAACCGGAAATGCAAGATGAAAAGGAGGAATGTTTATAACCATTTTTTTTGTATTAAGCCATGAAAGTACAAAATCATAGAATTTTAACTTTTTGTGATTCTATTCTTCATGGAACGTATTATTTTATAAGTATGATTTGAATTAAAGTACAAAACTAATTCAAAATTTATAATTCATAATCCTTAATTCATTAGTAATGGATTCAAAAAAAGTAGAGTTTAAAGGATCAACCGGAGAAACCTTATCCGCAAAAGTTGACCTTCCCAATGGGAACATTAAAGCTTATGCACTATTTGCTCACTGTTTCACCTGCTCTAAAGATCTAAAAGCCGTTGGAAATATTACCAAGGCTTTAGCCGAAAATGGAATTGCTACTTTTAAGTTTGATTTTACCGGACTTGGGCAAAGTTCCGGAAATTTTGCTGACACAAATTTCTCCGGTAATGTGGGTGATCTTGTGAAAGCCTATGAATTTATGAACGATGAGTTTAGTGCTCCTTCTATTCTAATTGGACATTCTCTCGGTGGCGCCGCTGTTCTTCAAGCTTCGCACAAAATGAATTCTGTAAAAGCTGTAGCAACTATTGGAGCTCCGGCTGAACCTGCTCATGTAAAAGAAAATTTCGAGATGAGTATAGATGAGATCAACGAAAAAGGCGAAGCTAAAGTCACGTTAGCGGGAAGACCGTTTACCATCAAAAAGCAATTTATCGATGACCTTGAAGAAGCCCGAATGAAGAAATTTATCTGTGATCTTGGAAAAGCGTTGATCGTTTTTCACTCGCCAATCGATAACACCGTTGGCATTGATAATGCTTCGAAGATCTTTATTGCAGCGAAGCACCCAAAAAGCTTCATTTCTTTAGATAAAGCAGATCATTTGTTATCAGAAAAAGAAGACAGTATGTATGTCGGGAAAGTACTGGCTACGTGGGCAGAAAAGTATATTTAGAAACTAAACCACTCTGCTCTGAAAGTACGGGAGTTTATTTGGGGACTGAAAGTACCTACTCTAATATAAAATCTGAATCGTCTTTATCATATCTACTTCTATGATGTTCTAAATAGCGCCGCAACATTTCAGCTATTAGATTTCCTAATTTGATTCCACAACAACACTTCTCCTAAGGTGGAGTTATTTCGCAATTCTCGGGCTTTTCGCTTTAATTTCGGATTATATGGTATGATCGTATTTCTTCCCATACCAAGTAAGACAAGTTCATCTGCAATGCCTTACAAAAATTTTATAACTAGATTTAAAATCCCTTTTAAAGGGGCTCAAAATCTCGTCCTATTTGCGAGCGGAATTTGACAATTAATGTATGTATTGAACAACACTATGCGAAGCAATCTTTATGAAATAGCTTCTTAAGGTTGCTTGTGTGCCTTCAATTATAGAAGATAAAACAGCCTCTTGAGTAGTTAAAGGGGACAAAAACCAGTTGGGTTAGGGATTGATTGCACTAATCCATCAAATCTTGCTATGGATCTGTTTGCCGGTCCAAGTTGGCTTCTAAATATCTTCCAATCAAGATTTAAATTTGGAAGTAATTCCGGATTGTATGGCTTCATATATTAACATTTGTACATGTGTTTCAATGATGACATGCAATATACATTGTGTAACATACATGAGAAGCAATTGCAGATAATTATTTCAAAATGTGGATTAAAATCACTACCAAACAACCGTAGTTCCTTCATCTTTTCCATCAACTGCAATCTTCTTGAAGTTCCTTTCCGTGGATGATAGGCTGTTATTCAGGAACACTAAATAGTTCATTCAGCAAGGGACCAAACAAAGCGAAATTTGAACATGTTCACAGTCATTAATTGCAGACCAAGACACCCCCATTTATAAATCCCTAATTATCAGAGCTCGGTTTCGGATAGAAATCGGACTTTTTTTGATATAAAGTATTGGAAACGATTTAATTCAATACGAAATAAATGTAAAGTATCGTGCATATTCTTTGCCTATTGGGATAAATATGTAAAGAAATTCGATTTTTTTTACATATTGAAGGCGATATGTAAACTTAATACAAATTTTTATCTAATAATCACTCCCAAACAACCGTAGTTCCTTCATCTTTCCCATCCACAACGATCTTCTTGAAATTTCCCTTCGTGTTCATGTTAAACACGATGATAGGTGTGTTGTTTTCACGGCAAAGTGTGAAAGCCGTTAAATCCATCACAGAAAGCCGTTGTTTCAATACATCATCTCCGGTAATACGATCATATTTTTTGGCATCGCCATTTTTCTCGGGATCAGAATCATAAATTCCATCAACTCGGGTTCCTTTAAGAATCACATCCGCTTCAATTTCTATAGCACGCAAAGCCCCTGCCGTATCTGTGGTGAAGTAGGGGTTTCCTGTTCCAGCACCAAAAATAACAACACGACCTTTTTCTAAGTGACGAACAGCTCTTCGGCGAATAAACGGTTCTGCAATGGCTTCCATTCTGATGGCGCTCATCAATCGAGTTTGTACGCCTTGTTGTTCAAGCGCATCTTGCAAAGCCATGCTGTTGATCATGGTAGCAAGCATTCCCATGTAATCGCCTTGCACACGGTCCATACCTTCTGTAGCTCCTTTAACGCCCCGGAAAATATTTCCGCCGCCAATTACTACGCAAACTTCCACGCCTTCTTTTTGCACACTTTTGATCTCTTCGGCATATTGAGTGAGAATATCTCCATCAATTCCGTGTCCCTGAGTTCCTAATAATGCTTCTCCACTTAGTTTTAAAAGGATGCGCTTGTATTTATTTGCCACTGTAGTTGTTTTTAGAAATTAAAGATCAAAAAAAAGGCTGTTTTGAAAATTCAAAACAGCCTTAAGGTAAAGAAAATTTGATTAAGCCTCTTCGCCTAATTGAATTCTATGAAAGGACTTAACAAGTGGAGTGTTATTTTGCTCCAGATATTGTTTTACAGTAACGCCGGTATCTTTAACGAACTTTTGTTCCAGTAAAACACGCTCTTCATAGAATCTGCGAAGTTTACCTTGAGCAGCTTTTTCAGCGATCTCAGCAGGTTTGCCTTCGTTAATTAATTGCTCTTTAGCGATCTCAAGCTCTTTTTCTACAGTTGTTGAATCAACTTCTTCACGAGTAACAGCTAAAGGATTCATTGCTGCAACTTGCATAGCAACATCACGGGCAACATCTTCATTATCTATTGAACCGTCAAACTCCGCCAATACACCTAATTGGTTACCGGCGTGAATGTAATCGATGATAGCGCCTTCAGTAGTTACAAGAATACATGTTGAGATCTCGATCTTCTCACCAATCTTTCCAACCATTTCCTGTAAGTGATCTTCGATAGATTTTCCGTTAACATCAGCTTTCAGAAGATCATCAACATTGTTGATATTGCCTTCATAAGCAGCGTTTAGGAAACGGTCAGCTTGGGCTTGAAAGTCATCGTTACGAGCTACGAAATCTGTTTCACAGTTAATTTCAATTGCCACAGCTTTTTTAGCATCATCGCTTACTCTGGAAAGAATCAATCCTTCCTTAGCGTCACGGTCAGCACGCTTATCAGCAACTTTTTGACCTTTTTTACGGAGCAATTCAACAGCAGCTTCAAAGTCGCCGTTTGTTTCAGAAAGAACTTTTTTACAGTCCATCATGCCCGCGCCGGTCATGTCTCTTAGTTTTTTTACGTCAGCGGCAGAAATACTCATTTCTCTGAATAGTGTTTTTGAAAGTTAAAATTATTCTTCTTCGTCAGAAGAGTCTTCTTTTTTAGCATCAACTTTTTTAGTGTCAACCGGATCTAAAGTTGGCTCTTCTTTTTTCTTAGACTTCTTTTTACGAGAACGAAGTTTAGTTTTTGCTTCCGGAATATCATCTTCTTTTTTCGACTCGGTAGCGGCTTTTTCCATTACTTCTTCTTCCTGATGCGCTTCTCTTTCAGCAGAACCTTCAATAATTGCATCAGCGATTTGCGTAGAAACAAGTTGAATTGTTCTGGCAGAATCATCATTACAAGGAATAATGAAATCAGGTATATCAGGATCACTATTGGTATCAACCATAGCGATTACAGGGATGTGAAGCTTAATTGCTTCGTTTACAGCAAGATGTTCTTTTAAGATATCTACCACAAAGACAGCGCCCGGAAGACGTCCCATGTTTGCAATACCACCTAAGGTATTTTCTAATTTCTCTTGCTCACGTTCAATCATTAATCCTTCTTTCTTGGTAAGCTCGGCCATGGTGCCGTCTTTTTTCATGCGCTCAATTTCTTCCATACGGCTAATACTCTTTCTAACCGTTGAGAAATTTGTAAGCATACCGCCTAACCATCTATGAGTAACAAAAGGCATTCCGGCACGGATAGCTTCTGTTTTGATGATTGCGGTTGATTGCTTTTTAGTTCCCACAAAAAGAATAGTTTTACCGGCTCTGGAAAGCTTTTGGATCTCGTCAAGAGCATCCTGTAAATACTGTTGAGTTTTTTTAAGGTCAATTATGTGAATGTTGTTGCGTTGCATAAAGATGAAATCTTTCATCTTAGGATTCCAACGGCGAGTGAGGTGACCGAAATGTGCACCAGACTTTAATAGTTCTTCAATAGAAGCTGCTTTAGGCATTTTTTAAGATATGTGTTTAGGTTAATCCGCTATGTGGGTCAATCCCAAAAACCAATCAGCCAGTTGGCTAACACCAGGTCTTGAGTCGCCACATATGTGTGGTTTAATTTGTTTGTTTGAAATATTAACGCTTAGAGAACTGGAACTTCTTACGTGCTTTTGGCTGACCGTACTTTTTACGCTCTACCATTCTGTCATCACGTGTAAGTAATCCATGACTTTTCAATACGTCATGAACATCTTCGTTTTCTCCGTCTAAGGCACGGGCAAGTGCATGTGATATCGCTCCAGCCTGTCCTGATTTTCCACCACCGCTTACAGTAATCTTGATGTCGTACTTGCCATCAAGTTCAGTTACAGTAAATGGCTGTTTAGCTATGTTTTGCATAGCTTTTACAGGTAGATATTCTTCAATTGGTAATTTGTTTACTAAGAATTCACCTTTCCCCGGCTTAATGTATAAACGTGCCGTTGAGGTTTTTCTTCTTCCTATGTAATTAGCTTGTGCCATTTTATAAATCGATTAAAGCTCGATGATTTCAGGGTTCTGAGCTGCTTGGTTATGAACTGGTCCTGCATAAACTCGGATGTTCGTCAATAGTTGACGACCAAGCTTAGTTTTAGGAAGCATTCCTTTAACAGCTTTCATTACAAGAGAGGTAGGGTCTTTTTTTAACATATCTTCAGCAGTTGTAAAGCGCTCACCACCAGGGTAAAATGTATGGTGGAAATATGTTTTATCGGTCATTTTATTACCTGTCAACTTCACTTTTTCTGCGTTGATAACAATTACGTTATCACCGGTATCCATATGAGGAGTGAAAGTTGGCTTGTTCTTGCCTCTCAAAATTGTTGCTACAACACTACTCAAGCGGCCCAATGGCTGCTCTTCAGCATCGACCAAAACCCACTTCTTATCAATGTCTGAAGGTTTTGCTGAGTATGTTTTAAAACTTAAAGTATCCACGATTAAACTCGTTTTTGTGTTTTCTTGGAAAGTCGAAAAAGATAGGAGTAATTCTGCTCTGTATCAACTTCTAATTACATATTTAATTATGGGATTTGTTAGAAGGTATTTAAACGCTGTTTAAAAAATAAAAACCTCAAAAGAAGGGCATTCCTTTCAAGGTTTTGATGACTATTTGATTAAATTATCATGCTTCGATCATCGTGTTTTCCACACTCCAGGCTTTTTGAGTTTCTTTCAGAGATTTCTCTGCAATCTCGAGAGCTTTCGTTGAATCATCGGATAATTCTTCCGCTACTACGTACGGCATAATTTGACTTGTCTTTGTAATTAATTGCGCAATCCTCGAGAGACTGTTTTGTGCATATTCTGCTAAATCTTCTCTTTCATTAACTAAGGCTGCGGTGTGCAACATGGTGTAACCACTAGCTAGCATACTTAAAGCAGTATAATCGTCTCTTAAAATTTTTGATACAGGATCTTTACGAATTGAATCAAGATTCCCGGCAATAGAACCGAATGCAGAAGCTAATTTATCTTTAATTGCTCCTGTTTTAGAATCATCAATTAAATCATCAAATTTTTCTAAATCATTAATCTGATTTGTTAACGCAATATCGATGTTGTGCAACAAGTCTACAGCTTTTGTATTTGAGACATTGTCTGATGTTTTCTGAGATCTAACTACACTTTGAAAATGATTATTGTAGGTTAACAGATCGTTAGTATAAGTATTCAACTTATTCATAATTATTTTTTATGTATTTGCATTTTAAGCTCATTAATATCAACGAATTTTAACTGAGTTGAATTCAGGCTAACTATTAAGTAATACCAATACTCACCATAGGAAATACTTATTAAGATAAAAGCAAGAAGGATCACTCTATCTTATCTCACAGAATTTCACCATTTTGGTGATCAACAAAACAAATGATCATGTTCAAAGGACTAAGAACGGTAATTTATCCTGCTCCGGATCTTAAAAAAGCCAAAGAATGGTACACTGCTGTTCTTGGCGAAAAACCATATTTCGATGAAGAATTTTATGTAGGTTTCGATATCGGAGGTTATGAATTAGGCTTGCAACCAGATCGAACTCCGGGTACAGCCGGCTCCATTGTGTACTGGGGCGTTACTGATATCAAAGAAACATGGGATAAGATTATCGATCTGGGAGCAACACCGGATGAAGAAATTATGCACGTTGGTGGAAATGTTTATGTAGCTACAGTAATTGACCCATTCGGAAATCTGTTTGGAATCATACAAAATCCGAATTTTGAAGCAAGAGACACATAGATTTATGATTAGAATTAAATCAGGGCTTGTAATTTTAATAGTAATGGTGATTAGCTGTACAAATTCCTCGTCAAATGATGAGGGTGATGGAGGAGAACCGCCGATAGCAACACCTCTTTGGGAACTGGTGCAATTCGAAAATACTTCAATTTTCGCAAGCTATTCAACAGATAACAATCTATATAGCTTTACAGGTTTTGAAGTGTTTAAATCGAATAACGATGGTACAAACCCTGTGCAGATTAATGAGCTTAATGACAGATCCATCTTCTTTGTGGAGGGTTCTTCAAACACTCTTTTTTCTATAAGTGATTCAACCATTCTGATATCTACAGATGAAACCACCTCTTTTGATACGCTTAAAATTTCCGGTATTACTATTCGTTCAGCACTGATTGATCAAAACGATCTTTACATAACAACAGAAGCGGGTGCAATTTTCTCTGTTGATTTAGCCTCAGAAGAAAGAGACACCTTGTATCAATCAAACAGTTCGGAGAGTCTCCGATTGATTTCATTGTTGGATGATGATCTTTATATAAACGTAAATAATTCTGTAAAGCTGTTTGTATTGAGCGATTTGGAATCAGGCTTTCAATCACCGGGATTTGAAAGTTCATCAACCAACGAGTTTATCCAATTAGAAGAGAGTAACATCCTTTTAGCTGCTACTCGTTTTCAAAAAATACAACGTTCTACAGATGGCGGGAAAACATGGACGGGATCAGGACCGGATGGAATTCCAGCAAATCCAATTACAGATCTTTACCTGACAGAAGAAGGGCGAGTGTATGTGTCCATTTTGGGAAGTGGTGTGTTTTACTCAGATGACCAGAGCGAAAGTTGGAAATCTGTAACTGATACTGTGTTAAATACTTCAGTATATTCTTTCACAGAAACTGTAGAGAATGATTTACTTGCGAATACAGATTCAGGAATTTATAAAGCTCTTTTTGATCCTAAAACAAATTAAATGTACAAAACCATTGGCTTAGCCAAAGAAATTGAATCTCCTGAAAATCCGGGAGCGCTTGAAAAACGTGTAGCATTAATTCCTAAAAATGTAAAACAACTGGTCGATTTTGGCTGCGACGTGTTCGTAGAATACGGAGCCGGAGAAGGAGTTGGTTTTTCTGATCAGGAGTATAAAGATGCCGGAGCTGTTCTTCAGAACAATAAAGAGTTGTATCAAAACAAAGATCTTGTCATCAAATTTAAAGGTCCGGCAATGGAAAGTATTCCATTAATGAAAGAGGGATGCACCTTGTTTTGCATGGCTCATTTTAGCTCATTTCCAGCTCGTGCAAAGCTTTTGGAAGATCATAAGATCAATGTAGTGGCGATGGAATATGTGGTTCAGTCGCCTGAAAAAATTCCCGACGATCTGATTCTTGGACTTATGGCAGCAGATAACTGTCTGGAAATGGATATAAGAAGAGCAGGAGTAAGTAGTGTTGAATTTCATGTGATTGGGTATAGCGAAAGAATGAGCGGAGCGGTGCGGCGTTTCATGGATCATTCGCCAAAAAGTTTAATGCTGCACCCAATAGATGTACGGTTTGATCAACTTGGTACATTGAACAGAAATTCAGTAATTGTATATGATTCAGCTTCTTTTGATGATCCCAATAATATCCTGGCGAAAATAAAAGAGGGCAGAACATTTGATATTCATTCTTTTGTGGCAGATCATGGAAAAGAAGCATTAGCCTATTATCGTAAGGTGAACCCGGCTCCCAAATTTGGAAAAAGAAAGATCGAAGCTTTACATGAAACCGGACGAGCCGGAGCGCGATATGGTTTGGAGCTTTTGAAAGAAGAAAGCTTTCAAAAAAAATCTCCTGAAGATGCAAGTGCAGTAGTTCTGGGCTACGGCAATGTAGGAATGGGTGCCATTGATGAATGTTATAGAAACGGAGTAAGAACCATTCACGTGCTTGGTAAAGACCAGACTCAAAAAGGAATTATAGAAGAGTATCTTAAAGATGCCGATTTGATAATAAACGGAGCGGAGCAACCGGCTCATTTACGAGGAGTAAACTATCTGATAACAAAAGAGCACACAAAAAAATTATTGAAGGAAGGAACAGTTGTCATCGATTTGGTTGGTGGAAGTGCTACTAATAGAAGTGCGGTAGAAAACGTAATCGAATGTACTTATTTGACAGATCCTTATTTTGAAGAGGACGGAATTCTTTTCTCAGCATTGTGGGGCTGGCCAATGATGGGCTTCATGAGAGAAACAGCGATCAAATACAGTGGACAAATTGCAGATATTTTAATCGGAGAAGATAAGTTTATAAACGGATTAGAAAATCCTGCTCCCGGCGTTGAAAAAGCACTGGTTTGCGGGAAGTTCTGATTTTCTTTTACGCATTATTTTTGTTTTGAATTAATACCTGCCTTTTGTAGAATGAATGGAGTACAGTTTCCAAAGCTAATGCATTGCCATGAAGAAATTTAAAAGAATTAAATCCGCAGTTCTGATGTCACTTTTTCTGATTTCGGGAATAGTTGCTCAGGATAATTCTTCGGGCAAAAGATTTTCTCAATGGTTTATTAATGATCCCGGTTCTTTTACTAAGGATTTGACACCATCGAAACTAGTTGGAGCAGGATTTATTGGAATCGGCTTGGGAAGTTTGACGAATTTTGATGAAGCAAACAGTTCGTATTTGCAAAGAACGTATTATGATTCAAAATATCTTAAAACAGTAAATGAATTCGGAGCATTTAGGATTGTAGCGCCAGCTTCAGCGGCTTTATTCGGAGCCACACTTTTAACGGATAATAATAAACTTCAGGATGCAGCTTTTACTTCGTTTCAGGCAGTAATAAATACAGCAATTACAGTCAATATCTCAAAATTTGTATTTGCAAGATCTCGACCAAATGAAGACGATGGAGCCTATGATTTTGACTTTTTCCATCCCGGTGAAACATCCTTTCCATCCGGACACGCTTCGACCGCATTTGCACTTTTTGTTCCCTGGGTTGCTTACTACCCTAATGTATTTACCTATTCACTACTGGTGATTCCCCTAAGCACTTCTATTGCTCGAATTGCTGCCGGTAAACATTGGATGACCGATGTAACTGCAGGTGCTTTGATAGGAGCTTATTGGGGAATGTATTTGTCGAAGCAACATCAAGGAGCAAATAGAAAACCAGATAAAGTGAATATTACTCCTGTGCTATTTAATGATAGCGGTGGGGGAATTTCAATCTCTATAAAATTATAAAAGTAGTTTTGAATAAAGCACTTATCAAAAAATTAAATATCAAAGACGGACAAACAGTATTGCTGATTAACTGCCCGAAGGAACTGGAATCCAATTTTGTTGGATTAGATTTAGATAAGAATTCAGGTAAGAAAGATACATACGATTCTGTGATCGTATTTGTGCATGATGAAAAGGAATTGGAAAAACTACTTCCTGAAAATCTTTCGTTTTCAAAAAAAGAGGGCAAATTTTGGGTAGCATATCCTAAAAAGAGCGGAAGTATTTCTTCTGATTTAAACCGGGATAGTATTTGGAAAATTGTGAACGGATTGAAGATGAATCCGAACAAACTGATCTCGATGAATACTGACTGGTCGATCATGAGTTTGGTTAAACAAAGTGCTCAGAAAAAAGAGTCTAAGTTCGGACAAGATCCTCCCGGAGTAGATCGTAAAACCAAAACAGTAATTCCACCAAAAGATCTTCAATCAGAATTTGATGCAAATCCCGAAGCAAAAACCTTTTTTGAGTCACTAGCTTTCAGTCATAAGAGAGAATATGTAGGGTGGATTCATGAAGCCAAAAAAGAGGAAACCAGAGAGCGCAGAGTTAAAAAAACGATTGAGCTTTTGCAGAAAGAGAAGAAGACGAATAGCGCCAATGTTCAGGCTTATGAACAAGAGCAGTAGCTAAGTGATCTCCTTTTAGTATTGGTTATCAGGAGATTGCTTCGCTACCGCTCGCAAATGTGGAACTTATCCTGGATTAAAGTGAATATATTCCATGCAAACTTCCATACAGTGTAGTGTTAATAAACTTACTTTTAGTATCTACTTTTGTGTGATTCTTATACCATAAAATGGTTCGTTATTTTTCTTCGTCCAACGAGCATCTACATCTTTATGTTTTTTCTTGTTTGGCTTGTCATTCCATAAATTATCGCCCTCTCCATTTTTTATCTTCTTGTTTTCTTCCCTGGTATTGCGTTGACGCAGAGCTACCGTAAAACTGGCATCTATCAATTGACCTTCCTTAATGAGGAGGGATTGTTGTTCTAAAAATGAGGTGAATTGCTCAAATAATTCTTCGACTAATCCCGTTTTTGTTACTCGTTCTCTAAAACTCCATACGGTCTTTTCAACCGGAACTTTACCTCCTGTTTCTAATCCTAAGGATGTTCTTAGATCGAACTTACGTTATTAAGCTATAGTAAAAAAATGCTCTTCCGGGGAATGAAAGGCATTTAAAACGTTTTTCTGCATTCTTATTATTAAGGAGCAGTTTGCTTCCAGAATATAATTCCACCGGCTTGTTTACCCGTTTCCACTACAGCAACACGTTTCTGTGTTTTCAAATCGATAATATCAACAGATCCGGGCTCGCCACCGATTCCTTCAACAGATAAAAAAGCATATCTATTATCTTTTGAGATAGCTACACCATGAGTAACTTTTCTGCTGTTTGCGATTTTAGCAATTTCCTTACCGGATTCAAGATCAAAGATTCCTGTTGCTCCTTCGCCTTTATAGCTTGCAACTAAGAGTTTGCCATCGTGGCTTACTTCTAAATTATAAGGAGCTTTACCAGCTTTAAAACGGCGTGTAATTTCCCAGCTTTCGGTATTGATCTCAATAATTTCATCTGATCCATTTCCAGCAACATAAACAAACGGTTTTGTTGGATGCGGATCGACCCAAGTTGGTTTTACCTCAGGCTTTTGATGCATCATTTTCATACCACCGTCTTTTTTCATTCCATCCATGTCATGGCCGGAATGATCTTCTTTCATTTCCTTTTCTTTTTTGGCGTGTTTCTCATGGGTGCCGTCTTTTATATGCTGCTCGAGATTCTCTTTGTGTTCTTTAGAATCATCAGAATGTTCTTTCATTCCGTCCATTTTCATGGCGTCTTTTCTCAGGTTGAGTGTACGATTGATATCCAATCCTGCAGTGTTAATTTCGATGAGCTCATCGGTCATCATTGAAACATGATATTGCTTCGTTCCATCTTCTGAAATTCTGGAACCGTGAGGCATAATTCCTGTTTCAATATTTGTGATTACTTCCATAAAATCAGGATCAACAACAGAAACGGTACTTGGTACCATGTCTCCATGTAAGTTGAAGTTTACCACATAAAGTAAGCCTGTAGATTTTGAGATTTCCATACTCGCAGGAAACATTCCCAAATTGGTTGTTGCAACTAATTCATCCGTACCGGTTTTATACTTGGCAAGCATACCATAAGGATTGCCATGAGCAATAGATAAAAACCAGTATTCGCCATCAGGAGAGACATTAATTCCATGCGGCCCATCTGTTTCGGTAGGGAAACGACCCACCTTTATAGTTTTCGCGATTTCTGCTTTATTTGTTTTCCCGTCAAAGTGAATAAGATGAACTTCATCTTCTGATTCTGCAGCAACATAGATATAGTAATCTTGTGCAGATAAATTTATAAAAGAAGAAATTACTAGTAAAAGTAAGACAGTAAATGTGTGTTTAAGTAGCTTCATAGTTTCAAGAATCTAAATTTTTAAAATTAACGGTTCACTTTCAGTGCCCATAGGCCTGATGCAAGATCGGCAATAAAGACATATTCTTTATAAGGCATAGCACCCCAAGTCATTGTAGTGGTTGGGTTTTTGCCTTTAGGATCTTTAGGTTGGAAAAAGCCAATTTCCCTTCCTTGATCGTATAAATTACCCATCAATTCACCAGAAATATCTACAACTCTAAGCCCACCATCATAATAACCAGCATAAAGAACGTCATCTTTAACCCAAAGATTGTGAGAGCCAGCTTCAGGTACTTCATATCGAGCAACTTCTTTGGAGTTGTTCCAATCATCAAACTTTACAAAGTGAAACCATCCAGCAGGCTCTCCTCCTGGGAACGCTTCATCTCCGGCTACTACATAAAAGTCTCCGGTTGACTTACTTTTAAAAGGAAAAGCGGCATGATTCCAGCCATTTTCAAAATTGTGTGACGCTAATTGTTTAGGGTTTTCGGGAGACCCTCCAATTCCACCAAGTTCGCTGTTGTTACTTCCAATATCTACAACAGCAAGTCCGTCCCCAAAATTTGACGAATAAGCAATTCCGTCTTCAATCCAAACATCATGTACAACATGCCCAGGCCTGCTAAGCTCAAACTGGCTAACCCGATAAGGATTCTTTGGGTCTTCAATATTTATGATATCATATTTCTGAACATTGTTGGTAGCATAAACGTGATCTTCATAAATAAACACATTATGAACTCCACCTGAAAGCCCATCATCAAAAGTGGAAATTATTTCTACATTAAAAGGATCAGACACATCAAGTATTACTATCCCATTTTTTCGATTTGAAGCACCTTCTCGAGAAAGCACACCAATTCGTCCATCGGCAGAAATCTTGACATCATTTACAGTTCGGGCATCTACAGTAACTGTATCAATAATTCTCATTTCAGCAGGATTGGTCACATCCCAAAAATAAGCTTCACCATTAGCGGAATGAGTTCCTGTAACAGCGTAATCTCGGCCATCTATTCCTTCCCATATCCAAAGATCAGACATATTTACACCAATAGGGCCATGTCCAGCAACGGTAATACTTCCCTTAGCATTTCTAGGAACGGCTTCAATATGTGTTTCTTGACTGATATTTCCGGCTTTGGCAATAAGAATAAAAGAACCTGGTCTGTTGGCAACAAAGCGACCGTCTTCTTCAATTAAACCTAAGCCACTGGTTCCGGAATTATCTTGAGTACTTCCCGAAAAAGAATAAGTAATTGGAATAGTAGCATTTAAAGACTTTCCTTTTTTATCTTTCAGAATTGCTCTCAAATGGACAACTTCACCAGTTTTTACTTCCGTTTTATTCGCAGTAAGTTCAATTTCTGCAACCGGGTTTTCTTCGATTTTTACTTTTGTCTTTTTTATAATTCCCTCAGTTTCAACAGTGATTTCAACTGAACCTTCCTTTTTTGCATACAAAAGCCCCTTACTTGAGACAGTAGCTATTTCAGGATTTAAGCTTTTAAAAATAGCTTTGGCGTCGCTTCTAGAATTTCCCTTAGCATCTAAGGCATTAACCTCTAGCCAATAAGAAGTGTTGGAATAAAAGTTGGTAGGCAGGTTTTTAAGGGAAACTGTGGAAACAGGTAATGGTTTGACAATTACCGGGATTACAGTCAAACCCACATTGGATGTAGTAGGCCAGGCCATAATTACGTAACTCCCGGGACTAAAAGCTTTTACATTACCTTCAGCATCAACACTTAATTTTTCTGTTGATGTACCACCTATACCCGAACCAGGTAGACCACTAAAGAATGCTAAATCTCTTTTGAACTCGTCCCCATTTGAGTCAACAAACTTAAAATCCAGCTTCGAAATTTCGTTCACAGTCATTATTAAAGTATCGGGTTTGATAACAAGTTTAAGTGAATCGTCCGGTACATCAGTTTTCTGTGCTGTAATTTGAGCAGGATTAAGTAAGATGCCCCCTATAAAAAGGAGCATCAAAAAACATAAGTTTGAGGGTTTAGCATTCATGGTTTTCATGATTAATTCGTTCCTTGAGAAGTACTTTCTCCCAGTTTAAGAGCCCAAATTCCTGAGTTCCAATCTGAAATAAATACATATCCTTTATAATATTGAGGGCCCCATGTAAAGGTAGCATTTGGAATGAATGCTTTGCTATCGGACGGATAGAAAGAAGCAATTTCACGCCCTTGCTCATACAGGTCGCCCATTAATTCACCAGAGATGTCGATAACTCTTAAACCACCATTATAGAATGCGGCGTAAAGAATATCACCATCTACCCAATAGTTGTGCGTTCCGGCTTCCGGTACTTGAAATCGTGCAACTTCTTGAGGAGAATCCCAGTCGTCAAACTTAACAAAATGTAACCAACCCGCTGCACGGTTCGGTCCATTTACATTCAATCCATAAGGAAACGCTTCGTCCCCTGCGATTACATAAAAATCTCCGGTAGATTCACTTTTGAAAGGGAATGCGGCATGATTCCATCCACTGGGATAAGAATAGCTACCAAGTTGAACAGGATTTTCCGGTGAACCGCCTGCTCCGGGAAGATCAGCGTTTGCCGTTCCTCCTACATCAACTGCAACGATACCATCACTCCAGTTTGAAGAGTATGCGATTCCATCCTGAATCCACACATCATGAATAGAATGCCCGGGTGTATCTAATTCAAAAACACCAACTGTTCTAGGGTTTTTTGGATCTTCGATGTTTATGACATCATACTTTCTACCATTATTTACAGCGTATACATGATCGTCATAAATAAACGTGTTGTGCACTCCGCCGGTTAATCCTTCTGTATATTCTGAAAGGATTTTCACATCTCTCGGATTGGTTACATCTAAAATAATGATTCCATTTTTTCTGTCTGAAGCGCCTTCACGAGTAATAACAGCTACTTTACCGTCTTCCGAAACTTTAACGTCATTTACGGTACGGGCGTCCACAACAACAGTATCAATGGATATGATGTTGCTTGGATCGGTAACATCCCAAAAAATTGCTTCCCCATTTCCACCCCATGTTCCGGTAACGGCATAATCTCTGCCATCAACGCCTTCCCAAACCCAGAGGTCAGAAGTTCTGGTATGTGTTAGAATTCCTTTTCCAACTAAAGTAAGTGGCCGTTGAACATTTCTTGGAACAGTTTTAATAGTAACACTTACAGATTCATCACCTGCTGTTGCAATAATGGTAAACAATCCAGGATCACTTGCCACGAATTTTCCGCTTTGAGCAACCTGAGCAGAGGCTCCTTGTCCCAAGTTATCATCCGGCTCTGCAATGTACGTGTATTTGATAGGAGCGTCTGATACTATTTCACCTTTACTGGTTTTTGCCAGAGCTTTAAAAGTAACCACATCACCGGTCCGAATAGACTTCCCATCATAATTATGGCTGATTTCCATAAAAGTAATAGGGTTTTCAGAAACTTGAAATTTCCAGATAGCTGTTTTGTTTTCAGCTCTTGCGGTAATGGTAAAATTACCTTTTTTATGTGCTTTGAGATTCCCATAAGCATCGATGCTGGCAACTTCAGGATTTGAGCTCGTAAGCATAACATCCACATTATCTCTGGTAGCATTTGCTTCATCCGTTACTTTCGTTTTGAGAGAAATCGTAGTTGTGTTATAGAAATTTTTAGGTGCATTCACAAATGTTACGGATTTAACCGGCGGGTATGCAACACTCACAGCTAATGTAGCACTAATTCGATCGTTACGATCTGCTGTAAGAGCACGTGCAAAAATTGAGAACTCACCAGACTTAATTGCTTTTACATTGCCATCAGGTGTTACGATTAATGATCGGCGGTCTCTAGTGAAAAACACAAGAGAGTCTTGCGTAGTTTTACCATTTGCATCAACAACTTTTGCATTGATTTTGATCTCTTCATTCAGTTTTAAGGAAATTTTTTCCTTAGCGAATACGATTTTCTTTTCCTGAGCAACAGAATTTGCTGCCAGTAAAACAACAGCAAGAA
This sequence comes from uncultured Balneola sp., assembly GCA_963975485.1. Classification (GTDB taxonomy): domain Bacteria; phylum Bacteroidota; class Rhodothermia; order Balneolales; family Balneolaceae; genus Balneola. Next base: position 48,097 of record CAXBHO010000004.1, on the reverse strand, counting down.
CTGCTACCCCCAGTATGGAGGATATTTTATTTAGATATTTCATAGTTGATATTAGTAATTAATTGCTTGCTGTTCCCTGAACAGGTTTTAGTTTGATTGCCCAAAGTCCGGAATTCATATCAGAAACAAAGATCATATCTTTATATGGTTGAGGGCCCCAAGACATAGGAGAATTAGGAGCTCTGCCATCGGTAACAGAAGGTAAAAATTTTGCAATCTCACGGCCTTGATCGTATAAATTTCCCATTAATTCGCCTGACACATCTACAATTCTAAGGCCACCTTGGTAATAGGCAACATACATAACATCATCTTTGATCCAGATGTTATGAGTTCCGGCTTCAGGTACTTCATATCGGGCTACTTCTTCAGCTTCTTCCCAGTTATTCAGCTTAAAGAAGTGAATCCAGCCTGCTGGAATGCCACCCGGAAATGCTTCATCGCCTGCGGCGATATAAAAATTATCTGATGATTTACTTTTGAACGGGAAAGCTGCATGGTTCCATCCACTTGGGTAGGTAAAGCTCCCTAGCATTTTCGGATTTTCAGGCGAACCGCCAATACTTTCCATATCACCGCCGAGCTTGCTTCCTATATCTACGGCAACCACACCGTCTGTCCAGTTTGAGGAGTAAGCAATTCCATCTTCGATCCAAACATCATGAACAGAATGTCCCGGAGTATCGAGCTCGAACTGACTTACACGATATGGATTTTTTGGATCTTCAATGTTTATGATATCATATCGGCGACCGTTATTAATAGCATAGATGTGATCTTCATAAATAAACACATTGTGCACACCGCCTGTTAATCCGTCATCAAAGCGAGAAAGAATTTCTACGTTGCTTGGATCGCTTACATCAAGAATAACCAATCCATTTTTTCGGTCAGAAGCACCTTCACGGGATATCACTGCAATTCTTCCGTCTTCGGAAACTTTCACGTCATTTACTACTCGGGCATCAACGGTAATAGTATCAATTGCAACCATGTTTTCCGGATCGGTTACGTCCCAAAAGAAAGCTTCTCCACGCCCAACGTGGGTTCCGGTTACTGCATAATCTCTTCCGTCAACACCTTCCCAAACCCAAAGGTCTGAAGTTGGTACGTCGGTTACTTTTGCATTGCCAAGTACTTCAACTTCTCTTTGAACATTTCTAGGATTAATTTTTACTGTAGTTTCCGCTATAGATCCGGCATTTCGTACCATAATGGTATATAATCCAGGCTTGTTAGCAACAAATTTTCCATTTTGTTCGATCTGTGCAGGAGCTGCTTCGCCACGAGCATCATCAGGACGAGCAGTGAATGAATACACAATCGGAGCGTCAGAAACTGCATTTCCTTTCTTATCTTTAGCCACTGCATTAATCGTTAAAACATCACCGGTTCTTGCAACATCTTTAGCTATTGATATGTCTATGGATGTTACCGGATTTTTGACCACTTCAATTTCCTGAGTTTTTGAAACTCCTTCAATTTTTGCAGTAAGTTTTGTTTTACCAGTTGATTTAGCCTGAACTCTTCCGAAGCGATTAACAGTTGCTACTTTTTTGTTAGAGGAAGCGTAATCTGATACTTCCAGATCTTCACGTTTAAAATCCAATACATCGTATACACGGCTTTCAACCTGAAAGGAAGTTCCTTTATACATTTTTTCCGGAACATCATTAAAAACGATTCGATCTAGTTTAGGATAATTTACATTGACGGTTACATTTTTCCGCATAACAGGGTGATCGCCCTGAGCAGTTTTGTAAACAATGACAGTAAAAGATCCGGGCTCTAAAGCTTTCATCAATCCACTGCGAGTAACTGACAGAGAGCGGCTAGCTCTGGAAAAATAGATCATTGTGTCTGGTTGAACCTCTCCTTCAGCATTTACAAGCATAGCTTTTAGTTGGATTTCCTGACCAACATCAAGCGTAATATTTTCAGGTTCAGTAACGATTTTTAGCCCGTTATCAGCATCTTGTGCAAAAATAGGATTGGTTACGAGTGCGATTATAAACAGAGAAAAAGCACTAAATAAATGGGAGAATTTCATCGTAATTGGTTTCATTATCATGGTTAAAATTTTAGAACCGTAATAAATCAAAAAAAAAGGAGAAATAGTATTGAGGCAACAGCTTTTTACGCCTATTTATAATCTATTTTTTGTAATTTTGGAAGCCTTTTTAGCTAATACGTTGTTAGTAGTACTGAAGCCAAACAATTTGCTTCAAACAATCACAATTCACTAAATATTTAGGAAGTTAGTTTGATGAACATCAACTTTGAAAAAGAAACATTCGCACACAGACATAATGGGAATGATGCGGATGCAATCGCAGAAATGTTGAACACTATCAAAGCTGATTCTATAGATCAGCTTATAGATGAAACCATTCCTGATAATATCCGACTTCAAGAAAAATTAAACTTACCTAACGCTAAAAGTGAAGTGGATTTTTTATCCAGCTTTAAGAATTTGGCTTCAAAAAACAAAGTATTTAAGTCGTACATAGGCATGGGATATTATGACACTCATGTTCCCAATGTGATTAAGCGAAATATTTTAGAAAATCCGGCTTGGTACACGGCTTATACTCCATATCAGGCAGAAATTGCGCAAGGTCGGTTAGAAGCGCTTATCAATTTTCAGACGCTGGTAAGTGATCTTACCGGGATGGAATTAGCAAACGCATCCTTACTTGATGAAGCAACAGCGGCAGCTGAAGCAATGAGCATGTTGTTAGGGCAGCGCAAAGGAGCGAAGAGAAAGGAAGCCAATATATTTTTTGTGAGCGATCTTTGCCATCCACAAACTATAGATGTCATCCAAACCAGAGCAGAACCAATTGGAGTGGAAGTCGTAGTTGGAGATCATAATGAACTAGATGTTACTGACCCAAAACTATTTGCCGTACTTTTACAATATCCTGCAACTGATGGATCTATAATCGACTACACACGTTTGATAGCTGCGGCACATGAAAACGGTGTTTCTGCGGTTGTTGCAGCAGATTTAATGAGTTTGATTTTGCTAACTCCTCCCGGTGAAATGGGAGCTGATGTGGTAGTTGGTACGACTCAGCGTTTTGGGGTACCAATGGGATACGGTGGACCACATGCCGCATATTTTGCAACACAGGAAGCTTTTAAACGACAAATTCCGGGCAGAATAATTGGGGTGACTCAGGATGCTGAGGGAAAACCTGCGTATAGAATGGCTTTGCAAACACGAGAGCAACACATCCGCAGAGAAAAAGCGACTTCCAATATTTGCACTGCTCAGGTTTTATTAGCAGTGATGGCAGGAATGTATGGTGTTTATCACGGTCCAAAAGGACTGAAAAAAATCGCTTCAAAAATTCATGGGCTAACCAAATTGGCTAAGTCAGGATTGGAAGCAATGGGAGTTTCCGTAGAAACAGATGTATTTTTTGATACGATTACAGTAAAAGCTTCCGGAAAGAAAGTCCGCAAGATTGCTGAAGAGCATGGAATCAATTTCAGATATTTCGGGGATGGAAGAATTGGAATTTCCTTTGATGAAGCCAAAGAACTCGAAGATGTTCAGGAAGTTCTCTCTGTTTTTGCTAAAGCAGAAGGAAGAACGTCAAACTTTGATGTAAAAGCTCATTCTGAAAAAACAGAATTAAAACTACCGAAAGCATTTGCCAGAAATTCCGAATATTTAGATCATCCTGTATTCAATTTATATCATACAGAACATGAGATGCTTCGCTATATGAAGCGATTGGAAAGTAAAGATCTTTCTTTAGTTCATTCGATGATATCATTGGGTTCTTGCACTATGAAATTGAATGCAACAGCAGAAATGATCCCATTGACCTGGCCGGAATTTGGACAAATTCATCCGTTTGTTCCTGAAGATCAGGCAGAAGGATATTCACAGTTATTTACTGAACTTGATGAATGGTTAAGTGAGATCACAGGATTTCACACAGTATCAATGCAGCCGAACTCGGGAGCGCAGGGAGAATACGCAGGTTTGATGACCATCCGGGCTTACCATCAAAGCAGAGGCGATGAGCATAGAAATGTAGCGTTGATTCCAAACTCAGCTCACGGTACAAATCCTGCAAGTGCGGTAATGGCTGGAATGGATGTTGTAGTTGTGGATACAGATAAGCATGGAAATATCTCCATGGACGATCTGGAAGAGAAAACGATTAAATACAGCGACCGACTTTCAGCTTTGATGGTTACGTATCCGTCTACACACGGCGTGTTCGAACACAGAATTAAAGATATTTGTGATCTGATTCACGAGCATGGCGGGCAAGTGTACATGGATGGAGCGAATATGAATGCACAAGTCGGGTTAACAAGTCCCGGATTTATTGGCGCTGATGTTTGCCATCTGAATCTTCATAAAACATTTTGTATTCCACATGGCGGCGGCGGACCGGGAATGGGCCCGATTGGAGTAGCAGAACATTTAGCTCCTTTTTTATCAAGTCATGTTGTTGTTAAAACAGGTGGGGAAAATGGAATTTCTGCAATTTCAGCAGCGCCTTATGGAAGTGCAAGTATTCTTACTATTTCTTATGCTTATATCGCTATGATGGGCGAAGCCGGGTTGACAGACGCTACGAGAATGGCGATTCTTAATGCCAATTATATTAAAGATCGTTTGGATGATCATTACCCCATTCTTTATACAGGAAAAACGGGCAGATCTGCTCATGAGTTTATTATCGATTTAAGACCGTTCAAGCAAAGTGCCGGAATTGAAGCTGTTGATCTTGCAAAAAGATTAATGGATTTCGGATTTCATGCTCCTACAATGAGCTTCCCTGTTGCAGGTACTTTGATGATCGAACCAACAGAAAGCGAAACCAAAGAAGAATTGGACAGATTTTGTGATGCCATGATCGAGATCAGAAATGAAATTCGCGAGATCGAAGAAGGCAAAGCAGACAAAGAAAGCAATGTATTAAAACATGCTCCTCATACAATGAGAGTAGTGATGGATTCGGATTGGGATCGTGATTACGATCGTGAGAAAGGAGTCTTCCCATTAGAACATCTACGTGAAAATAAATTCTGGCCAAGTGTTTCCAGAGTGGATGACGCTTATGGTGACAGAAACTTGATTTGTTCTTGTATTCCTATTGATGCGTATGTTATCGAAGAAGTGGAAGGGTAAGAACATCCAACTTCCAACTTTGAATATTGAACTTTCAATTTCAAATACCGGAAACTGGTATGAAGGAATTGGAGCTGGTCCTTAAATCCGACTATTTGTAGATCACCAAACTAGTGTAGCGTCATCCATGAATTGTCGTAGCCCTATCAATCTGAATTAGAAAAGCTGTGTCAAATTTATTGAAATGAGGAACAGATCGATGAACTCAATGCTTGGCTGAAAGTGAGAAATGGAAACGCTCCTCAAGTCAGACAAGGGGTTGCAACCCCTTGTCTGACTTGAGGAGATAGCGTTATTTCTAGCCTAAGTTAGAGGCTACCACTTTGTGGAAACTCAGGTTGCCGGGTTTATAGGCTATTGTAACTTTTCGTAACCCATTTAGTTTAAAATCTGACAGGTGTTTTACGACATCTAAACATTGACTTTACACTAGGAGACAAAGCGAAAAGAATAAAAGGTTTTATTTATTGATGTCAGCAATGAATACGAAAAAGAAACCTGCTAAAATATTCTGTTAGCTAAGCACATCAGTAAAATTGCTAGTACCCATAAGAAATTCAAAGAAATTGAAAAATATTCCTTTGTAGCTTATCACAAATTCATAAAAGAGAATGATTATAACCTCAATATTCTGCGTTAGGTAGACACTTTTGAAGAAGAAGAGGAAATAGACATCGTAGCCACGCAGAAAGAAATCAAAGAATTGGAAGAAGAGCTGATAGAAGTACAACAACAAATGGACGAATATCTTAAACAACTAAATTTCACAGGAGAATAATAATAACATAAATTTTTGATGATAACATAAATATTGTTATTATTAAATAAATATGTTATTAGCGAATGACTTCTTTTAAAACATATATAAAAGTAGTAACAGGATTCGACATGATTCCTTCTGAAAAGGATAAGGATTACATGTTTCGATTACCTTTGTTTATTAACGAAGGGTATCAGTTTACGCCTGTGCTATTGAATGACAGAGAAATCGTGTTTGTACAACCAAAACTGGAGGAGTTGCCCAATCCAGCTCAATTGCAAAAGCAGTTAATAAAGATAGAAGAAGCGATGGAATGTCCCGCCGTTGTGGTACTACGCACTGCAACTCATTATCTAAAAGAGCAACTGGTAAAAAACAAAATAGCCTTTGTAATTCCGGGGCAACAGTTGTTCATGCCTTTTATGTTTATTTCGCTAAAAGAACAGCAAGAAACTCGAATAATAAAAGTAGAGGCATTTTCTCCGGCTACTCAGTTTATGGTTATTTACCATTTATACTCCCATAAATTGGAGAATATGAATTTGAAAGAAATAGCCGATGCGTGTGGCTATTCTTCTATGACCATTTCTCGAAGTGTTCAGGAATTGGAAGCAGCAAAGGTATGTAAAGTGATAGGCTCTAAAAGCAAGCAGATACAATTTGAAGATGAACCGATCCATATTTGGAATGCGGCTAAAAACTACATGACTTCCCCCGTTAAAAAGAAGGAGTGGTTGTTTGATTTCGAACAAAACCACGTTAAAACATCTGGGTTACATGCCCTATCTCAGTATTCCAATATTTCTTCTGGAAGAGTAATTTCCTATGCAATTCATACCGATTTATTTACTGAGTTAAAAAAAACGGGAGATATCTCGGTTACCATAGATAATGAAAGGGATATGGAACTGGAGATTTGGAGCTACGATCCTATTCGTTTGGCAGTAGGTAAACAAATAGTTGATCCTTTTTCTTTATACCTGAGCATGCAAGACGACGAAGACGAACGTACGCAAATGGAACTTGAAAATATGCTGGAGGATTGGTTGTATGGTAGGGCTTGACGTGTTTAGGGAATTCTTTAAGGAGTACTATAATTGCTACATCGCTATAGGTGGTTCTGCTTGCGATGACTATTTTGAAGGGCAAGGACTGGAATTTAGAACTACGGATGATATTGACATCATCTTAGTAGTAGAGGCTGTTGATGATTCATTTATTACTCATTTCTGGAAGTTTGTAGAACAAGGTGGTTACAAAAAAGCGGAACATGCAGAAGATATACAGTATTACAGATTTTCAGATCCTATTAAAGATCAATTCCCGTCACAAATAGAATTGTTTAGCCGAACGCCTGATTTGCTCAAACCTATTGAGGAAGGGCGCTATACAACCATTCCAGCAAATGAAGATATTTCTAGTCTGTCTGCCATTTTAATGGATGAGGAATACTATGCCTTTACAAAGCAGCAGTCTATTGTTGTTGATGACTTTAGTAGAGCAAATGAGATAGCTTTGATTTGCTTGAAAGCAAAAGCATACTTGGATTTAAGTGAGCGAAGAGCTAAAGGGGAAGAAGTAAATCGAAGAAAAATTAATAAACATCGGCAAGATATATTTGTATTGGCAGCAACCTTAACTCAGGGAGCGTCCACTCAGTTGCAAAAGTCGGTTATGGAAGATCTAAGAACATTTATTGAGGAAATGGAAGCAAACCCGCCGGATATTAAACAGGCACTTAAGAATGCAAAGATTAATACTCCTATTGCACCAAAAACCCTCCTCACCCAACTGCGCACCACCTTTAACCTGAATGATTAAATGAGTAGCAATAGTGAACATAAAGAAGGATACAAAAAAAGAAGTTAAGGCGGGTTTCGAAAAAATAGATGAAATACAAAAAGCATAGCAAAGATTTTTATAACCTTCTTTCAACAGTATTACCCGATTGGGAATACCGAAAAAAAAGATTGGAAGAAATGGATTAAAAGACCAGACACAATATTCAATACCCAATTTTCAATTACTAAACCAATACTATGAGATACCTACTTTTAATTTTTCTATTTATAACCGTTGATGTTACAGCACAACTTTCACCAACAGAAACCAAAATCTTGAATAGCGTAGAAACCAATAACTCTGAAGCGCTGGAATTGCTTAAAGAACTGGTCAACGTCAACAGCGGAACGATGAACTTTGAAGGAGTTGAGAAAGTTGGTTCAGAACTTCGAAAACAATTTGATGAATTGGGCTTTGAAACAAGCTGGATTGACGGTGCTGAGTTTAACCGAGCAGGACATTTAGTAGCCAAACATTTTGGAAGCGAAAGTGCTCCGAAAATTTTACTCATTGGTCATTTGGATACCGTATTTGAAAAAGATTCTCCATTTCAGAACTCTGAAATGATTGATGAAAATACCATGAAAGCTCCCGGTATTGCCGATATGAAAGGGGGAGATGTGATCATGTTGTATGCCTTGCGAGCTTTGAAAGAAAGTGGTGAGTTAGACAAAATGAATATTTGGGTAGTTTTTACTGGAGATGAAGAATATAGTGGAAGTCCGCTCGAACTTTCCAAAAAAGCACTAATCGATGCCGCTAAGTGGGCGGATATTTCTATAGGTTTTGAGAACGGAGATGGAAACCCTTCTACTGCAAATGTTTCCAGAAGAGGATCTATCAAATGGGAATTAAAAACGGAAGGGAATCCGGCTCATTCGTCTCAAATTTTTAGAGAAGATGTGGGAGCAGGGGCAATTTTCGAAGCTTCAAGAATTTTAAATGCTTTTTATGAAGAACTGAGATCGGAAGAATTCCTGACTTTTAATCCCGGAATGATTATTGGTGGAACAACTTTAGAACATGATGCAGAGGGCAAATCAGGAACAGCTTTTGGTAAAGATAATGTAGTTTCAAAAGAAGTAATTGTTTCAGGTGATCTGCGTGGGCTTTCTCCCGAGCAGGTAGAACGCGTAAAAGCGAAGATGCAGGAAATTGTTTCCCAAAACAGACCGCAAACAAAAGCCACGTTAACTTTCTATCCCGGCTATCCACCCATGGCACCAACGGATGGAAATCGAGAATTGCTTTCCATTTATTCGGAGGTAAGTGAGGATTTAGGTCAGGGAAAAGTGGTGGCGGTAAATCCACTTAAAGCTGGTGCAGCTGATGTTTCTTTTACAGCGGATTATGTAGATATGGCGATCGATGCTGTGGGAATGAGCGGAGCAGACGATCATACGGTAAACGAAACCGGGTATATTCCGGCGCTACTTTCGCAGACACAACGCGCAGCTATACTTTTATATCGTCTTCAGGATTGGAATAATTGAACATCCAACATTGAGCCGATGAGCTCTGAACCTTCAAAGTTTTCGTACTGAGTTCTAAATCTTTTAGTTCAATAAGCCATCTTTCAAAACTACTGAGAGTTTTTAAGATAGAGTGTTATTTATTGGGAAAAATTTTCTAATTCAATATTAAGATTAAAAAATTGTAATATTTCTTCTGGTTACCTACATTATCTCTAAGTTCAAAAAAAAAAGAGTTAATAATTATGTGGAGAGATGTTAAATGGATTGTGTTACTTGCTATAGTAGCCTCTATATCATGCAGCTTGTTCTCTAATGAAGAATCGGCTCCCGAAATTCCAGGAAAATTGGTGTATTCGGCCCCCGATGAAAACGGCAGGTACCAAATCTATACGAGTCTTACCAACGACACCAAAAAAAAGCAACTCACGCAATCCGGTGCTGAGGAAGCGGAGTTTTTTAACCCTTCCTGGAGTAATGATGGGACGCAAATAGCACTGACAAGCACTTTAGAAAGTAGTTCAAATGGATTGTCATTATATATAATGAATGCTGATGGCTCTGATTTAAGACCATTAAAAGAACGCCCAAATTCTCAGATAGTAACTCCTGGTAGTAATCCGGTGTGGAGCCCTGATGATTCTAAAATAGCGTTTGACTGGTGTACTAATTGTGAACTAGGAGGGAATAATTTTGAAATTTATGCCTATGATTTTAAAACGGATTCAATACAACAAATCACAGATAATCTAGCAAGAGATTTTTTTCCTAAATGGAGCAATGTAGATTCAAGCTCTATTATTTTTAAATCTAACAGAAAAAACTTCAATGAGGAAGTGAGTACTTTTAAAGATGATTTGTTTGTTTTTAATTATTCAAACCAAAAAATTCTTCAAATTACAGACACTTCAAAAGTTGGAGCTTTTGCTCAAAGACCGAATGATGGAATTCTTCTAATACGTCCATTCGAACTGGAAGGAAAAAACTGGTTCTTATTAAACTTGAAAAATCAAAAAGCAAAAGATTTTATTTTACCTGAAACTATTGATAAAGAAAGAGCAGCTCCAGTTAAATGGAGCAAAAATGGTGACGCTATATTAATTAGGTCGTTAGTAGGTAATAATTTTGTATACAATTTTTATGATATAATGACCGAAAGATTAATAGAAATCGATATTGTTGATCTTAAAAGATCTGATTTAGATTGGATTCAGAATAATTAAAGAATTTTATGCAAAATGCATAAAAAACCCCCACCACCGAGTGTAATTCTCCTGGTAGATAATTAACCGTTCGGTAAGCAAGGGCTTGGTATTATTCCTTATGGAAAACAAAAAATTTAATTTTAAAGAGTTTATTCATGAAGTTCCCCCTATATTTTTCTGTATGTCTATTGTTATTATTTGCAGGGTGTGATTTGTTTACCAACGAACAACCCGAAATCCCCGGCAAGTTGGTGTTCTCTACACCTGATGGAAACGGTAATTACCAAATTTATACTAGCCTTACCAACGGAGAAAACCGAAAACAGCTCACTCATTTTAAGAATAGCGGATCTTCCAGTCCTTCTTGGAGCCCGGATGGGAAACAAATTGTGTTTAGAACCTCCATGCAAAGTACAACCTCGGGGGCTTCTATTTATGTTATGAATGCCGATGGCTCCAAAAAACGCCCATTGGAAGGAGAATTTCAGGGAAGAACTACTATAGCAACTGGAGATGACCCAGTATGGAGTCCTGATGGAAATAAGATTGCTTATAGCTTGTGTATAAACTGTGAGCTTGGAGGAGGGAATTCAGAATTATTCGTTTATAATATTAAAAATCAATCAATTACACAGATTACAAGTACTCTTTCTAAAGATTTTTTTCCAAAATGGAATACAAATGAGGAGCTTTTTTTTATTTCGGATCGTGAATACTATCTGGTAGATTCTTTGAGAACAAAGGAGGATATATTCAGTTTTAATTTTGTAAATAATGAAATTTTAAAAATTACGAATACGGGAGAAATAGGATCGTTTACTTTTATACCTTTTACTAACGAGATACTTGTCCGACCTAGTAATGGTGATAGTACCTGGTATTATCTGGATTATTCGAATAAAGAAATATCTAAATTGGATTTACCCGTTTCCTTTCCAAGAACCTATGGCTCGGCGACTATTTGGTCACAAGACGGTAATTATATACTTATAAGGATTGGTGGGTTTCGCAATCAAAAAGTCAAATATTTATTTTACAATGTATCAACAAAAACAAGTGTCAATTTTTCAGATAAACCACAATTGATTCATAGTATGGATTGGTTCTATTAATTAAGTAAGAATTTATGCAAAGCGCATAAAAAAGCCCCTACTACCGACCGTAATTCTCGTGGAAGATAATTAACCGTTCGGTAAGCAAGGGCTTGGTATTATTCCTTATGGAAAACAAAAAATTTAATTTTAAAGAGTTTATTCATGAAGTTCCCCCTATATTTTTCTGTATGTCTATTGTTATTATTTGCAGGGTGTGATTTGTTTACCAACGAACAACCCGAAATCCCCGGCAAGTTGGTGTTCTCTACACCTGATGGAAACGGTAATTACCAAATTTATACCAGCCTCACCAATGGAGAAAACAGAAAACAACTTACTCGTTTTAAAGATGGTGGAGCATATAGTCCATCCTGGAGCCCAGATGGAACAGAAATTGTGTTTGCCCAAACAACCCCTACAACATCTTCAGGATATTATATAACTACCATGAACGCAGATGGCTCTGATAAACAACTATTAGAGGGCGAATTTGACGGAAGAGTTGTTAATGTAGTTGGAGATAATCCCGAATGGAGCCCTGATGGTAATAAAATTGCATATGACCAATGTATCAATTGTGAATTGGGAGGGGGGAATTTAGAAATATTTGTGTATGACTTTGAGAATAATGAAATAACACAGTTAACAGATACTCTTTCTGAAGATTCTTTCCCAAAGTGGAAAAGTAATTTTGAATTATTCTTGACTACAGATAGAGACTATTATTTAGTTGATTCATTAAAGTTGAATCGAGATTTATATTCTATAAATTTAAATGATCAAACAATTCAAAGAATAACAGATTCTGGTAATTTTGGAACTTTGGCTAGACGAACTACGAATGAATTTATATTAATCAAGCCATTTAATTCTGAGAATTTAGAGTGGTTTATAGTAGACCTGAAATTTAATAAAGTTTCCGCTTTTATACTACCAACTCAAATCAGTAAAAAATTCTCCGCTCCAGTGGAATGGTCAAAGAATAGAGACATAATTTTGATACGAACATTAACCAATAAGAGGTTTGAATTTTTATTCGTGGACATGGAAACAAAAGAAATTTTTAAAGTTAATGAAGAACCTTGGGAGGTATTAGGTTTTGACTGGCATTACGATGAGAATGAATTTTAACTAAGAATTTTATGCAAAAAGCATAAAAAAGCCCCGCACACCGACTGTAATTCTCGTGGAAGATAATTAACCGTTCGGTAAGCAAGGGCTTGGTATTATTCCTTATGGAAAACAAAAAATTTAATTTTAAAGAGTTTATTTATGAAGTTTCCCCTATATTTTTCCGTATGTCTATTATTGGTATTTGCAGGGTGTGATTTGTTTACCAACGAACAACCCGAAATCCCCGGTAAATTAGTGTTCTCTACTCCGGATGGAAATGGGCATTACCAGATTTACACTAGTCTCACTAATGGTGAAAATCGGAAAAAACTTACACATTTTAAAAATGACCAAGCTTACAGCCCTTCTTGGAGTCCTGATGGTAAACAAATTGTATTTGGCAGAACTACACCAACGACCTCTCCGGGATATTATATAAGTATTATGAATGCAGATGGTTCTGATAAACAACAATTAGAAGGCGAATTTGACGGAAGAGTTGTTAATGTAGTTGGGGATCATCCTAAATGGAGCCCGGATGGCAATAAAATTGCATATGATCAATGTATCAATTGTGAACTTGGTGGAGGTAATTCAGAAATATTTATGTATGATTTAAAAAATAAATCTATTACACAGATTACTGATACACTTTCCGATGATAGTAATCCATTATGGAATGAAAATGAGAATAGAATTTCATTCAATTCAGATCGGGAGTATTTTGCTACAGAAGACAGAAGGTTAGACCAAGATCTGTTTGATATCTTGCCCGATGGTACAGGATTAAGAAAAATAACAACAGATGGAAAAACGGGTTTTTGGTTGTGGGATTCGAATACCGAAAGCTATTTAATAAAAAGAAATAGTAACCCAATACTATGGTATTCTTTAGATCCGGTTAGTAAAGATACAATTGATTTGCCACAGATTACTTGTTTGACACAGAGCGTGATGAATGATTTTGTGCCCTTAGAATTTTCTAAAGATGGAAAAATTCTTTGGACTATAAAATTACAGTATCCAGTATTTAATTTTTATTTTTTTTATTTCAAAACGAAGGATTTTAAAAAAGGGTTACAAATTGAAAATATTTCAGGTTTTGACTGGTATTACAATGAAAACGATTTTTAACTAAGAATTTTATGCAAAAAGCATAAAAAAGCCCCTACTACCGGCTGTAATTCTCGTGGAAGATAATTAACCGTTCGGTAAGCAAGGGCTTGGTATTATTCCTTATGGAAAACAAAAAATTTAATTTTAAAGAGTTTATTCATGAAGTTCCCCCTATATTTTTCTGTATGTCTATTGTTATTATTTGCAGGGTGTGATTTGTTCAACAACGAACATCCCGAAATTCCCGGAAAGTTGGTATATGCTGCTCCGGATGAAAAGGGGAATTATCAGATTTTTACCAGTCTCACTAATGGTGAAAATCGGAAAAAACTTACACATTTTAAAAATGGAGGAGCATATAGTCCATCCTGGAGCCCGGATGGGGAAAAAATAGTGTTTGGCAGAAGTACCCCCACTACTTCCCCGGGATACTATATAACTATCATGAAAGCAGATGGTTCCGGCAAACAGCAATTAGAGGGTATTTTTGAAGGGCGAGCTGTTAATGTAGTTGGGGATCATCCCAAATGGAGCCCGGATGGTAATAAAGTTGCTTTTGATAGATGCTTAGATTGTGAGTTAGGGGGAGGTAATTCAGAATTATTTGTCTATGATTTTCAAACAGATGCAATAATTCAGTTGACGGATACACCTGCTAGTGATAACAATCCAGTATGGAATCCTGTAATGAATAAAATTGCTTTTTCATCCGATAGAGCAGAATTGAGTTCAAATACGTCAGATATTTATGTGCTGGATCTAGATAATTTCAAGGTTCAAAGATTAACGAATACAAATAATTCAGGTCGCCAACAGTGGTACTCAAATGGGAAAGAATTACTCTATTGGTCAGAAAATAATTTATATAAATATGATTTTGAGCTAAACACAATTAAAGAGCTAACTGTTAATCTGGTATCTAATACTGGTTTTAGGCCTTTAAGTATATCAAGCAATAGTAGATATATACTCATTATTTCATTTAATCTAAATAGCAGCACAGATGATTTTAAACTACAGATTTTAGATATAGAAACTGGAGAAGTCACAGAAAGTGTGACGAATTCTAGATTTATAGGAGCTGATTTATTTTCAAATAGTTTTTAAAAGTTATTCAAAGTGAATAAAAAAAAGCCCCGACCACCGACACTAATTCTCGTGGAAGACAATTAACAATTCGGTTAAGTAAGGGCTTGGTATTATTCCTTAACAGGAATAATACCTCCAATATACATAAAAATGGAGGAAAGGATGAAACCTATACTGCTACTTTTAATTAGCGTGTGCATGTGCACGTCTATTTTACATGCTCAAAAACAACCCGATCAAATTCGCACGACTGCCTGGGAGAACTTTAAGGCGGAAGAAGGCAACGAATGGACCATTCGCTGGAATGAGGAAACCGGACTGCCAAGATCCATTATTGGGTCAAGCACTAAGGCATTCCCCGGCGACCCATTGTCTGCTGCACGGGCTTTTCTGAGTGAAAACAGACAACTATTTGGTCTAAAAAATAACCTCTCAGGATTACGTCACACTAAAACTCAAACCCATCGAGGAGTACATCATATTGAGTTTCAACAGTACTATAAAGGCGTAAAAGTTGAAGGGGCTGATTACAACGTGCATCTTCGAGAAAATGGTAGTGTTAATATGGCAAATGGCTTTTATTACTCGGATATTGACATTTCCACCACCCCTGGTATTCCTAAAGCATCGGCTATAAGAGCTGCAATTTCCGATATGGCACTGACCCGCATTGTAAATGATCAAAGTACGGCAGAATTGGTGGTGTACCCGACAGATGAAGGGTATGAGTTGGTGTATAATATAAATGTATTGATTGAGGAGCCCTACACTAATTGGCAGTACGTAATAAATGCACAAACTGTAGAGATTTTGAAGAAATACAACAATGCGACCAATATATATACCCTTGATGATAATTTGTTTCAAGAGTATGAAGCGTATAAAACTTCTACAAAAAAGCATAAACCGATGAAAATGGTAACTGGGACTGGAGACGTATTTCCAAGAACTCCAGAAAATTCTACAGTCACTACCAAAGACTTATTTGGGTTAAATACCAGTGGGTATTTAAATGGTGAATATGTAAATGTATATACTTATGATGCAAGTAGAGCCTATTCAGCTTCATACAATTTTCAGTTTGATCCAATTAATGATAATCATTTTGAAGAGGTAAATGTTTATTATCATGTGGATAGATTTAGAAGGGATTTTATAGAAAGTCTCGATTTAAATAATAATCTATTCACCCAGGTTGTTAATGCGTATGTGTTTAGTGATCAAGTATGTGATTTAGAACAATTTGGGGCTTGTGCAAGAGTAGGATCAAAATCTCTTGATTTTGGATCAGGTTTTGAATATACAGATCCAAATAGACCAGGTTTTAAATATGCAAAGGATAATACAGTTATTTATCATGAGTATAGTCATTTAATAGTAGGGGACATAAGAAGTGGTCTTCAATTTGAAGCTAATCAAGAAGGTGCTATTTGGAAGGTGTACCGGATTATTTTTCCGGTTCGTTTGATAATAGTGCTCAAATCGCTAAGTTTTCGTGGGACAGCACATCTTTTAAGAATTTAGTCAGAGATATGTCCGCTCCTGATATTGAAACTTACTCGGAGTATGAGAATGATCCAAGTTTCCCAAACGTAGATGCATATGAGGGAGCGGAATTTTTCTCTTCCATATTGTGGGATCTACGTAATGATCCGGGAATAAGTGTTGCAGATGCTGATCAATTAATATTCGATGCATTGTTTTTTCTTTCAGGAAATCCTGATTTTGTGGGATTCAGAAATGCTCTTTGGTCTGCAGACGGAGCTGATAATGTTGCGACTTATCGATATGTGATTCAAGATGTGTTTTCAGCTAAAGGGCCAGTGGAGTTTGGACCTCCCTCGGTGGTGCCTGTTACTATTTCTGGACCTGTGTATATGGATGAAGGAACTTCCGAAACCTGGACAGCCAATATAGCTTCTAATTCTAACGGCGTTCCACCTTATACCTACGAATGGTCCCGCGTTATTCCCGGTCAAATCGGTGGATACGCTGGAAATGGAACCAGTTATACAGGTACACAGTTTGATGATTTTACCTTACAATTAGAGGTGACCGACTCAAATGGTAAGATAGGATTTGAGGACCTTACGATTGTTGTTGAAGATGGGGGAGGTTGTATTTTTTGTAAGCAAGTGGTGCTTCCAACCGAGTTTACGCTGTCTAACAATTATCCCAATCCATTTAATCCTTCCACTCAAATCAAATTTGAGCTCCCTGAGACGGCAGAAGTTTCCATCAAGGTGTATAATATTGTGGGACAAGAAGTAGCCACATTAGTGAATGATCATATGCAAGCTGGTTTCCATAATGCCACCTTTAAAGCCGACAACTTAGCGAGTGGAGTATACATTGCCCGATTAACGGCAACGGGTTCCTCCGGGGAGCAATTTGTGAGCGAAATAAAAATGCAGTTGATTAAATAAAGCGAAGCATTTACTTAATTATTCTTAAAAGAGGCTTACTGATGAGTAAGTCTCTTTTTATGTGGATTATATTCAGAAGGTAAAATTAACCACAAAGAACACAGAGAATTTAGATTGTTTTATATCTCAGGGCACTCTGTAGTTAAAAAATCCTAAACCAATACTTCTCCTTTTCCATCTCTTACTAAAACCGGTTCGCCACTGGTAAGATCAATAACGGTAGAAGCTTCATTTCCGCCAAAGCCGCCATCAATAACAACATCCACCAGATGCTTCCATTTTTCAAAGATCAGGCTAGGATCGGTTGTGTACTCTAATACCTCATCATCATCTTTAATGGAAGTGGAAACAATGGGATTCCCTAATTCCCTTACTAGTGCCAATGCTATTTGATTATCAGGAACTCTGATACCTACGGTTTTCTTTTTTCTGAAAACGGATGGAAGTGAATTACTTCCCGGAAGAATAAATGTATATGGTCCCGGCAGATTCCGTTTCAGGATTTTAAATGTCTGTGTTTCAATTTGAGCTACATGATCTGAAAGGTTACTTAAGTCTTCACAGATAAATGAAAAATTTGCTTTGTCTAAACGAACACCTTTTATCCGGGCTAATTTTTCTAACGCTGATTTGTTGGTAATATCACATCCTATACCATATACAGTGTCTGTTGGGTAAATAACCAATCCGCCGTTCCTAAGAATTTCAACGATGTGTTTTAACTTCTTGCGATCTACATTATCTTCGTACAGCTTAATAAGCTCTGACATTTATAACTCCTGTTAGTTATTGAATTTACTATTAAACAACTTTCTTTCTATTGCTTTCATTCAGCCAATGAAGTATTGATACTAATTTCACTAAGCAAGGTTCTATGAACCGGACATTTTTTTGAAATATCGAGTAGTTTATCTAATTGGTCTTTGTTCAGATCTCCTTTAATGACCAATTCTTTTTCAATGGTATCCATTTTTGAAGAAGGATCTTCACAATTAGCGCCGTCATCGGCGTGTCTTTTATTATGCCTCATCTCAATATAAATATCTTCAACGGGCCATTTCTTACGGCGGGCATACATTTTCATAGTCATCGCCGTGCAAGTTCCTAAACTCATTAAAAGCAGATCATACGGGTCTGGTCCTTGATCTTCACCACCTTCCACACTTCGTGGTTCATCGGAAATGATTTCATGTTTTCCGGCAGTCAAGGTAGTTTTAAAAGGTTCATTTGCTGGTAAATGAATATGGACTATTTTTTTTTCTTCAGAATCTGACATTTGAATAGAATGAGTTAGTTAGGTTAAACAAATAAGGTAAATAAACGACCAATAATCAAAATGATTAGACTGGGTATATTATTGAGGTATTATTTTTAATGATACTGAATTAGTAATCTACTTCTCTTTCAAATAATTCTCTCGAATAATATCCAAATGATGAATTTCGTGTCCGGCAATAATAAAAGCCAGAGCTCTCACCGAAAATTCAACGCCACTGGCTATGCCGGAAGTATTAATCATTTCCTTAGTCATATTTTGAAAAAGGTGAATGGTGGAAGTTCTAACAGCTAAATATTCGTTGCAAAGATTGGCTACCGATCTGGAATTATAATTCGAATCCTTCATCCATTCATCCTGATCCATTCCGGGAAGCTCCGTTTTATCACCTCTACTGATGGAAAGTGCCCGATAGGCAAAAACGCGTTCTGTCTCTATCATGTGACCGATCATTTGTTTTAGCGTCCATTTTCCTTTTGCATAAGGGGTGAGCGCCTTGTCTCCTCTGATGGCATTAGCTAATGTATAAAATTCGTGCATCTGGAAATTCAATAAAGTGATGATATTTTCTTTAGGCACATTACTTACATAAGAAGAATAGAAATGTGCATACTCGGATGATTCCGGATATTCGTTGTCCCAATTATTCATAGAAAAATATTTAATTTATTGACTATAGGTTTTTCAATTCAAAAGCACAAAAAAACCCGATTCTTTTTACAGAATCGGGTTTAGAAACTAACAAATTATTCTAGTTTGATTCAACGGAATCCACTTTTAGCGAAGAAGTTACAGTTCCATCGGTTTTACTTTCATGTGCGTACGCATAAGCAACGCCATTGTTGGTTTTCCAATCGCTGTAAGCAGTTACACTTTCAACTTCTTTCCCCATTTGAGGATTAAATGCACTTACTTTAGAATAAGCCGGTAGAGAAGTCGCAGGGTCTAAGTAAAAAGTAACGGTATTGGCAGCATCTACTTTAAGTACGGCATAACTTTTACCTGCCATTTCTTCCATACCTAAATACTCAGCATTAAAAGTATCTGCATTTAATGCAACATTGATGTAGCTGTTTTTAACTTCATCTACCATTGGCTTTGTCATTGCAGGAGGCAGAGGGCGCTCTTGCCCCATCATCACCATTTTACCGGAACCATTTTCCACTACCATTTTAATGGTTCCCTGAGGTGCTTCAATTGTAGTATTGATGCTGTAATCTGAATATGAAATTGTATTTGACGTTTTTAAATCAATATTTCCTTGAGGAGAAGCTTGAGTTAACGTTCCATTAACTGTCAATGATTCTACATTGGTTCCGGGAGCAATAACAGCATGGGCCATTTTTCCCAGCCATTCTTTCCCTTTGGTAGCGTCACCTGAAACTTCTGCTTTATCTGATTTTGGGGTTGGAATAGTAATATCAATTTCATTTACCGTTCCGTATTTCTGTAATTGATCTCCAACTTCATCCGCATTACCTACAACGAGAATCTGAACTTTATCAGGATTCAAATATTCTTTTGCTACTTCCTGAATATCAGAAACGGTTACTTTTTTGAGTTCTTCCACGTATTTATCAAAGGCATCTTTTGATAATCCGTTGTATTCATTACTGATTCTTTCATTCAGAATTTTTTGCTTGCTGTCGTAACGGAATACTAAGGAGTTTAAGAAACGATCACGAGCATCTTCCAGCTCTTTTTTAGTCACCGGCTTAGTTTGCATTTTCTCAACTTCAGTAATCAATGCATCAATAGCTTCAGCAGTTGTAGAACTTTTGGTCATAACGAATAAAGAAAAAGTACCGGGATAGTTGATATTACTTCCATAACCACCACCAACAGCATACGCCAAGCCAAGGTCAGTACGCACAGTTTGAAACAAACGCCCGGAAAAACCGCCGCCTAAAATTTGATTCATCATCTGAAGCTTTGCGTAATCAGGATTTTCACGCAATCCACCAATGTGACCTATCAATACATAACTTTGATTTACATCAGATTTGTTAATAAAGTTAACGGTTGAAGGATAGCTATAATTTATCTCAGGATAGATAAGATTATTTTCTGTACCAGCAGGCAAGCTTCCAAAAGCTTTTTCCAGCTTTTTCTTCATTTCTTTGGTATCAAAATCACCAATTACTCCGAAAGTCATATTGTTTCCAACAAATGCTTCTTTATGAAAAGCAACAATGTCATCTTTTGTAATTGCATCTAAAGAAGCATACTCAATTTGGCGGGTTAATGGAGAATCTTCACCATAAATCAGCTTACTGAATTCACGATTTGCAATACTTCCCTGATCATCATTTCGTCTGGAAATCCCACTTTTGCGCTGTGTTTTAGCAAGTTCAATTTTATCTTCCGGGAAAAGCGGATTGCTAACCAAATCCACAAATACAGGAAGTAGTTCATCGAAATCTTCTTTAAGAATATTCATAGATGCGCTACCGGAACCTTGCCCGATAAAAGTGCTCATAAAAGCTGCATTATCTTCCAATAAAATGTTTAATTGGTCAGCAGGATAATTTTCTGATCCACCTTCACGCATCAGAGATCCTGTCATACTTGCCAAACCTTCTTTGCCTTCGGGATCCTGAAGACTTCCGGTTCTTACAGTTGCAGAGACTCTGATCAATGGAAGTTCTTTATCTTCTACCAGATAAAAAGTGATTCCATTATCAAGCTGAAATTCTTCTACATTCGCTTTTTTGAATTCATTCAGTTTGGGATATTTGATTTCGTCGTAACGCTTCTGAGCCGCAGCAGTAACCGCAAACAACATCAGCATCGAAAATAATAGTGTACGTTTCATAATAGTTTTCTTTGAATTAAAATCTTTAATGGACTAGGAATCTGCTTTAACAGTAGCACCAACGGTTCTTGTTTGCTTGATGAGATATTTATTTGCTACTCGCTGTAGGTCATCAAGGGTTACAGCATTGTATCTTTCAAGTTGGAGGAATACATCTCTCCAATCGCCTTTTGTCATATAAGTAGAAGCAAAATTTAATGCCAATCCGGTGTTGTTAGCCAATCCACGAATAATACCTGCACGAATGTTAGTTCTGGCTCTGTCTAATTCTTCCTGGGTTATAGAGCCACCTTTCACTATTTCTATTTCCTCATAAATACGCTGTTCAAGTGTATCTAGCTCAACGCCCTGATTTGGAATTGCCAGCGTTAAGAATAAAGATCCGAATCTTGTACCCGGGAACCCGTTAAATGCTGCAACTTGCAGCCCTAATTTCTCTTCTTCAACAAGCTTTTTATAGAGTACAGAAGTTCTGCCGTTTGAAATAATATTTCCTAAAAGAGAAAGTGCTTCAAAATCCTCATGAGAATCTGAAACACCGTGGTATCCAATAATCATGATAGGTTGAGAATTGCCTTCGATCGCAAATCTTCGCTCTCCACGCTGAGTTGGCTCAACAGTAGTTACCGGTGGAGCAACTGCATTTTTATTTCCAAAATCACTAAAGTATTCTTTAGCAAGCTTTTCCATTCTTTTTGGATCAACATCACCGGCTATGGCTATGGTAATATTACTTGGAACATAGTATTTGTCGTAAAAATCACGAGCATCTTTTATAGTTGTTGCGGTAATATCAGAGTTCCATCCTACAACAGGTCTTCCATAAGGATGAGCAGTATAAGCCACAGCAATAAATTCTTCAATTAAGCGACCAATAGGATTTGATTCTGTACGCATTCTGCGTTCTTCACGTACTACTTCTTTCTCTACATAAAACTCACGGTACGTTGGGTTTTTAAATCGATCCGCTTCCAAATTAAACCATAACTCGGCTTTGTTTGATGGAAGACTGTAATAATAATTGGTAAGATCAGCCCCGGTAGAAGCATTTAATCCTGTTCCACCATTATTTTGGATGATCTCAGAAAACTCATTGTTAACAACAAATGTTTTAGCTTTTTCTTGTAGCTCTTCAAATTTAGCCCACTTTTCAGCTAATACGTTCTCATTGGGATTTGAACTGAATTTCTCCTGTAGCCAAGCCTGATAGGTTTTATCCATTTCATTGATTACTTTTTTTTCAGCTTCCCAATCAGTTGTTCCGATGTACTTGGTTCCTTTAAATGCCATGTGCTCAAAAATATGAGCAATACCGGTATTACCAACAGGTTCGTCAACACCACCCACATTTACGTGTGTGTAAAAACTGGCAACAGGAGCTTCATGGCGTTCAATGATGATGAAATGAAGCCCATTATCTAAAGTAAACTCAGTTACTTTTTTCTCGAACTCTTCTAGATTTTGCGCACTCGCTTGATTGTTGAGCATCCCGAAAAGGAATCCAAAACAAAAAAGTACCTGCATGAATTTTTGTACTCTCATTATTAATATATTTAATAGTTATTTTAGGTTCTTGTAAGGAAGGAAAATATTACGCTAAAATCAAAGATTCACCTGTAATCATAGCAAAAAAATTATCTCTTTAGTTAATGTATTCTTTTTATTTTGTACAAATTTCAAATTTTATACTAATTCATGTTCTTTCAACAAATTTTCGAAGAAAAATTAGCGCAGTATGCTTATTTAATCGGATGTCAAAAATCTGGTGAAGCTATCATTATTGATCCGATGAGAGATGTTGCCCGATATCAAAAAATTGCATCCCAAAATAAGCTTAACATAGTTGCAGCCGCAGAAACTCACATTCACGCAGATTATTTATCAGGTCTCAGAGAATTTGCAGAGCTTGGAGTTAAAATTCTGGTTTCTGATGAAGGCGATAAAGACTGGAAATATGAATGGGTAATTGGCAGCAATTATGAGCATCAGTTATTGAAAGATGGAGATGAGTTTAGTATTGGTAATATTAAATTCAAAACCGTGTACAGTCCGGGTCATACTCCTGAACATATTAGTTTTTTAGTTACTGATGGGGCCACAACCGATGAACCAATGGGTTTGCTATCTGGTGATTTTGTATTTGTTGGCGATGTTGGACGTCCGGATTTATTGGAAACGGCAGCAGGAAAAACAGGATCGATGGATGAATCTGCAAGAACGCTGTACAAGTCTATTGAGAAGTTTAAAACCATGCCGGAGTATCTTCAGCTTTGGCCCGGACACGGAGCAGGAAGTGCCTGTGGAAAAGCTCTCGGAGCAGTGCCGGAATCCACAGTTGGGTACGAACAGCGTTTCAATGGATCTATAAAAGCAGCGATTTCAGAACAGAATTTCGTGGAATACATTTTAGAAGGACAGCCAGAACCACCGTTATATTTTGCCCGAATGAAAAGAGACAACAAAAAGGGTCCTAAGGTATTAGGTAATATTCCTGTTCCTGAAAGAATGAGTATTCAAAGTATGATCGGAGCTACAAGAACATCAAATGCGGTGATTGTGGATGCGAGGACAGATCGAACGGCATTTATGAATGGACATATTCAGGGATCTTTGTACGCTCCATTTAACAAAACGTTTAATACCATAGCCGGTTCTTACATCAATGAGAACGAGGAAATTTTTCTAATTATTGAAGAAGATGAAATTGGGGAAGCGGTATTGGATCTGATCAGAATTGGATTGGATAATGTGAAGGGATTTGCAACGCCACAAGATTTAGAGAAGTTTGCAGAAGAGGGAACGTTATTCTCGACTCCAACTATTGATTTCAAAAAAGTAGACGATTTAATGCCAACGGGTAAGTATAATTTGTTGGATGTGAGAAAGAAATCCGAGTATGATGAAGGGCATCATCCTGAAGCGTTAAATATTGCACACACAAGATTGGCAGACAGAATGGAAGAAATATCCATGGATAAACCTGTTTTGGTGCATTGTAAATCAGGAGCCAGAGCGGCCGCGGCTTCATCTCTGTTAGAAAAAGAAGGGTTTGTAGTTCAATATGTTAATGATGAGGCAGAGCTGTGGCTTGAGAAATCAATTAAGAATTAAGAATTATTCAATTAAGAATTAAGAATTATTCAATTAAGAATTAAGAATTATTCAATTAGGAATAGCTTGGAAACATATTTATAAATTCTAATCAGGTAAATAAATTAATGTGTAGAGTAATTTTGCTCTCTTTCTTACTAATCATCCCAAATGCTTCAATAGCTCAAATACAAATTGGAGATATTGAAGTTGGCTCTTTGAAAGAGTTGTTTAACAAACAGAACGATACCTTATGGAATGAATTTGGGGTATTTCATAAAGCAGATTCAGATATATGGATCAATGACATGCCTTCGATGTTGATGAGCGTAGGAGATGAAGAAGCAGTTATTTTAGCAATTAAAAAAGAACTGAATCAAGATTCTGTTAGAATTGATTTGATAAATCAACTAAATGAACAATTCGGGGAATTTGAAGAGAAAGAAGGTCCTCCGATGATGGATTTATCTTCAATTGAATGGAGAAAAAAAGAAGACGGGATTACATATATATTTTTGCTCAGCAAAGATAAAAAAGTCGGGTCATTGAATATTTTCCGAAGATAGTATCAGAAATAGCTATTCCTAATTCCCCTATTTACCTATTCCTAATTTTCCCTACAAAAACAATCCACCGTGTGGTCATTCACTAATCCACAAGCTTGCATGTGAGCATACATAATGGTGCTGCCCACGAATTTGAAGCCGCGCTTTTTAAGATCTTTACTTAACGCATCCGATTCTTTTGTGGTGGCGGGAACCTCACTTAATGACTTCCATTGATTTATAATTGGTTTTCCATCAACAAATTGCCAAATGTATGTATCAAAGCTTCCAAACTCTTGTTGAATTTCCAGAAATTTCTTAGCGTTGGTTACAGCACTCCGAACTTTTAGTTTATTGCGTATAATCCCTTCAAACTGAAGCAGTTCCTGAATGGTAGCTTCATCGAATTTGGCTACTTTTTTTGGATCAAAATTGGCGAACGATTTTCGGTACCCATTCCGCTTTTTTAATACGGTTGCCCAACTTAATCCTGCTTGTGCACCTTCCAGAATTAAGAACTCGAAATGCGTACGATCATCATGAACAGGAACGCCCCATTCTTCATCGTGGTATTGCACATATTCTTCAAATTGACCGACAGCCCATTCACAGCGGGTTTTATTATCCATAATTTTGTTATTGAACTTAATAGCTTCCAAATTTATTAATTACTTTACAGTACTCAAACTCACTCATAAAAATTATAAAAATTCATGCGTTGGAAAGAAACCGTACAACAATTAGCAGAAAATAGTGGAATAAGCCAAAATCTTGCAAAACAAATTATCATTCTTACTGAGTTTTTGGAAGAATTGGCTAGTCAGCAGTTAGGAAAAGAGTTGGTGGAAACACTAGGGAAACTTCCGTTGATGGCTAGTACAGCTTTAGATGGTAATGATGAAAAAGCTAAGAAAGAGATCCAAGAATATGTGGCTTCACTTGAATTAGAAGAAGCCAAAGAAGTGCTGAGAATGTACACTACTTTTTTCCATTTGGTAAACTCTTTAGAACAACACGAAATAAGTAGAATTAATCGTGAAAGAGAATTCGAAGAGACGGAAGAAAATCCCAGAAATGAGAGTATTGCTGAAGCTGTTTATAGAATGAAGAAGGCGGGATACTCTTTTGAAGAAGCGATGAATGTATTTGAGCAGATCGATATTCAGCCTACGATCACCGCACATCCTACAGAAGCACAGCGGCGAAGTGTGCTTACAAAACAGCATCAGATTACAACGATGATCAATAGACTTGGTAATGATGTGCTCACTTCAGACGAAACAAAATTACTGAAGAAAGATATTTCGAATCAGCTAAGATTACTATTACTAACTGATGAAGTTCGGGCAGAACGTATGTCTGTGGAAGATGAAGTTGAAAACGGAATGTATTATTTTACGACTACTATTTGGGGAGCTATTCCAACGATATATCAGGATATCCGTTTGGCAATGGAAGCTTATTATGGCAAATGTCCAACCATTCCTAATATCTTAAAATATCGTTCCTGGATTGGCAGTGACCGAGATGGAAATCCGAATGTAACTTCTTCCGTTACATGGCAGACAATTTTGGAACAAAGAAGAACAGTACTCACCAAATACATGGAGGAGCTTAATCTTCTTCGTAGATATTTGAGTATTTCTTACAAGGAAACTGATATTTCCGATGAATTGAAAAATTCTTTGAAAGAAGAGGAAGTTGAAAATCCTTTACCGGAAGTCTTTGAAAGACGCTATCAGCGTGAGCCATATCGTAGAAAAATTACGCATATGATGCAGAAGGTTCAAAAGCAGATTAATGTTCTTGATGAGGAAAAGCCTCAAATTCTAAAACTCTCTGGTCACTATCAGGCGAAGGATTTTATGGGAGATCTAAAGCTGATCAAAAATAGTTTGATAGAATTCAATCTAAAAGGATTAGCAGAGCAAGGAAAACTTCAGGATTTAATAGATAGAGCCTGCACGTTCGGCTTTCATTTAAATGCATTGGATATACGTCAGCATAGTAAATTGCATGAAGAAACGGTGGAAGAGCTATTTGCTAAGGCAGGAGTTCATAAAAAGTATTCTTCACTTTCTGAAGAAGAGAAAATTGATTTGTTGATCAGGGAATTGAAAAATCCTCGCCCTTTAAGTCCGATGAAAAGTGAAAGATCAGAAGTTTCTGAAAAAGTACTGACGGTTTTCGAAGAGATCAAAGACATGTTGGAATTGGACTTAAGTTCATTCGGTAGTTACATCATAAGCATGACTCATGGTGTTAATGACATGCTCGAAGTTCTGATTATTGCAAAAGAGATCGGTTTGTGGTCATACATTGATGGAGAAGTGACAACTCAACTGGATGTAGTTCCATTATTTGAAACTATCGAAGATCTGGAAGCAAGTAGTTCTTTAATGGTGCAAATGTTTGAAGATGAGCTTTTTGCCAAACAGATTGCCGCTAGAGGTAATTTCCAGGAGATTATGTTGGGATATTCTGATAGCAACAAAGATGGTGGCTATTGGATGGCGAACTGGGCGTTAGATAAAGCTCAGTTTGATTTGGGAGCCGTATGCCGTAAGTATGATATTAACTTCAGATTGTTTCATGGACGTGGAGGAACAATTGGTCGTGGAGGCGGACAGTCAAATAAAGCAATCGTGGCAATGCCGGCAGTCAGTAATAATGGACGAATTAGATTTACGGAGCAGGGAGAAGTGCTATCATTCCGATATTCACTTCCTTCCATAGCACACCGCCATTTAGAGCAGATTGTAAATGCAATGGTTCAGGTAACGATGGCTCAGAAAAACGAAGTCGGTTATTTAGATGGAAGTGATGAGAAAGATCTTATGGAGCAACTTTCTGAAATCACAATGAAAAAATACCGCTCATTAATTGACGATGAAAAGTTTTGGGATTGGTATTCAGAAATTACACCTATTGAGCACATCGGTAAACTTCCTATTGCATCCAGGCCTGTTTCCAGAGGCGATTCAGGAACAATGGCTTTTGATAATCTTCGAGCAATTCCGTGGGGTTTTGCATGGACCCAGGTTCGATATAACACTCCGGGTTGGTTTGGTGTGGGAGAAGGATTGTCTGAGTTGATCGCAAAATCAGATAAGAATAAAGAAATATTCAGGAAATGGTTTAACTCCTGGATATTTTTTAAAACGGTATTGAATAACAGCCAGCGAGAATTAGCGAGAACTCACTTAAAAACGGCAAGTATATATATCAAGGAAGAGCAGAAATTCCATGCAGAAATCTCTTCAGAGTACGAAAAAGCTAAAGCGAGCATATCTGTAATCGCTGAAGTTGAGAACTTTTTGGATCATAATCCGGTTATACAAAAGTCGATAAAGTTTAGGAATCCTTTCACCTATCCGTTAAACTTCATTCAGGTTGAGTTAATGGAGAGATGGAAAAATGCTGAAAGCGAAGAGGAAAAGAACACACTAACAGAAATACTGTTCTTGAATATCAATGGGATAGCCTCCGCAATGCAGAGTACAGGGTAAAGAAATATAAATTTATAGTAATTCTACTTTACCTTAACAAGAAAGCTATTATTTTGTAAGAACTATGAATGAATTAATGACATCTTCGAAAATACATATTCAACACGCTGAAAACAGTAAAATACACAAAATCGATTTCGATAATCTTGTCTTTGGCAGGAAGTTCTCTGATCACATGTTTGTGATGGAGTACGATGATGGTGCTTGGAAAAAACCTGCTATTAAGCCTTATGGTCCAATTCAGATAAACCCGGCGCTTAATACGCTCCATTATGGACAAGCTGTTTTTGAAGGCATGAAGGCTTTTTATGTTGATGATAATACGATCAATATTTACAGACCGGATGTTCATTTTGAGAGATTTAATAATTCAGCAAGAAGGATGAGTATTCCTGAAACGGATTACGACACATTCATTACAGCTTTAGAAGAATTGATAAAACTGGATCATCAGTTTGTACCAAGGCAAGAGCAAGCAGCTTTATATTTGAGACCTTTTATTTTTGCGTCAGATGATCTGTTGGCAGCAAGGTCTTCAACTAAATTCAGTTTTTACATCATTATGTCTCCTGTTGGAGCTTATTATGACGAAGGGTTTAATCCGGTGTCTTTAACAACAAGCCAGGAGTATGTTAGAGCAGTAGCAGGTGGAACGGGTGAAGTTAAAACAGCGGGTAATTACGCCGCAAGTTTCCTTCCGGCTCAGGAAGCAAAAAAAGATGGCTATACTCAGGTTCTGTGGTTAGATGCAAAAGAACATAAATATGTTGAAGAAGTGGGTACAATGAATATCCATTTTTTAATTGGAGATACACTTGTTACCCCGGCACTTTCCGGTTCAATATTACCAGGCGTAACCCGAAGATCAGTAATCACGCTTGCAAAAGAATGGGACTACAACGTTGAAGAACGAAAAATCACTATTGATGAGGTTTTTGAAGCATCAGCGAATGGTTCCCTAAAAGAAGTATTTGGGTCAGGTACCGCAGCCGTAATTTCTCCGGTTGGTCTTATTCACCATCAAGGTAAAACCATTGATATTGGCGATGGAAATATCGGCAACTTTGCGAAACGTTTATACGATGAAATTACCGGTATTCAGTATGGTAAAATTGAAGACAAACACGGCTGGATTCACTCCGTTAGCGTTTAAGTGCAGATAGATTTTTTGAAAATATACACAGTTGGAGCCGGAGGTTTTTTCGGGGCAACGGCACGTTATTTACTTACCACAATTGTACAATCTAAATTCCCAACTTCAGCGTTTCCCTACGGTACGTTTTTGGTAAACGTGCTTGGCTGTTTCTTGATTGGGTTTTTATTGGCTTTATTCGGAATAAAAAGCTGGGGAAATGAAGAATTACGACTATTCGTTTTTGCAGGTGTACTCGGAGGCTTTACAACCTTCTCTACCTTTACAAACGATTCTTTTCTGCTATTTAAAGAAGGGGAATTCTTGCTAGGATTAGCTAATGCTGGTGGGCAGGTAATTCTCGGTCTTCTATTTGTTTGGATTGGATATAGCTTAGTAAAGCTATTTTTCTAATATCCTTTTTCTCTTACTACCGGATTTATCAATTCCATTCCTGAAAGGGATCTTTTATAGTTTTCGAGAATTTGTTTAGCCGCTTCTTTTGAGTCTGTAACTGCGGCCACATGTGGTGTAATCATAATTTTAGGCCGATTCCAGAATAAATGATTTTCAGGAAGCGGTTCTTCTTCAAACACATCCAGCCAAGCACCTGATAATACACCCGTATCAATTCCATAAATTAAATCTTCTTCTACAAGATGCTGCCCACGCCCAACATTGATAAGGTATGCAGGTTTCTTAAGTTTCTTAAATAGATCAAGGTTCAGAATTCCTTCCGTTTGTGCAGTTAATGGAAGTAAGCAAATCAAGATATTTGTTTGGCTTAGAAAATCATCAAGTTCATGTTCGCTGAATGATTTTAATCCCAGAATGTCTTTTTTTGACCGTGACCAACCATTTACTTCATATCCATTCTTAAGGAGAATTTTTGCAGTGGAAAGTCCCATTTCGCCCAAACCCACAATGCCGACCACAGAATCTTTTTTAGGAATCAGAGTGTGTTTATCCCAAAAAGCTTCCTTTTTTTGATCCGTATATTTCGAGGTGTGATGCCGATAAGCAAGAACAGCTTGAAATGCATATTCCGCCATTTCACTCTTTAAAGAAGGTGTAATAAGTCTGGCTAGGCTTATTTTGGAACTAAGATCTTCATCGTTTAACAAATGATTTACACCTGCACCTAAAGAAGAAACAGCTCTTAGATTAGGGTAATTGTTCAATACTTTTTTAGGGTGATTCCATGCCACAGCAAATGTAACACGTTCTTTATCTTGTACTTTAGGCCAAACTTCTACCTCTATATTTGGATCTAGTTCTACTAGCTTTTCTACAAGCAAGCTTACATCTCTATTTGGTGCAATTAAAAGTAAAGACATTTAATTATGACTGATTAATTTATTCTCAAAGAGAATTTCTATTTCAATTTATTCAATTTGAACACATCATTGCGAGCGTAATGTCCGACAGGATCGAAATCAAGTTTCGCTTTTGTAATTAAATCCATATCTAATTCAGCAGTTAAAACACCCTCGCCATCCCATACAGGTCCTGCAATAGCATTTCCCATCGGGTCAATAATTACGCTTCCGCCTCTGCACATTACATCTTCAAAATCTGATAAGTCCTCTCCGGGCAATTCAGGATAGTCTTTCTTCTCCACATACTGATTACATCCAAGCACAAAGCATCGACCTTCCAAAGCGATATGTTTTAATGAGTGTTGCCAATTCTCCCGTTGATCTGCAGTTGGAGCTAAATAAAGTTGTACACCTTGTTCATACAAATACGTTCTGGCTAAAGGCATATAGTTTTCCCAGCATATAAGGCCACCAATTTTCCCAAAAGTGGTTTTGTAAACTTCTAAATCCGTTCCATCGCCTTCACCCCAGATAATACGTTCTGCAGCCGTAGGCTTTAGTTTTCTGTGTTTACCGACTAAATTTCCTTCGGGATTGAAATAAAGGATGGTACAATACAGAGAGCCTGAATTTCCACGCTCTACAACCCCAATTACCAACCAAATTTTGTGCTTAGCTGCAATTCTTCCAAGCTTTTCGGTATGCGTTCCCTGAGCCGACACAGAGTTTTCCCAGAAGTGAAGCCAGGTTTCTCTTCCTTGTTCACTTCGCTCTCCAACCTTAGTACCAAATGTTAACCCGCGTGGATATCCCGGTAAAAAAGCTTCAGGGAAAAGGATAAGATCGGGCTTATCTTTAGTTGCTTTCTCAACCCAAAATTCAACTTTTTCAGTAGATGTATCAAGGTCAAAAAGAACAGGAGTAGCTTGTATGAGCGAAACTATTGGATTTTTCATAGTTGAAGATATGAAAATGAAAGCAGTATTAAATCAGTCTCACAAATTATTCAAAACCCAAGACTTGAATGTAGTTTGGAAATATTCGGAGTACTCTGCAGCCTCTGCTTCTTCTCTGGAAGCGCACATTTCTACTTTTTTTAGATCGTGATTGACTCCCGGAATTACCAATAAAGTAAAATTATCCGGCACTCTATTTTTAAAAGTTTCATTTAAACTGGTAAGCGACCAGCCGGGGTAAACCATCCGATCATTTGAAGCAAATACAAAAAGGGCGGGATCAGTAATTCTTCTAAGATCATTTGATGGATCAAACTCAGAGATTTCCTTCAAATGTCGCCATGCTTTTTTAAAGGGAAATATTGAAACCCAATTGATATCAGATTGCGCTTTTTTAGAGGCTAGTTCAAACGCTTTTTCTTTGCTTTCTCCTTCGCAAAGGTAGTCACTGTTATAAATATTGGTAAGATGAAGCTCAGCATTAGAAACCGGTCCAGCTATTGATGCAATTGCTTTTACATCATTTCTATATAAAGAACCAACTACTTGAGCGACCCAACCTCCTTGGCTATGGCCAAAAACTCCGATTCTGTTTGGGTCAACACTGTTCAGGGTTTTTAAGTAATCAATAGCGGCTTTGGCATCATCAGCTCGGTCGTAGATATTAGATCGTTGCCATCTTCCTTCAGAGTCACCAACACCACGTTTATCGAAATAGAGGATTCCATAACCTTCAGGGATAAAAAGCGCTTCCAGATTCTTTTCAACGAAATCTTTGTAAATGGTTCTGTGAGAAGAGTGCTCACCAGCGCCCACAAGAAAGATAATCATAGGTATGCTATCAGCTTTTTGGGGTAAAAGTAATTCTCCATGAAGCGTATATCTGCCACTTTCAAAAGTGATGTTTGTACGGAGTAAATCTTGCGCAAGGGAATGGATTGGAACAAATACCAATATTGTTAAAAAAGCCGAAAAAAATCTCATTAGTTATTTTTATTTCTACAACATATTAAAGAAGGATAAAGCATTAATTTCAATTTTAAAATTTGGAAATATACATTTTACTTATATTCTCAAGAAGTTCATTAATTTGTTGCATGTGTCGTCTGGAATGGACGCACCAAACATTAACCCTTAGCTGCATCAGCCCCTAGAGCTCTGTATTTTCTGCCCTAAAATCGGTAAAATTTCATCCTCAAACCATTCATTCCTCTTTAACCAGATATTATTTCGGGGAGAAGGATGAGGAAGTGGTAAATATTCCGGTAGATGATACTCTTTGTAGTTTTGCACGGTTTTAGTCAGAGTTCTCTTTGCACGATCTTCTAAATAATATTTTTGAGCATATTGCCCAATCAGAAGCGTTAGTTTGATATCAGCTATTGCTTCGAGCAATGGTTTGTGCCAAAGAGGAGCTCATTCAGGACGGGGAGGAAGGTCGCCCTGCTTTCCTTTTCCTGGATAACAAAATCCCATCGGAATAATGGCAATTTTGCTTTTATCGTAGAAATCTTCATCACTGATTCCCATCCATTCACGAAGGCATCCACTTTCTCTCCCTCCCAAGCAGGAGCTTGGGAGAGAGGGTAACTTTTCCAAAGTTTAAAATGGTAATAAACGAAAAATTTTGCACCAATAGCTTTGGAAAATTTGTAGTCATCACCCAACACAACCTACACATCTTGTTGTATGTGGCATGTACTCCAATCTTCCAAAAGGAATTTCATTTCTACATTTTGTGCATAATCCGAAATCCATGCTTGGGGAATTTTCCAATGCTTTTTGAAGCCGCTGTAGGATCTTCTTCTTTTGCCTTAATGAAGATTCATTAATCGTTTTATTATTGATCGCATCCATCCTTGAAATTCTGCCTATAGAAGCGTCTAACGGGATAGGCTTTATCAGTTCTTCGAGTTCTATAATGTCACTTTTTATAGACTCAATATTTGATCTGATGATTGAAATAAGTTGTTCTTTTTCTTGAGAAGTCATCCTTCAAGTTCTGTAACCTGATACTTTTTTCCAAGTATTCAAAATTCAAGCAATTCATCCATTTTTTTGCTTTATTTATAAGGTTAAAAATTTGGATACAAGTAACTATGGATTTTAGCAATTTTATACAAGAACTAAAGCGCCGAAATGTCATTAAAGTGGCTACGGCTTACGCTATTGCCGGCTGGTTAATTATTCAGATTGCTACGTCTGTATTTCCGGCTTTCGCCTTTCCGGAGTGGACCACGCAATTTGTAATTATACTGACTATAATCGGTCTTCCCATTTCTTTGATTATAGCCTGGGCGTTTGAGTTAACGCCGGAAGGATTGAAAACAACTCAAGAAGTAGATGAGGATGATTCCATTACCCACAATACGGGAAAGAAATTAAATGGATTGATTATTGGTGGTTTATGCCTTTTAGTGGTGTTTCTAATTACAGAACGAGTGTTCTTTGCTTCTTCAAATTTAATCGATTCACCTTCGGTTATTACAAACGTCTCAGATAAATCGATTGCTGTATTACCTTTCGATGACTTTAATGCGGGTGGTGATCAGGAGTATTTTGCCGATGGTTTAACTGAAGAGATTTTGAATTCTTTAGCTAAGACTCCCGATTTATTGGTGGCTTCCAGAACTTCTTCCTTTCAGTATAAAGATCAGAATGTAGACATCATAAAAATTGCTGACTCATTAGGAGTAGCACACATTTTAGAGGGCTCTATAAGAGAGTCGTCCGATAAATACCGTATTACTGCACAGCTTATCCGTGCCTCAGATGGTTTCCATCTTTGGAGTGAAACCTACGATCGCCCTAAAACAGATATCATAGATATTCAGGAAGAAATAGCCTTCGAAATTGCAACGGCATTAGAAACTGCGATGAATCCAGAGGAACTACGGAACATGTTAGAAGCAGGTACATCCTCCATTGAAGCATATAAACTTTATCTAGAGGGGTTGTATATGATTAGCGACGCCGAGACAGGTAATAACAAACAAGCTTACGAGCTTTTTGAAAAAGCAAAAACCAAAGATCCAGAGTTTGCTTCGGCTCATTTTCTAGCAGCAAAGTCTATTATTTCTGACATGACCCTGGTGAACATTGGAGACAAAATTCTGGATGTACCGTATGAACAAAAATTACGAATGGTGGATGAGCGCCTGAGTATGGCTATTAGGCATGCCTCAGAAATCGATCGTCTCGAATATCTTTCTACCCAAGCCTTCACGAATATGGAGCTTCGTAAGTCTGTTGACTATATGATGCAATATCTTACTCTTAGACCTTCCTCATTTAATAAGTATTATAATCTTATTCTAACGCTGAGTGCTCTTGGAGATTATGAACAAGCAAAAAAGTATTATGATCAGGCTCAGGAATATTCCCTTGATAATGAGAGTAATGTGAGTTTAAGCAGTGTTATGATTTTCTGGTCTCGAAACTGGGAAAACGCTGATCCCTGGATGCAGGAAAAATTAGATAAATTTCCATACAGCGAAATGCTAGCGTATCAATCTCACCGCATTATGCTTTGGAGAGGGGAATATGAACGAGCCCGTGAAGTTAAAAAGAGATTAAGGGGGCTTCAGATTCCTGTAGAAAACTTTGCTATTGCAGATATAAGAGAAGCCTGTACAGATGGGAATACGGATCTTGCCAATCAGATATATGAAGAATCAGTTCAAAACACTGGCGATCTAGGCTTCATATGGATTGCATTGAAAATATTAAATAGAAATGAAGAAGCTCATAAACTGATCCAGATTCTGGACGAGAATAAGCAGTTCATCAATGTATTCGGTTTCGCCTATTATCCTCATTTCGATTACACACAATATCCTAATATGAATGAGATTCTTGAACGTGAGAATCATACTCGAGGACCAGTCTTAGAAATTCCTTATAAATGTGGTAGATAAAGAATTAAATATGAACCAGTCAAAATTTAATATCTAATTCAACTCTACATTAATGACTTTCCAATTTGATTTTTTAATCTGCCAAGCGTTATGAACATCAAAAATTTTATTGCTGAACTAAAACGCCGAAACGTCATTAAAGTAGCCACGGCTTACGCTATTGCTGGTTGGTTGATTATTCAGATTGCTACTTCCGTATTTCCGGCTTTCGCCTTTCCGGAGTGGACCACGCAATTTGTAATTATTGTTATAGCAATAGGATTGCCATTGTCGCTGATATTTGCTTGGGCGTTTGAGCTAACGCCAGAGGGTATCAAGAAGTCTAAAGAAGTTGATATCACCCAATCTGTTACCGACCGTACCGGCAAAAAGTTGAATGGAATAATTATTTCCGTACTTTCTATTGCATTATTCTTTGTTGTTATAGAAAGAATTTTCTTCGCAAAGGCTTCTATTCTTGAAGATGCAGAAGTTACCGCTCAAATTGAAACAGCTTCCATTGCAGTCCTTCCTTTTGTAAATATGAGTGGTGATATGGAGAATGAATATTTTTCAGACGGACTTTCAGAAGAACTACTCAATGGATTGGCCAAACTCGAAGATCTTCAGGTAGCTGGGCGAACATCCTCTTTTCAATTTAAAGGCACGAATCCTGATTTGAGAGATGTAGGTTCTAAACTAGGTGTAAAACATATTTTGGAAGGAAGTGTGCGTAAATCCGGAAATAGAATTCGAATAACCGCTCAGCTTATTCAGGCAGATAATGGCTTTCACTTATGGTCTGAAACCTATGACCGAGAATTGACTGCCAATGATATTTTTGACATACAGGAAGAAATCACAAGAAAGGTAATTACAGAACTAAAGGTTAAGTTATTACCTCAAGAGAATATTGCCCTATCTGAACAGCCTACAGAAGATATAGAAGCGTATAACGCCTTTCTTGAAGCTACTCAGATTGAAACTAGCCGAAGACCCGAAGATATTGCTTCTGCCATTGCAAAGTATAAAGAAGCTGTTCGCATTGATCCTACCTTTTCTTTGGCTTATGCCCGCTTAGCCTATTCATATGTACTCTTACATGACTACGGAAATGCTTCCTTTGAGGAAACAAAAGAGTTAATACGTGAGAATATTGATCAAGCTCTGCTGATTAATAGTAATGAAGGGAAAGCATACCAAGCTCTCTCCGCATATTTTACAGATTTCGAAAGTGATTTTAGTAAATCATTGGATGCAGCTAAAAAAGCCGTAGAATTACTACCTAACGATGCGATGGCACATAACGCGTTAACTAATGCATATTTTTGGAGTGATCAAGAAGACAAGCGAAATGAATCCGCTAAAAAAGCTTACCAACTTGATCCATTGAATAATGTAATTGCCGGAAATTATTCAGGTTATTTGGTAAGAAAAGAGGAGTTTGAAGCTGCGTTGGAGTTATTGGATGAGATTATGGAAAGATCACCTGAGTATAAAAATGCATTTGCCCGAAAATCAGCGATTCTGGCAGATCCACCTTACGGGCAAATTGGTGAGAGTTTCAAGCTCATTTATCAGGCGTATAAACTAGACCCTGAAAATAGGGAATTACTATTTACAGTGGGTGACAGAGCTAAAGAGTTAGATTTTTTCACTCTATCAGAGTACATGACTAAAGAACTTGAAAGACTGTATCCTGAAAACACTACTACGCTAGATAGAAGGTTTTCTCTTAATTTGATGTCGGGCGAATTTGAAAAAGCAGAAGCAATTGCACTTCAATTGAAAGAAAATTATGGAGGAGAACGAACTATTTTCTATTTCAGAGCCCTAAACTATACACAGGGTAAATATAAAGAGGCATTAGCTCCAATAGAAGAATTTGAACCGGAATTGATGCAAAACCCTCCCGTTCTAAATCCTTCAAATGAAGGTTGGGCTGGTACCACTGTAGTACTGTTCCGTGAATTAGGTAGAAATGAAGAAGCGGATCTACTAGCAGAAAAGTATTGCGAATATCTTGAAAATAAAGAAGTAGGAGAGGGATTAAGGCTAGATGAAAAGTTCAATAAATTTAGCTGCCTTTTAGTTTCTAATAATACTGACGAGACAATTGAATTAATTGAAGATCTCTACTTTAATGAAAACTGGAAGCGACGTTGGCCAGAAGGTCTTGTTTTTAACACAATTCCAACTGATCTGAAAAAATCAGAAGAGTTTAAGAACATTGTCAAAAAAGTGTACGCCGATTTACATGCACAAAGAGCCAACGTAATTGAATATCTCAAAGCCGAAGGAGAATGGAAAGAAGAATGGGAAGTGAGGAATTAAGAATGAAAAATGTAGAATTAAGAATTATTCAAGGCATGCTTTTGCGAGGAGAATTGAATCTTATTGCACATTCGGTATTTAATCGACGAAGCAATCTCATGAATATGGCCAAATACAAGGAGATTGCCACGTCGATTTTATTTTGGATTATTACTATAACCGAGGCTCCTCGCAAAGGGTTTGAATTTTTAATCCGCAAAGCGTTATGAATATTTCAAATTTCATAGAAGAACTAAAACGCCGAAATGTCATTAAAGTGGCTACGGCTTACGCTATTGCTGGTTGGTTGATTATTCAGGTGATCGACATAATCTCACCACAGTTTGGGTTTCCGGATTGGATTCCCCCGTTTTTTACAGTGCTGGTACTTTCCGGATTCCCAATTGCATTGATTATTGCCTGGGCGTTTGAATTAACGCCGGAAGGATTGAAAACCACTCAAGAAGTAGATGAGGATGATTCTATTTCTCATAGTACAGGAAAAAAATTAAATGGATTGATTATTGGTGGATTAAGTTTAGTGGTAGTCTTTCTGTTATTTGAACGATTTATTATTGCACCTGACTCTTTTGCGGAAGATTTCGCAGAATCAAATATCATAGAAAATGTAATTTCAAACGCTTCTATTGCCGTTTTACCCTTTGTTGATCTTTCCCCAAATGGGGATCAAGAATATTTTTCGGATGGAATTTCTGAGGAGATTCTAAATGTACTGGTAAAAGTGGATGACATTGAAGTGGCTTCTCGAACTTCCTCTTTTCAATTCAAAGGAAGAGAATTGGGTATTCCTGCAATCGCAACAGAGCTAAAAGTAAAACACATTCTAGAAGGGAGTGTCCGTAAATCTGGTGATAAAATTCGAATAACTGCACAGCTGATAGAAGCCCAAACCGATAAACATCTTTGGAGCGAAACCTACGACCGACCGCTAACCACAAACAACATCTTTGATATACAGGATGAAATATCTAAAGCAATAGTAGGTGAGATGGGGATACACATCGGCGGTTCAAAAATTACAGCACCTACCGTAGTTAAGACTACTGATAATCTGAGCGCTTATGAACTGTACCTGAAAGCCCGCCCCTCTTATCTGGATCGCTCTCGTTTAGATGAAGCAGAAAAATTACTTGTAAGGGCTATCGAACTGGATCCTGAGTATGCTGATGCCTGGGAGATGAGAGCTGCACTTCAGTTATTAATGGGTTCTTATGGATACTCAGAGTTAGATATGCAAACATTGGAACAATTTGGTCTTGAGTACGCAAATAAAACCCTTGAATTGAATCCCAACAGCTCTTTGGCTACGGCTACTATTGGTAATATTTATTTTAATATGTTAGCTCGGGTGGATAGTGAGTTTTCTATAGAAGATGTATTCGAACAATATGATAAAGCACTCAAATTAGAGCCCAGAAATGAAACAGCAATACTTTGGAATGCAATTGCCGACTTACAAGTTGGTAATACGGTACAAGCTGAAAAAGACTTTGGACTTTGTTTACAAATAGAGCCTAGATACGCCCCTTGTTTCGAAAATTATATGGTGACTACTTCTATAACCGGAAAAGATAAAGAAGCATTTGAGCTACATTTAGACGGGTTAAATAAAGGGCTTATCAAAATAAAATATTCCAATTTTGGATTGCTTGCAAGAGTTAATGAGGAATTAGCTTTTAAATCGGGGACAAATTCAGAAACTTTGTTATTAGGATGGAACAGACATGATGAATTGTGGAAGGCTTTTCAAAATCTAGATGCCGATCATACCGAACTGGGTAGAGATATTCTTAATTTTGTAAAAGGGAAAAGTGGAATTGACTATGATGCTATAAGTATGCTGGTATACCCATTGGGCGTGTATGATATACCACTTTTCTCATTTATGATTTGGGATCCTTCTTATAGAAAATATAGACAAACAAATGAATTCAAAGCTTATATAAAGTTTTCCGGGATATTTGAATATTGGAAAAAGAATGGATTCCCGAATATGTGCAAACCAATTGGTGCTAACGCTTTTGAGTGCAGCTAAATGAAACTAAATAAATTCATACAAGAACTAAAACGCCGAAACGTCATTAAAGTGGCTACAGCTTACGCTATTTCGTTATGGGAGGTAACCAAGAATGTACACGCTTAAAAAAATACGAAGGGTTTACTTTACGAAAGTAGCCGTTATTTTTACCATTGCCACGTTTCTTATAAATCAAGCCGTTGAAGCGTTGGTTATTGCGGAATTGATCCCTGTTTGGTCATTGAGGGTTTCCCTTGTTTTAACAGCATTATCATTTCCTTTAGTTATGTATATCGCATATATCATTATTTATAAAAGCAGAAATGAAAACGAAACCTACGAAGAGCGAGTGCTGAATACATGGCTACTCATTTTTGCAGTACTTGTACTTGGTTATGCTATTTTTGATCGATTTTACTTACACTAACTTAAATTAAGAGGTTTAATATTATGGGAATATTTTGGGATTTAATGCAACAAGAAGAACTGGAGAAACAGCAAAAACATGCTGATACCCTGGAAGACAGAGTGAAAATTCTGGAAGAAGAATTACAAAAAACCAGAGAACTACTCTATAAAACGCTGCAGGTTTTAGAAAAACATGTAGGTAAAGATATTGATGGCGATGGAGTCTTAGGATAGATAATGCTCCGCTTCTTCCGCAAAATGCAGTTTGAACCACGGATTAATCGGATTTTCGGATTATCAAGGATTCAAATTAATGGGATGCTCGCATCCGTGAAATCCAATAATCCCAAAAATCCGTAATTCCACATGCTTAGATTCTTCCGCAATCCAACGTTTGAACCGCAGATTTAATAGATTTATTGATGAACACAGATTTGAAGTGTGGAGAACTTACTCAAAAAATTATTGGATCTTCTTTTGAAGTCCATAATTTCTTAGGAAACGGGTTTCAAGAAGTGATTTATCAACGAGCATTAGTTCATGAATTTGAAAACGCTGGTTTAAGTTTCGAACGGGAAATAGAACAACAGATTTTCTATAAAGAGGTAGAATATCCTATTGGTACGAGACGAGCAGATTTTATTATAGATCGAAAGGTAATGGTTGAGATCAAGGCGGTAAAAAAGCTGGAAGATGTTCACCTTGCACAGGCTTTAAATTACTTGAAAGCTTATAGGTTAGCGATCGGTTTGCTGATAAATTTTGGATCAAAAAGCGTGGAATTTAAGCGTCTCATTTTAAGCGACAATAAACCTTCTTCATCCTTTAATCCCAAAAATCCGTGATTCCACATGCTTCGCTTCCTCCCTCAAATACAATTTGAACCACAGATTAAACAGATATTTGGATTAGCACGGATTGTAAAATCCAAGTACAAATCCAAATCCGTGCCATCCCTTAATCCTAATAATCCGTGGTTCAAACCCCATGCTTAAATTCCTTAGAACTATCCGAAAAACACTCATCGTTCAGGAAAATACTCGAAAGTACCTACTCTATGCTTTTGGGGAATTATTTTTAATTATTCTCGGGGTGTTAATAGCTGTTCAAATGAGTAATTGGAATGATTCCCGAATTCTTAAACAATCAGCGAATAATAACCTTACTTTATTAGTTCTGAATCTTCAAGAAGACAAAGAACAAATGGAGGAACTAAAGCAAAGGATAGAAGATGACGAAAAAAAAGCGGAAGCTTTATTAAATATATATAAAGGACTGCAACCATCTTCTGAAAATATTCCAGAAAAGGTTATAAGGCTTATTTTAGAATATAGTTTTGTGCCCAGAAAAACAGCCATAGATATTATAGTGAGTTCAGGAGAATTGGGAGCCTTGGATATTGAAACCCAAAGAGCAATCTCAAAATATTATTTGGCTGTTGACGCAATTCAGGATCGGGATAGGATATCAAAGTCCTTTATTCAGGATAAATATGAAAGACATGTATTCGATAACTACGGTTACTTTATTGGAAAAGGAAATACACATCCTGATTTAATAGAGTTCTATTCAAATGATACCCGTAAACCATTCCAACTCGATACCGTACAGTTTCGAAATGACAAGAAAATGGAAACACTTGTTTTTGCACGTTATTTTCAGATTTCATCGCAAAAAGAAGCATATGAAAAAGCACTTGATGAATTAAATGACTTATTAACGTTGATAAATAACTAATGCTCCGCTTCTTCCGCAAAATGCAGTTTGAACCACGGATTAATCAGATTTCCGGATTAACACGGATTCAAATTAATGGGATGCTCGCATCCGTGAAATCCAATAATCCCAAAAATCCGTAATTCCACATGCTTAGATTCTTCCGCCAAATCAGAAAAACCCTTATGGAACAAAATAAAGTGCGAAGTTACTTCTTATATGCTATTGGAGAAATTTTCTTGGTGGTAATCGGAATCCTGATTGCCTTGCAAGTAAATAACTGGAATGAGAATAGAATTGCCCGACAATCAGAAAAAGAATTGTTAACCGAAGTTATGGAAGCTATTCGCAGTGATTCTTTAGTCATTTTAAATACGATAGGAATCATAAATGACACCTATCAGGTTTATAAGACGGTGTATAAGATTCAGTCAGGAATTTTATCTGAAGACAGCCTAAAAAACATCAATTATATACGTCGCTCAATTCCTGTTGATCCTGTAAGTAATGATAACTATCCAAATCTTGCGTCCCAGATTATTGATCAAAAACTAAAATTAAGGGTGTTCGATTATTATCAAGCCTTGAAAGGTTGGGAGTTTATCATAGATAATTACAACGAACTGATTGAGCACAAAGTAAGACCCTTTCTGGGGGAACAACAATTATTGATTTATGGATCGCAGTATTCTGAATTATTATCAGAAGATGAATTGGTTCAAATAAACTATAACATGATCAATGAATCAGCATTAATCAAAAAATTAAATACCCCGGAAGTGCAGCAAGTATTCTTTGAAGCAACACAAAAAACGTTGAGCGCAAAGGGTTTTATTGACAGGGTTATGGCAAGTCAAGATACCTTGAAAATGGAAATTCAACGAGTACTTAACTAATTATGCTACGCTTCTTCCGCCAAATACAGTTTGAACAACCGATTAATCGGATTACGGGATTAACACGGATTCGATTTCTCCTCGTCACGTAGCTCTGCCTGTCTGCCGACAGCAGGCTGCGTGATGCTAATTTGGAAGCGCTACTTCCATTGAGGCGGAGCCTCAAGCAAGGCATCCCGAACGGGACATTCGGAACGCGGTTAAGTAAAATAAGTTTGATTATTTAGCAAGTTTGGACTCAAACACAAGAAAGGAAATTAGAAAGCTTGCGATACAAAAAATAGCCTCCGGTATCCAGAAAAAAATAGTTGCAGAAATGTATGGCGTTAACACAAATACCACATAACTATGTTGACACAAAACAGCGAGAGCGTGAAGAAATATTTTAACCACCAGGAAATCAATTATGCCGCATAAACATGGTACGTTTAATCACCGTTAGGTTAATACTTAAATCATTGAACTAATTATTATCCATATTCGTAGTTAAGACTGTACT
The DNA here is from genome assembly GCA_963975485.1 of uncultured Balneola sp. Classification (GTDB taxonomy): domain Bacteria; phylum Bacteroidota; class Rhodothermia; order Balneolales; family Balneolaceae; genus Balneola. The sequence goes on along the minus strand of CAXBHO010000004.1, from coordinate 4,411 downwards.
TCACAAATAATACCATGCCCGTATTCATTCACGACATAGCCACTTCAGTACCAAAAGGTTCAAATACTCAAGACTCCGTACGAGAGATCATGAAATTAGCTCTTGGCGCTGATCGAAAAACACAAGCCATTCTTCACCGTATTTATTCTCAATCCGGTATTGAAAAACGACATTCCGTTATTGATGAGTTTCACCAAACTGATAAAGTAAATCCTTATTTAAATGGATCTCCTGAAACAACGCCAACTACCGCAGAAAGAAATGAGGTTTATAAAAAAGAAGCTTCAAAACTATTCATTGAAACCGGTAAAAAACTTTTGGCTAACAATTCTCATATTGATAAAAAAGATATTACCCATGTAATTACCATTTCCTGTACGGGATTTTATGCTCCCGGTCCCGACTATGATTTAGTTAAAAGTTTAGATCTTAAGCCATCCACTCACCGATTTCATTTAGGGTTTATGGGATGTTTTGCTGCTTTTCCAGCCTTAAAAATGGCCTATTCTTTTTGTGAAAATAACCCTGAAGCCGTTGTCCTAATTGTAGCTACAGAACTCTGCTCGTTACATTTTCAGCATAAAACAGATCTTGATAATCTTATTGCTGCGTCGGTATTTGCGGATGGATCTGCCGGTGTATTAGTAAGTCAACAAAAACCTTCCAAAACATCCTATGAAGTACATGGATTTGCTTCTTCACTTACTCCAAACGGTGAAAAAGACATGGCTTGGAATATTGGTGATCATGGATTTGATATGATTTTATCTACGTACATTCCGGAAATCATCGAAGCTAATTTAAAAGAAGTGATCCAGCCTTTATTCGATAACTACAACTTAAAGCATTCAGATATTGATTTCTGGGCATTGCATCCCGGAGGTAGAGCTATCATTGACAAGATTGAATCCAGTTTACATCTTACCGAACAACAAGTGGCTGCATCCAGGAAAATACTTGCTAACTATGGAAATATGAGTAGCGTTACCGTACTTTTTGTATTGAATGAATTGATGAAATCTTCCCCTAAAGTAGGTTCTAAAGTGCTGCCTATGGCATTTGGCCCAGGGCTTACTATCGAAAGCGGTTTGTTATCCGTTGTTTGAAATGCCTTTCTTTCTAAAACACAGAAATCAACAACTTCAGGAACACATGGATGATCCGAATTGCGAGCCCGAAAAACTTAAAAATACCTATCGCCATTTTAAGCTGATTAATAAACTTTTCTCCAAATGGAATATCCTCTATAAAAAAAATATTCGCCCTTTTCTTGAACAAAACAATGGCTCAGCAACTTTACTCGATATTGGTTTTGGCGGCGGCGATATTCCCATTTATCTTTCTAAGTTAGCAAATAAAGATGGGTTTCGACTGGATATAACTGCCATCGAAACCGACAAGCGCTCCTTCGATTTTGCCCAGAATTTGAATGTTCCTGAGAACATTAACTTTAAAAATAAATCTTCTGCCGAAGTTCTTCAGCAAGGAAAAGATTTCGATTTTGTGATTTCTAATCATGTCGTTCACCATCTTGATGAATCTACACTACAAGGCATGTGTAAAGAAGCCGAGCAACTAGCTACACAAAAAGTAATCTTTAATGATCTTGAACGAAGTGATATTGCTTACTTTCTGTTCTTCATCTTTTCAAAACTATTATTCTGGAATTCTTTTGTTTCTGTTGATGGGCTCATCTCAATAAAACGAAGTTATACTTTTGAAGAACTTTCAAGACTTGCTCCCAACGGATGGAAAGTGTATAGAGTTTTCCCATTCAGATTAATTCTCAGCTATGAAAGCTAACAAACTGAATATTACAATTGTTGGGGGAGGTCCCGTTGGCCTTTTCCTTGGCATTTGCCTTTCACACGCTGGGCTTAAGTGTACTATTCTTGAAAAAAAAATTGCGCCTGTACCTGATTCCCGATCTTTAGGTATTCATCCCGTCTCCTTAAAGCTTTTTCAACAATTAGATTTTTGTGATGAATTCTTACAAGCCGGTATTCAAATAAGTAAAGGTATTGCTCATAATGAGAAAAGAAAGTTGGGGGAAATTAATTTTTCTAAACTCGAAAAGCCTTTTAATTTTATTTTGGCTTGTCCTCAATTCGAAACTGAAAAAATTCTGACCAAAAGGTTCTTAGAATTAAATCCAAACGGATTAATACGAGGTGCAAAAGTTACTTCTATCCACCAAAACGAAGCCAGTGTACGTTGCCGATATTCTACAAGTGAAGGTGAGTTTAATCTTCAGTCTGATTTTTTGATTGGTTGTGACGGCAAGAATAGTTTCGTCAGACAAGAAGCAGGAATTTTTTATGGAGGTAAAACATATCCTGATACTTACCTGATGGGAGATTTTGATGACACTACTGATTTCGGATCAAATGCTGCTGTTTTCTTACCTAAAGAAGGATTGATAGAAAGTTTTCCGCTACCAAATGGTATGCGCCGTTGGGTAGTAAAAACTGATGATTTTGTTAAAAACCCTTCTCAGCAATTACTCTCAAACTTAGTTCAAAAACGATTGGGTTACGATATTTCGAACGTACAATGCACCATGCTTAGTAGTTTTGGTGTACAGCAATTTACTGCTGAGCATTTCGTAAAAAACAGAATTATACTAGCCGGAGATGCTGCACATGTTGTAAGCCCGATTGGTGGACAAGGAATGAATTTAGGTTGGATCGGAGCGTGGGAGTTATCCAAAGCTATGGAAAAGATCTCCGAAACTCCTCATGAAGAAAAAGCGGCTCTTATCGCCTATCAAAAAAATCAAAAAAGGTTATTGAAAAAAGTAGCTAAAAGAGCAGAATGGAATATGAGGCTTGGAAGAAAACAATTGATTCCATTCCTAAAAAAAACAGTTTTGATTATCATTCTTAAAACTTCACTATCTAAAATTGCCGCCAAGCTATTTACAATGAGAGGGCTTTAAAATTTAGTCTTTTCTTAGTTCGTATATCTCTAAGAATGGAAAATCTACCCCAAATTCAGCTTTTTCAAATTTATCTTCATAGTTAAACTCGGATAGAAGATATACTAAGTTTTGATTTACAAACACAATTCTTTTATTCTCAGGAAGTTTGATTCCTGTTCCTACAACAGAATCCAGTTTTGTATCCCAAATATCAATCGTTCTGCTAATCAATGATTCATCATATGCACCATTTTTATATGGATTTCCATTATCAATTATTTGTATTAGCAGTTTTTCATTATTTAAAAAATAAAGCCCCGTAGATCTTGAATGAGAGTACAAGTACTCTCTCCAACTTCCATGATTGTTTGCTAGACCGTTTATTTTTCCTTCATCAAGTTTTGAAAAATTAATATATGAATTTTTATACACTGTAGATTTTTGAGAATCAGTGTTTACCTTCCAAATTTGTGGATAAGCTGTAAACGAGTAATAAAATATGTCATCAGTATTACTACTGATGCCTCCTCCAGATGAAGTTCTACTCAAATAAGCATAAGGAGGCATTATACCATGTAAAGCTGAATTTTCGCCATCAAAACTATATTCAGATACTGCGGCTAAATCAGTATTATTTTTGGTATCATCGTTTAGTGTGATTACTGCACCATTATGAATTGCACATTGTCTTGAATTATAGCTTTTAGTTTTTATTTCGTGGCTATATGACAAATCATCTTTTTTATAAAAGATTAACTTAAACTGTGAAAAAGTTTGAACTACAAGAAATTCATCATTGACTTCACAATCTATTAATGTTTCGAATTCTCCGGGCCCTCTTCCGATTGGATTTATTTGTTTAATAAACCTCCCATTGCTATCAAACTTGAGTACTTGATTTAAAAAACAATAGTACAAGTTTCTATTGTCGTCCATGGCTAACGATAAATGTCCTGATAAATAGAAATCATCAGATTTATTGATAGAATAACCGCCTATTTTTTCAAATTTGTATTGACTTAATAGTGGTAGAGAAGTAGATATTAAAATAGATAAAAATAGTACTAGTGTAGCGTTATCCATGAATTGTCGTAGCTCTGTTAACCTGAATTAGAAAAGCTGTGTCAAATCTATTGGAATGAGGAAGAGATCGATGAATTTAATGCTTGGCTGAAAGCGAGAAATTTAATTCCCCTTGAATCAAACTGCAAGATTGATCGAGTTGTAAGAAATAAAAACGTCCATAAGTCAGACAAGGGGTTGCAACCCCTTGTCTTGAGAAGGTGGCGTTATTTTTAGCCTAAGTTAGAAGCTGCCGAGGGCATCATTTTGTAGGAACTCAGGGTGTTAGGTTTTTCCTCCTATTTTTTCAAGGTAAGCTTTTGACTCTATATTTATTGATAGTCAAACATATCAGGTGTTTTACGACATTTGATATTGACTTTACACTAGTGTCGTGTCATTGCTGAAATGTCGTCAGATAGGGGGCTG